>SPAX01000064.1 GCA_005239475.1 Nitrospira sp. | reverse complement strand
ATCCGTGTAGTCAGTTCATCGAACTTCTGGTCAAGCTTCGGCCTGGCGGATTCACTATCCTTCAACCGCTCCAGCGACTCCAAGCGTCGTTGCAGGGCATCCAGCCGCTTTTGATCTTGATCTTGAGACTTCGACACTGTCGACAAGTGGTCACGCAGCCCCACAAAATCCGCGTGGTTGGCACATCCGGCGAGCAACAGCACCGCCCCGGCCATGAGAACGACCAACCCCTTTGAACCTGTTTTCTTGCGCATCACGGTTATCGCAACTCCTTCAACTGGGATAGTTTATCGGACGCTTTTCCTGCCTCTGGACTCCGTGGATACAACGTCACCACCTGTTTGAAGGCCGAAGAAGCGCGCTTCTTATCTTTCATCGCTAGGTACGCATACCCTTTCTTCAAGATCGCCGCTGGCACTTTCTCGCTGTGGGGGAAGTCCAGTTCAACGCGGTCATACGAATCGATCGCCTGTCTATAATCTTTCTTGCCATAGTGCGATTCACCGAGCCAATAGCGCGCATTTGGAGACAGATCCGAGTTCTCATAGTCACGCAAAAATGCGGCGAACCCCTGTCGGGCTCCATCTAAGTCCCCCTCACGAAACAGTGCCAATAGACGTTCGTACTCGACTTTATCGGAGCGCTCTCCTCTCCGGCTGACTTGCGGGCGCGGCGACTCCTCGGACTCGACTGCCGACGTCACCGCTTCAATCGATTGTCCCGCTTCAGCTTCCACAGGGAGCGAAACCGAAGGTGTTTCCTGGTCAACCTTTGGGGATTCAGATGAAGGCACCAACGCCGAACGATGGGCCGGCTTCGTGGTTGACTGACGTACCCCTCCCTTGTTTCCCCCTCGCACGTGCGCATCCTGCGCGACTTGGTCAACGGCCTTGGAGAGGGTATCCAGACGACGGTCCTGCTCATCAAAACGGGCAGCAACCTTCTGCGCGACAGATGCGACACTCTTATTGACCTCGCCTAAGTGACCGGTCACCGCCTTGTTCATCTCATTGATATGGGTCGTCGACGCTCTGCCCGCCTGCTCTTCTTGGCTCACCCGTTCGCTCAATCCTGTCAGCGAATCCCTGAATGCCGTCAAGGACTGACTGAATTGTGCAAATTTTGCCGACAACTGTTCGGCCCGAGCCTGGTTATCCTCCAGCGCCTTATGCTGCTCCTCCAGACGTGCGTCGAGACTCTTGGTAAGTCCGCTGTTCGTCCTCTGCACGACCTCGATGATCTCTTTTCGCACTACCTCCATCTGTCGGCTCACGTCGTCGAGGCGAGTGTTCACGTCTATGCGGAGTTGATCGCGATCCTGTTTATTTTTGACATCTTGAGCATTGAGGCTCTCGCGCACCTGGTTATAACGAGCTGTGTTATCCGTCTCCAGCTTGCCGGCCAACTGTTCAAGCCGCTTGGTTTGTAGCTCAAGTTGCGCAGAGCGCTGCTTGAGGTCTTCCTGCTTGCCTTGGAGTTCCTGAGCTTGGTGCAACGCCCGCTCCAGTTCGCCGCGCAACTGTGGCAACTCCTGCTCTCGAAGCACTGAAATCTCCTGACTCTGTCGCGCACGGGTCTGTGCCGACTCATCGCTCGACTGCTTGATGCGCTGCTGAAGATTCTTCTCCGTCTGTTTGAGATCCGCTTGTTGGGCAATGCAGCCGGTCGACAACAAGGCACAGATCACACAGATCGTCGTCCAGATTCCCTTTGTATCCGAATGGTTCCACATTGTTCCACCCATAGATGATAAAGGAATCCCCTGTTCTCTCGTCGCGGACAACAACGTCACAACGTCGCGACAAAGAGTACGTCGCCTACTTCCCGGTCTTCACCACAAGATGTGCTCGCCGATTCTGCTGGTAGCACGACTCCGCATGTTCATTGCAGGACGGCCGCTCTTTCCCATACGACACCACGGACAAACGCTGGGTACCGACACCGAGTTCGACCAGATAGTTCCGCGCGGCTTTTGCCCGTTTTTCACCGAGCACGAGATTGTAGGCGGAGGTCCCACGCTCGTCACAGTGCCCCTCGACCTTGACCAGCGCGCTCGAATTGGACTTTATCCACTCGGCATTACGACTCAACGATTGCCGCTCCTCCTCGGAAATCGTCCAGCTATCGTAGGCAAAAAACACATCTAGTAAGCCCGCTTCGGCACGAAACTCATCTTGTCTTCCAGCACTGCTAGAAGGATCCACCTTGGCCAGCATCGTGCCACTGCCCACACGCTCTTCTGACGGGTTCTTGTCGAGGCCCCGAAGCCCGCTGCCACCAGACTGAACGCCGGTGTCCGGGAAGCTGCCGACACCGGACCTGGAACTGTCCGAGCTCCCCCCCTTCGCCATTCCTTGAGCGGACTGGGAGTCGCCGCCAGATTGTACGGATTTTTTGGAGCAGCCAGGCATACTAATCAATGCCACGCCCATCACCAGAACCAAACCGCAGGTATAGAGTGTCTTGTTCATGCGTCCTTCTCCTTTTCCTAGGTTAGTCATCTCGATCACTTGCCTTCATTCATCCAGTGCGGTCGAAATGGCATCCTCACGATGCCGGAGACCAGGAGGGCGCACTATTGTGCGTTCCCTCGAAGGTGAGCCGTTCTATGTCCTTACCATCAGCATCGATCATATAGATATGGCTCTTTCCATCGGCCGTCGAACTGAACACCAGATGCCGGCCATCCGGCGACCAAGAGGGTGAATCATCGACACCCGGTCCTGTCGTCAATTGCATTCGCTTCTGTCCGTCCGGCGAGATGACACAGAGCTTATACTCTTTTTGCGTCCGGCACACATAGGCGATCCAGTTCCCACGCGGCGACCACACCGGCGCCGCATTGTAATCGCCGTCAAACGTCAGACGGCGCACGTTCGACCCGTCTGAACCCATCAGGAACAGCTGCGGCCCGCCACCCCGATCTGACACAAACACTAGCTCTCTCCCGTTCGGAGACCAGGAGGGAGACAAGTCGCCGGATGGGTTTACTGTCAACCGTTGGAGGGCTTTCGTTCTTGTATCCAACCGATAGAGTTCGGAATTGCCTTCGTGACTGGAGGCAAACGCCAGAAAGTTTCCATCAGGGGATAGTGCCGGAGTGATGTTCAATCCCCCCAGGGAAATCAGGGTCCATCGCTTGCCCGTCGCCAACTCGATCATGTCGATGTCCTGCGTATTGCGATTGCGATAGGCGGTGAAGACGAGGAACCGGCGATCCGGAGACCATTGCGGCATGAGGTTCAGGAATCCATCGGCGGTAAGTTGGCGCGCATCGTGGCCATCATAATCCATCACGAACAACTCGCGGGCTTTCCCCTGTTCAGCCACATACGCGATCTTCGTCCGCGCGATGCCCGGCTCGCCCGTATAACGAAACACCAGTTCGTCGGCAAAGCGGTGCGCCATCAGCCGCACAACCGAGGGCGATCCCGCGTAACGCTTTCCCCCCACGACTTCATCGCTGCCGCTGTCATAGACGAAGCCTTCCATGTTCACGTCGGCGTCTTTCTCCGCCTCTTTCAGGCCCGCTTTCCCCCAGACCAACACTGAGACACCCTTCTCAGCCGCCTGTTTAAATACAGCCTTGGAACCAGTCCCCTTCCCATTGCCGATATCGGATGTTTTAATCCCAAGACTGGGCAAATCCACCAGATCAAAGACCAAGGAGCGTTTCACATCTTTTTTGAGGACTTCTTCGATCCGCCCCCCCAACCAGTCGGGGCCTCCCCCGTTTTGTATTCCCGCAACACCCAGGGAAATCTTTTGAAAGTCGGGACGGGTAGCTTCGAGGAACACATCTGCCGCCCCAGATTCAAGAATGCCGACAAGTCCCGCTATCAGCAGCACTCCCCCGAGCCAGACACTGATCAATTTCCCCTGTGTCATCCGACCGACTCTCCGACTCGAAATACCATTTCTACATCCTTATAGCTGTCTGTCATATCGGCAGGAAACACGGGCAGGATTCGTGGCCGCAGCACGGCGCGCTGGCCCGCCATATCAAAATAGGCATTTCCGGACGACTGTTGCACCACCACGTCTTTGATCGTCCCATCCCGTTGAAGCCGAAACTTGACGATCATCGTATAGGTTTGTCCCGCCATATCGACCGGAGGCGGCTCCCACTGGCTACTAATAATAGACTGCACGCGAGCCCAGTAGGGATTCGACCCAGCCGAACCGGAAATCTTCAAGGTCGTCTCGGGGGTCTTGACCGACTGAGTTTTCACTTCTTGCTGGGGCACCGGCGTGACTGACGCCTCGCTCGGTTTCACCTCTTTCGGGATATCCAGCTTGGCTACAGGCTGAAACTGTTTGATCTTTTTCAGCTCTTCTTCTAACTCACGATTCAGATCATCGCTGACCGTAGACCGCTGCAGAATCTTCGCAACCGGGTCTTGCGCCACATCCCTGACCCGTGGGATATCGAGTACCTTCGCCGCCTGTTGGGGCTGAGCCACCGATTTTGTGGCGGGGCTCAAATCTCCAAATTTCGGCGCATCCGGTGGAAGCTGAAGATCCCGCAGCATGTCCCTTCTTCTCTCGCCTATTGGAGGCGCGGCTGAAGGGGCTACGCTAGGGGCCACCGCCTTCACTGCTGGCGCCGGTGCCGGCTTCGAGTCTGAAACTTTTGCTGATTCGACCGGCTTCGCCGACTCGGCTGGTCTCACGGGTGTCGGCAGACTGACCAGCGACACTTCCACGGACGTCAACGGGCGTTCACCCTGTTGCGGAAGTCGAAGCCCAACCGCCACGAGCAAAACCACAACATGAAGGGCGAGCGACAGCACCAGCGTTCGCTTGAGTCGAGATGACAGCCTGGATTGATCGTCCTGGTCGAACCACGAACCTGACAGGGCCGACACCTGGGACGCCATAACAACCAGCCCCCTCGCGCACGTTGCGTCAATTTTTTCGCGACGGGAGACGCGGAATTTGTGGCGCTCCCACACGCTCGGGCCCGACCGGCTCCGTCACCATCCCGATCTTCTCGATGCCGGCTTTCTTGACACCGTCCATGACTTGCACCACGACCCCGTAGGGCACGTCGCGATCAGCCCTGAGATACAGTGACACATCGGGATGGTCCTGTTTCAAGAGCTTCAATTTCTGTTCCAGCTGAGCCACCCCGACCGGGTCTTTGTCGAGATACAGTCGTTGATCTTTTTCAATCGTGAGCACCGTGCGCATTTCCGGTTTGATCGTATTCGTGGCAGAAGTCGGCAGCTTAATGTCCATCCCTCGATACAGCATCGGTGCGGTGACCATGAAAATCACCAAGAGGACGAGGACCACATCGACGAGAGGGATAACGTTGATCTCTGCCAGAAACCGACGGTGACGGGACTCTAGGGTCATCCTTGAACTCCGACCGGAACTGATTTCGTCTTCGATGCAGCGGTCGAGAGGGATGACAGAAGCTCGATGGTGACCGAATCCAACCGGAACGCCGTGCTGCGAATCCGAGTGAGGAAGTAGTTATAGGCAATGACCGCGGGGATGGCGGTGAACAGACCGGCTGCGGTCGCGACTAGGGCCTCCGCAACGCCGGGAGCGACAGCAGAAATACTGGCAGTCCCTTGCGTGCCGATCTCACGAAATGCATCGATAATTCCCATCACAGTCCCGAGCAGTCCGACAAACGGAGTAATGTTTCCCGTCGTGGCCAGGAACGGGAGATAGGTCTCAAGCTGTGAGAGCTGGCGTTGCCCGAGATGGGACGCCGTCCGCTCGATGACATGTTGATCAACTGGGCCCGAGCCGACACCATCCCTCCCCTCAACTCGCCCAGACCCTATACGCTCCATCACCCCTTCGAATACGACCGCGCTGGGACTCCCTTCGATTCGTCGAACTTGTCGATACAGCTCGTCGAGATCTCGTGTCTTCACTAGGAGCGCCAGGAACCGCTTGTCCTCGCGGTCTGCCACTCGAAACGCTCGCCATTTGAAGAAAATAACGGCCCACGAGATGACCGAGAAGACGAACAGGAGCAAGAGCACAATTTTGGAAACCGAGCCGAGCGAACCCACCAGTCCGATGAAACCTGTCTGAAACATACGGAAAGGACCTTTCCAGGCTCTAGGAAGTACTCACAGTCTTGCCTACGCAGTCTAGCAAACACAGGGGAAAATGGCGGGGCCGACGGGATTTGAACCCGCGACCTCCAGATTGACAATCTGGCGTCCTAACCAGCTGAACGACGGCCCCTCGAAACTCTACTTATAGCGGAAGTTGTGGATGACAAGACTATATCTAGCGGTTGGTCCCGTCTAAAATTTCATTATTTCTGTTCAATGATCTGTCCTGTCCCCCGTAAACCAGCTTTCGCGCTGGTAGGCGGAACAGGGATCGAACCTGTGACCTCTGCCTTGTAAAAGCAGCGCTCTCCCAATTGAGCTATCCGCCTGATTTTCTTAGCAACCTTCGCGGATGCTACCAACTCCCCTTGCCCTTGTCAATCGAATCTCGCACTCTTCTTGCATTTTTGGCCGCTGCGCACTCCGCCCATATGAATCGTGTCTCCTCGGTTATATTTTTCGCCCCCGACGCCGTTCCACCCGAGGGAAATACCGATCATGCACCCGCTTGAGGCGTCCCCGTTCAATGTGCGTGTAGATCTGCGTCGTCGCAATATTCGCATGGCCGAGCATCACCTGTACAGACCGAAGATCCGCACCGCCTTCGAGCAGATGCGTCGCAAACGAATGCCGGAGCATGTGAGGCGAAATAATCTGTGTAATCCCCGCTCGCTGGGCACGGCGTCGCAGCAACTTCCAGAAGGCTTGCCGCGTCAACGGCCTGCCCCGCCTCGACACGAACACATACCGTGAAGCCCGTTCCTTGAGAAGCCGTGGCCGCGCCTCATTCACATACTGCTGCA
Source organism: Nitrospira sp. (assembly GCA_005239475.1). Classification (GTDB taxonomy): domain Bacteria; phylum Nitrospirota; class Nitrospiria; order Nitrospirales; family Nitrospiraceae; genus Palsa-1315. The sequence goes on along the minus strand of SPAX01000064.1, from coordinate 11,985 downwards.
GTAACTGTCGAGCCCCCTCACCCATCGGCACGAGACGCTGCTTCGCACCCTTGCCCGTGACCAGGAGATACCCGACATCAAGATTCATCTGCGTGATTTCAGCCATCACCAATTCTGATACGCGAAGCCCCGTCGCATAGAGCAACTCCACCATCGCGCGGTCACGCAGGTCTTCAGGGGTCGGAACTGCCGCCAGGTCCAACAATGCGATGACGGCTTGCTGCGACAGCGTTTTGGGCAGTCGAATGCCTCGGGATAATGAGGCCAGACCAATGATAGGATTCTCCTCAATCATCCGCTCCCGCATCAGAAACCGGAACCACCCTCGAATAGCCGCGAGGCAGCGTACAGAGGAGGCGCGAGACAACCGTGCCTCGTTCAAGGAACGGAGAAATCCCGTCAACGTCTCCGGCGTAAGAGGCCCGAGCGGCACGATACCGGCTCGATGCAAGTAGGAGTGGAATTTACTCAAGTCGCGGCGGTAGGCTTCGACCGTGTTGAGGGAGAGACCACCCTCCACCCGGAGATGGCTCAAATATCGCTCGGCCAGCGGGTCTAGCATCATCTGTGCGATGATAGCCAATTGTTCAGATGAACACAACGAACCCTATGGGGGTTTACCTTGACACCCCACAAGGTTTCCGATAGTAGTCACGTGCAAATGACATATCCGTCACACCGCCCAGGAGCTCATGGCCCGCCCGTTGATATCTCTGCCTTCATATCGCACGTACATCCTTTCTATATGCTGGTGCTATGCGCTGACATTGGCCTGGAGCATGCTTTGGCCAATCACTGGGTTCGAGTTCAATCCCCCCGTCTATGCAGAAACAGGAACCCCTAGCCCGGCAAACCATCCCACGCTGAACCAGGCGAAGCGCCTGATCGACGCAGATCAGGCCGAAGAAGCCATCACCATACTCCGTCGTTTTCTGGCAACCTCTCCGAAGCCCGACCTGCTCGACGACACCTATTTACTCCTCGGCGCAGCCCTGCACCGCACAAAGCAAGATGGGGACGCCTTAAAATACTTGCGGCAGCTGCAAACCGAGTTCCCCGACTCAGAAGTGGCGGACCGAGGCAAGCTGATGCAGGCCCGAGCCCATGCGGCGATGGACAATCTCGACCTTGCCCTGCCGATCTTGACGGGCCTGCGCAACCTTTCCAAAGATGACAGCACGAAACGCGAAGCCCTGCGGCTGATCGGCGACATCTACGCGCAAAAAAAGGACGCGACCCGTGCCATTCAGGCGTGGCTCGATGAAGTGGCCTTGGGAACCGAAGACCAAGCGGAAGACGTACGGACCCGCATTCGCGAGCTGGTCAGCGAGACGTCTGACAAGAAAGCCCTCGATCACATCCGGGACACCTTCCCACGCAGCTTTCCCGGCGATCTCGCGTCCCTCCGACTCGTCAACCTCTACGTCGGCCGTGGAGAAGAACACCGGGCCATCCGGCAAATTCAGCAATTTCTCGTGAATTTCCCGATGCACCCGCAGGCAGCAAAAACCTCGGAACTCCTCGCCACACTCCAAGCCAAACTACAGTCCAACCAGTTTTTCATCGCCACGGTTCTGCCGCTTTCAGGAAAACTCTCTCCCTTTGCCAATGAAGTCCTCAGCGGAATTCAACTGGCCGTCGAAGCAAACAGAGACCGGGCAGGAAGCGCATCGGTTGGTCTCATCGTCAAAGATTCCGAATCCGACCTCGCCTCGTTTTTTGACGACTTCTCCGGACTGCTGAACACCGATCGCCCCCTCGCCGTAATCGGCCCGCTCCTCTCGAAAAATCTGCCGGTCATGGCTGAACTCGCCGAGCGAGCCCACATCCCTCTGATCACACCGACGGCGACCTTGCCCAATGTCAGACGACTCGGCAACTACGTGTTCAGCACGGCGCTCACATTTCAACTGCAAGCCAAACGCATCGCGGCCTATGCCATCAAGGAGCAAGGATTCCGCCGATTCTGCATCCTGCACCCCGACACCACGTATGGCCGCGAATTGGCCCGGCTCTTCGCCCAAGAAGTGCGCCAACACGAGGGGGAAGTGATCGCGATTGAATCCTACAAAGAGGGTGAAACCGACGTGAGTGCACAGCTCAAACGCATGAAAGCGGAGGACCTCAAGAGATATGGCTTGTCCGTGCCGGTCGATCAGACTAAACTGACCGGGAAACTGACCAAGCTGGATAAGAAAATTCTCTATACGCCGGGCTTTGACGCGATCTTCATTCCAGGCCGCGCAGCTGACGCCGGCCTCATTACAGCCCAGCTCAATTTCCACGACATGAAAGTTCCTTTCCTGGGCGCGAATGGATGGAATTCGCCTGACTTCGCCCGCACGGCCGATTCATCGATCGACGGAGCCGTGTTCGTCGACGGCTTCTTTGTGGATAGTCCCACCCCTACCGTGCAGGATTTTGTCGGTCGGTACAAAAAACGGTTCCAAACCGACCCGACAGTCTTTGCGGCACAGGGCTACGATGCCGCGAAATTGGTGATCGATGCGGTTCAAAAAGGCGCCTCCTCGGGCGAAGCCGTCCACGACCAGCTGCTGACCCAGCCGGACCTCTCCTCCCTCGCGGGACCGGCGGCGTTTGGACCGGACGGGACATTGAATCGTCCTCTCTTCCTCATGCAAATCAAACGGGGCCGATTCCTTCAGGTGAACTAGCAGGATGCTGAAAAAGTCCACCAGCGGCGTTCTCGCATCCCTCAGAGGCTCAACGTACCGAAGCGTACGCCTCGCCTCTTCGCTCGCTGCGGCCTTGCTGGATGAACTTTTTGAGTATCCTGAAGACATTTTGAAAACGGCATCATTAAGGAAAGTTCCAATGGTGTATTGTGTGTAAACCGAGTTTTCCCTCAGCCTCCTAGGAAAGCCGATAGCATGAACTCCTTACCGCAGATCCTCCACACGATTTCCTACATGGGGCTCCCGCTCCTCTTGGCGATGGTGTTGCACGAATATGCCCATGGCTGGGTCGCCTACCGGTGCGGCGATTCAACCGCCAAACTCCAGGGTCGGCTCACCATGAACCCGCTGGCACACATCGATCCGTTCGGAACCGTCATCCTGCCGCTGCTCTGCCTGGCTATGCCTGGAGGGTTCTTTCTCGGCTGGGCCAAGCCGGTCCCGATCGACCCACGCTGCATGCGCCAACCACGTCGCGACATGGCACTCGTCGCGGCGGCGGGACCGGCCATGAATCTCGCGCTGGCCATCGGCAGTGCCCTCCTCTTCGCATTGCTATTGTCAATCGAGCCCACGATTGGGAGCTACTGGTCCAAATCAGAAGACACCAGCCTCCCAGACACATGGCATACCATGCTCCTCCTGCCGATCGCCGTAATGGCGGTCTACTCCGTCTTGATTAACGTACTCTTAATGCTGTTCAATCTGCTGCCGATCCCCCCATTGGATGGCGGGAGAATTCTCACAAGTCTTCTCCCAACCACCGCAGCGATGGCGCTCAGACGCGTGGAACCCTACGGCATGTTCATCCTGGTGGCGCTGATCATATTCGATCCGGAGATCCACCTGATCCATACCATCACGAGCACGTTGACTCACAGTCTATCCAATATGATTCTCTCCGCCGCTATCGGTCTCGGAACAGGAAGCCCACCATGACCACACCTAGAAAACGAGTCCTCAGCGGCATGCAGCCGAGCGGGCTGCTCCATCTCGGCAACTATCTCGGCGCCTTGGAGAATTGGAAAGGCCTTCAGAACGAGTTCGAATGCTATTTCTTCGTCGCGGACTGGCACGCACTCTCGACGAACTATGCCAACACCGGTCGCATCCGAGAATTCGTCCGCGAGTTGTTGATCGACTGGCTTGCCGCGGGCATCGATCCCGCGAAAGCCACCGTGTTCGTGCAATCGCGTATCCCGGAGCATGCCGTCTTGCACCTCTTACTCTCGATGATGACTCCTGTCTCATGGCTGGAACGGAATCCGACCTATAAGGAAAAACGGGAAGAGATGAAGGAGCGTGATCTGAGCACGTACGGATTTCTCGGCTATCCAGTCCTCCAAGCCGCGGATATCCTCATCTACAAGCCGGATTTCGTGCCGGTAGGAAAAGACCAGCTGCCGCACCTTGAGCTCACCAGGGAACTAGCCCGCCGGTTCAACAGCCTGTACAGGCCGGTGTTCCAGGAACCGGTAGAACTGCTCACCAAGTTTCCGAAAGTGCTCGGCACGGATGGCCGGAAGATGAGCAAGAGCTACGGCAACACGATCAACCTGTCCGACTCCGAACCAGTCGTGCGACAGAAACTCAAGACGATGGTCACCGATCCTGCCCGAGTCCGACGCCACGATCCCGGGAACCCGGACGTCTGTCCAGTGTACGATTTTCATAAAATCTTTTCATTGCCGGTGATTCAGGAGCAGATTAATACCGAATGCCGGACAGCCACCATCGGTTGTATCGATTGCAAGAAACTCGTCGCTGATCGAATCGTGGAACGGATGACGCCGCTGTGGGACGCGCGGGTAGCCTTGAGCAAAGATCCCGCGCGCCTGGACGACATCGTGACAGAGGGCAGCCACCGGGCTGGCGAGGCAGCCAAAGCGACGCTGCATGACGTGAACGAGGCGATGAACATCTAGCAGGATGCTGAAAAAGTCTGCCAGCGCCATTCTCGCATCGCTCAGAGGCTCAACGTACCGAAGCGTACGCCTCGCCTCTTCGCTCGCTGTGGCCTTGCTGGACAGTCTTTTTGAGCATCCTGCGGCGATTGTGACATCGGTATCATTCTGTAAGATTCCAACGGTGTTTGATGTATAAACTGAGTTTTTCCGCAGCCTACTAGATGGAGTGGAAGATGAGGATATACAAGGTGTGGCAAGGTGGGGTCGTGCTGTGCGCCCTGGTCGGAGGACTCTCGGGCTGCGGAACCTGGATGCATTCCGACAAACAATCGGTCACCATTTTCACCAACCCACCGGAGACCGCGGTCGTCATAGACGACTACCTGCACCTCACAGCCCCAGGCACAGTCACTCTCAGTCGCAAAGGCAACCACCTCGCACAGGTAAACAAAGACGGCTATGAGCCGACCTCGTTCAAGATCGATCGCACCTGGTCCTGGTGGGTCGTCGGAGATATTTTCGGCTGCTTTATTATCTTCTCACCAATTTGCATCATGAACGACATCGACCAGGGCGGCTACTATACGTTCGACGACAAGATCTATCTGACCCTCGATCGCCGCACGGCATCGGAACCGACCTTATCGAAATAGCCTCACAGTCCGACTCAGCCCTCTCTCTGCGCAAGCAAGTTGAGCCACCGCCCCTTGCGCTCCCGGTTGCTCACCACCCTCAACTCAAGAATTTTCCATCCGGCTCGACGAACCGCGCGAGCGAGTTCGTCCTTTCTCCAGCGAGCGAAATAGCGCCCGGGAACCCATCCATCAGTCACGAGGCGGCTCTTCACGCCATAGGTCACCGTCGCGGCAAACAGGCCGCCTGGACGGACAAGCCTGCACAGATCGGTCAGAATACGACGGGCGTCCGGTTTCGGAAGATGCATCAGTGAGGCGGCAGCCCAGACGCCATCGAACGGCATCGCCTGAAAGGGGAGGTAACGAAGGTCGGCGCAGACCAGCGGCAATAAACGAAATCGACTTCGTCCCGCTGAGAGCAACGCTCTCGTTCGATCCAAGCCCACAACGCGATACCCGCGCTGACCGAGATCGCCCGCATCCTGGCCTCCTCCACAGCCGAGATCCAACAGCCTCGCATCGGCAGGGAGACACGATAGCCATTCGGCCAACAACGGCGGTCGGCGATGCCGCCGCTTGCTCCAGCGGGCGACGCACTCCTTGGCCGACCGTTCGTACGCGTCGATCGTCTGCAAGACAAGTTGAGTTGTGCTATCGTGCGTCAAGCTGGAAGGAGCCATTCATGACGCGGGCGGACATACATAGACGTACAATGACTGCACTGGCGTTGATATCCATCCTACTGGGAACGAGCTGGAGCACCGCATGGGCAGCCGATCCACCCTGCGACAAGTACCCCATTGCCAAACAGACCACATGTGCGGAGATTTGGAAGGCGCTGAACCAGGAAGACGGCCCCTCGATCGCGCAATTCGGGCTCGACCAGCTGAAGCGGCGCGAGGAGGGCAAGATCAATCCGGAGCAACACCTCGGAGAAAACATGGCCTTCATTAAGCAATCCACCGAGAAACGCCTCGCACGATTGAAAGAGCGGATGGCCAAAGAGTAAGGTCTTATAACGTGTCGGTTCTCGGCTTCTCCTGCAACCCTCCGGCTGAGTTCAGTAAATCCCGCCCAACGATGATCGGCGCCTTAAAGTGAATGGCGAGCGCGATCGAGTCGGACGACCGACTATCGAACACCTTCACATTATCATTGAACGCCACGGTCAGCGCGCCATAATAGGTCCCGCTTTTCAGCGTAATGACCGTCTGCGTGACTGTACCGCCAAACGTTTCAAGGATCGTATGCATCAAATCGTGGGAGAGGGGGCGCGAGAGCTTCTCGCCGTTCAACGCTCCTTGAATCGACAGCGCGACTGTAAGATCGACGAAAATCGGGATGGCCTTGCCTTCGGCCAGCAAGAGCACCACAGCGCCGCGATCGGAGATGCGAACCTGTACGTCCGTGATCATGACCTGCTCCGAGGTTGTCGGTGAAGATTCGCGGGCTTGCGCAACCGGCAGCGCGAGCGCGCCGAGAAAACACATAGTGAGGACGAACCGCTTGCATGCCATCATGGTCACCTCCCCTNCCNGNNAGACACGGACAAACTGATTCGTCNNTTTCTCCNACCCNATTTCNGTCTCCGGTCCATGCCCCGTCACCACNATCGTGGCATCCTCCAAGGTGTACAACCGCTCTCGAATGGATTGCTCGATGGCTTCGAAGTCTCCGCCCCAGAGGTCGGTGCGCCCGATGCTGCCGCGAAAGAGTGTGTCGCCNGCCANGACNAAGTTGTCGCCCGGGAAATGAAAACTCATGGACCCGGGGGTATGGCCNGGCGTATGGAGTGCGACAGCGGAGACCTGGCCGACCAGCAGCTTCTCCTCATCCTTGAGCCAGTAGTCGGGCATCGGAACAGGCACGTAGGCGACGCCGAACATCCGGCACTGCATCTCCAAATTCTCCCAGAGCGTACGATCGTCCTGATGCAGGCATAGGATCGCCCCCGTCGCCTTCTTCATTTCTCCGGAGGCGAGGAAATGGTCGAAGTGGGCATGGGTGTGGAGAATGTGGCTGACGGTGAGGCCGAGTTGGTGCACCTCGTGGAGAATTCGCTCGTGCGCTCCACCCGGATCGACCACGATGGCCTGCTTCGTCACTGGATCGCCAATGATCGAGCAATTGCAACCAAGGGGCGGGACGGAAAATGTTTTTCGAATCACGGTCGGCATCATGGACGCATGCTACCGTCCAAGCTCCTCAGGGCGCAAGCAGCGGCTCTTCATCTAATTCTTCCTGAGTCTGGATGGTCCAAGCGACTTCCGTATCGAACAACGTCCAGCTTCGTTCTTGACGGCGAAACCACACGAGGAATCCCGCTCCGGTGCCGTCGGGACGTAGGGCTTCGACATACATCAGCGCATGATCGTTGCGGAGGCTTCGCGCCACGCGAGAGAAGGCCAGACGATCCAGGACCGACGACGCCTGAACCGGCTTCGCACGAGCCACCGTGACTGGACGGGCCAGGGAAACCTCCGGCTCTTCGATCGTCTCCCCTGTGGCGAACCGGTAGCCGACCCCAAAGTGAAATCGTCCTTCGAGCCGGCTTGGTTGCCGGTTGACCGAACTGAATTCCCGGATCAGGTCTGCCGGCAGTTCGCCATCGAAATATCCCTGTTCCTGAACAGCTCCGATCGTCGTCGGTCCCTCTTGATCTGGGGAGAGACGGAGCCGCGTCATGCGTTCGATCACGACCAACCGAGTCGCTGACGTGAGAAACTTGCGCGTCACCACCTGGTCATACAAGGCATAGTCTTCAGCAGGAATGGTCTCGGCCTTCTGATCTGCTTCCGCCACCGCTCCCGGCACCTCGATGAAGCCACCCATCATGAGCAGCATCGTTAAAATGAAAACCATCAAGCGAGTCATCGTAGGAGTCTGCGAAAAAACTCTCTTCATACACAATCCACCATTGGAATCTTCGGTAACGGTGCCGATGCAAAGCTAGCCCGGGATGCTCAAAAAGGCCAGACTTCTCACCCGCCCAACCCTGGCGCGCCGAGACGCGCCTTCTCCCAAGCGAGGCCGCAGGCGATTCGAAACCGGAGGAGGTACCGACCACACTTCGTGGGGCCGTTCGCCCATTCAATGGATCTTGGCGAACGGAAAAACCCCTCCAGCACTTCCGCCCTCCGAGAATCTCAATCGGTACGTTGAGGATTTCGATGAGCCGAGAACGACCCTGGCGGTCTTTTTCAGCATCCGGTTAGATCGAGCATAGCTTCCGGCACGAGGAACGGTCAATTCATGGAATCCGGCGTGGACAAGTCGAAGGGAAGCGTGGATAATCCAGAAAATTAGATGGAGGGACGTGACGTGCGGAACAAGACTCAATCGAACCAGTGGCCCTTGTGGGTCGGAGCGATCGCGCTCTGTTTCTTGGCCAGCAGTTGCAAGCCTGACGACTCTCCGTTCAAATCAGAAAATGAGTCGCTCCGCAAGCAACTGGCCAAACAGGAGTCGGTGGTCACTTCGTTGCAGGACGGGAACAAGGTCATGCAGCAACAGATCGATCTGCTGAACCAGGAACTGCGCGACGCGAAGAAATCGGCCGAGAGCGCCAAGATCGACGCAAAAGTCGCCGCTGACAATCTGGCGGTACAGGTAGCCCAGGCAAAAAAGCTGAGTGCCGACGTCCAAAAAACTGCAATGGCTCAAGCGGCGCAGAATATTCACGTCGAGGAAAAAGGGACCCAGACTGAAGACATCCCCCGCCCCTTGAGCACCGTCGCCAAGATTGCGGAGGACGCCCTCAGCCGCAATGGGTACCACATCAAAGTGAGTGTCAAGACCGATCAAAAAGCGGTCTACGTGACGGAGCGGAAAGTCTCCCCCCCTGCCTCGCTTGAAGTCGCCGGCTCACGGAATCAATACGTGCTGTCGCTTCATGCGCTCCCCTCGAATGTTACCCGGCTCAACGTCAGGGCCGACTTCGAAAAACTGGCCCAGGGCGGGCGCATCCTCAGTGTGAGCGCGGAGGAGGTCGCGGAAATTGAACAGAGCCTCATCCGGGAAATCAACAAAGCCCTGGCCTCCCCCAGCAAGACCTGATGCGGCATTATTGCGCCTGGCTCGCAACCGCTCTCTCCCTCCTCTTTATGGGAAACCCACAAGACGCAGGGGCTGGATCGAAGCCCTCACCGGAACTGGCCCGCCATTTGACCGGGATCGCGGCACTGGCCCAGCCAGCACCGATGATCACCATCTCAGCCGGTCCATTCTTGCTCGGCAGCAAGCGAGTGGATGACGATCCCTATGGGAACTGGACACAGTTCGATGATACGGAACTACCCCAACATCGAGTCTGGATGGATACCTACGAGATAGATCGCGATGAAGTGAGCCTCGGGGAATACCTGGCCTTCTTACGACAGCAGAAGCTCCATCCATCGGACGAGCTGCAGAAGCTGATCTGGCATATGATCACGATCCACTCTGTCGCGGACCAGACCCTGACCAGGTGGCCCGCGCTCTATGTCACATGGGCCGAGGCGAACGATCTATGCATGGCAAAGAACGCACGGCTTCCGACGGAGGCCGAATGGGAGAAAGCGGCGCGAGGATCCGAAGGCGGCCTATTCCCCTGGGGTGAAACCGCCCCCAACTCCTCACTCGCCATGTTCGGCCAGCACCACGTCCATGAGATCCCCATTCTCGCACCAGTGGATTCGCATGACGCCGGCAAGAGCCCCTATGGCCTCCACCATATGGCGGGAAACGTCGCCGAATGGGTGCAGGACTGGTTCGGCTTCGACTACTACGCCTACATGCCAGAGCGCAATCCACCGGGCCCGACAAGCGGACGCTACAAGAGCGTCCGCGGCGGCTCGTGGAAGAGTAACCAGATCATGCTCCGAACGGCAACCCGTGGCGGCTCGCCTCTGGATCAACGCTCTGCAACCGTCGGCTTTCGCTGCGCAAAAGCATCGACCTCCACTGCCCCCTAACCCGCGCAGTAAAGCTCCCTTTCCTTGGTGAGACGCGAGCCTCGTGCTAACATTTCTCTCCTATGGCTCTGTTAACCAGCGTGCATGATCTCCGCACCCTGATCCGCTCCTCCCACCCGTTGATCGTCATCGAAACGGTCGAAGAGGATCGGGTACTGGCGTTACTGCAGTCAGTGGCTGCTCAGGAACGCATGCCGCTGTTCGAATGGTCCGTCACCAGAGGACTCACCCGTACCGACGACGCACCCACACTAAGCAAAATGACGGCCACACCTCTGGCGGTCCTCCAACATCTGCAAGGCCTGACAGTAGAGGCAGTCTTCTGGCTCAAGGATCTCGCGCCACATCTACAAGATCCAGCAGTCTCCCGCCAACTCCGAGACGTCGCGACAACCTACAATCGCTCGCGTTCTACCTGCGTGCTCACCGGCCATCCCATCGCCCTGCCGCTCGATATCGAAAAGATTGTCGTCCGGCTATACTTACAGTTGCCGAATCGAGACGAGCTCCAATCCATGCTCCAGAGCGTCTTGCAATCGCTCGCCCCCAGAACCTCGTACCATCGGCCTCGGACGACCACCCAACGCGGCCGACCAGGGCCCTTCAGCCAACGAGCGTGATGCCATTCTCCGCGCCTTGCAGGGACTGACGCTCCATCAGGCCCGACAGGTCATCACGCAATGCATCGTCGAAGACGGCACACTCTCCGCCGACGACGTGCAGATGATTCTGAAGCGCAAGGTGCAGGCAATCAAGGATGGCGGTCTGCTTGAATACTATCCGCTCGAAGACAACCGGTTCGAGTTGGGCGGATTCGTCAATCTGAAATCCTGGCTGGAACGTGCGAAAGTCGGTTTTACCGCGGAAGCCAAGGCGCTCAATCTCACCCCCCCCAGAGGAATCATGCTCGTGGGCGTGCCAGGCTGCGGTAAATCGCTGGCCGCGAAGGCCATCGCGCGGGAATGGCAAATCCCACTCTTAAAACTCGATGCGGGCCGGTTATTCGATAAATTCGTCGGTGAGTCGGAGAAGAACTTCCGCAAGGCGATCGAGATGGCTGAATCGCTCTCGCCCATCGTCCTCTGGATTGATGAAATCGAAAAGGCGATGGCCGCGGGGGGCGGAAGTGGCGAGGCCGATGCAGGGTTGAGCCGCCGGCTATTCGGCGCCTTTCTTACGTGGCTTCAGGAGAAGAAACAGGAAGTCTTCGTCGTGGCCACCGCCAACAATCTTTCGTTGCTTCCCCCCGAACTCCTTCGCAAAGGCCGATTCGATGAAATATTTTTTGTGGACCTGCCGGACGACAGCGAGCGGGAATCCATCTGGAAAATTCATCTGGGGCTTCGGAAGCAGGACGCAGAAAAGTTCGATCTGCTCAAAATCGTCAGCGCCAGCGACGGCTTCAGCGGTTCGGAAATCGAACAGGCTGTGGTCGCAGGCCTCTATCGCGCACTCCACCAAAAAACACCGCTGACGACCGATCTCTTGATCGAAGAGCTGACCCATACGATGCCGCTCTCCGTCACCCGGAGTGAAGACATCGATCAGCTCCGGGAGATGGCCCAAGGCCGGTTTGTCAACGTACGGTGAGGACGATGCGATTCCCCTTCATCATGGCCACTATCACAATCGTGACGCTCGTGGGCTGTACCACGCCACCGGCCCAACGCCCTCCCGCATCAGTAGCGACCCAACGCCTTCCCGCAGCGGTACCGGCCAAACGCTCTCCCGCAGCGCCACAGGTCGATCGCCCTTCCACTGCGCCACCGAAAGCGCCCGCCTGTTGCCGATCCGT
>SPAX01000063.1 GCA_005239475.1 Nitrospira sp. | reverse complement strand
ACACGAGATCGTTCGTCTCGAGCAGGGCCAGCGCCTGTGTATAGTGGTCGAGCGGCAGCGACGGCACGTCGGTCCCGACGATGCACACCCGGTGATACCCGTTCTCGAACATGGTCTCGAAGGCGTGCTGCATGCGCGCACCCAGGTCGTCGCCGACTTGATCGATCAATTTCACGCCGTGTCGTTCTTCCATAATTTTGAAGAACACCAGCGCAGAGGAAGGCGCGCAGGCCAGGTACCGATGGAACGGAAGGTGAAGTGTGGCGACAGCGAGTATGGTCCGTTCCAGCATGTCGAGGACAAAGCTACCGTGTAGTGTGGCCGCCTCGTCAGGCGTCAGCGGCGGGCAGAGCCGCGTCTTCACCTCGCCCGGGATCGGAGCCTTGGTGAAGATCACCAACGCCGCGTGACGCGAGAGGTGGGAGATGTCAGGCGACTGAGAGGAAGGCTGTATCATGATTTATCGAACCACTCCATACCACCGACTGAGTGTATGAGCGCGTACGCCGATCCAGTACAGGAATCGCAGTGCCCCCATCAAGAGGATCGTCCGCGCCAGTAAACGGGATCAGTGCTTGACTGGACACTCAGTACTGGATCGGTTTCTCGCCCATGGGCGAGTGCGCATGCGAACGCGTGTCGAGTCACTCAGGCCGTTTCTTGAACACGATATCCCCGTAATAGGCTATCGCCGATTCGCCGGTGTTGTCTGTGTCGGTCATAATGGCGACGCCGGAGATCGTCGGCGGATCTTCGCCGAAGGTCCGCTTGTAGTCTTCATAGACGTTGCATTCCTCAGTGATCCAGGTATTGAGCTTGGCCGGGCCGCTTTCGACCACGATCATGAGGACCTGATCCGTGTAGGGATTCGGTACGGTAGTCCCCACCGGTGCCCGACTCTCCCAGATATAGTTGATGGCGCCCAGCGGCGGATATTGGCCATAGATCAGCTTGGCCGCTTCGTACTTCGCCTTCCCGAAGAGTCCGACTTTCTGGCTGTCGTATTGGAACGTGACATAGATGCGGGCGGGATAATCATCCCCTTCTTTCTTGGCTACATCGCCGGCCTTGAGCACATTAGCGACTTTCCACTGCCATTGAATGATCGGATATTCTCTGGGATCGATCCGGACTTCTCGCGCGAGGCCGGAGGACGAGGCCTGACTTGCCGCTTTGACGACAATACGCTCACCATCTTTCACGAGGCTGTAGGTTGTGTGTTGGGGAATCTTGGGGAAGGTGAGAGGCTTCCACCCGTCGGGCCAAGGTCCACCTGGTGTCGTGGCAGAAAATACGGCGATCTCCAGCCTCGTCGGCGATTCCGCCTGCAGCCAGTTCGGCTCACCGAGGCTCACCGTGACGAGCAGGAACATAGCCAGACCGATGATCAAGAGAGGAATGTGGTGTCTCATGCCGTGTGTCCTTTGGAGTCTGTGTCGGGAGAGATGCACGATCGAAGAAGGGAAACTATTTCCGCGTCCATGTATACCACTTGCTCAGGATGCTCTTTTGGCGTGAGGTGAAGGTGGACTTTCTCCACGCATTGGCGACTTTTTTCACGACTTCACCTTGTGTCGGGTAAGGATGGATGGTGGAGGCGAGCGTCTTCAATCCCAGACCGGCTTTCATGGCGAGGGTGAATTCGCTGATTATGTCGCCGGCGTGGGCCGCCACGATCGTCGCTCCTACAATCTTGTCCGTGCCCTTCTGGACGTGAATCCTCGCGAAGCCCTCGTCTTCTCCGTCGAGAATTGCGCGATCGACTTCGTCGAGCTTGTATGTGTAGGTTTCGACCTCGATGCCTTTCTCCTTCGCATCCTTCTCGTACATCCCGACATGCGCGACTTCCGGTGTCGTAAAGGTACACCAGGGCATGATCAAGGAGTCGACACTCGCATAGCCGAAGCCGAAGGGATGTGGGAATAGGGCGTTCTGAATGACGATCTGCGCCATGGCATCGGCGGCATGGGTGAATTTGTAGCGCGAGCAGATGTCGCCTGCCGCAAAAATCCTGGGATTCGTCGTCTGCAGCCGCTCGTTCACCCGGACCCCGTTCTTGTCGTAATCGACACCGACCGCTTCCAAGCCGATCCCTTCGACATTCGGGGTACGGCCGACGCCGACAAGAACCTCGTCGACCGTCACATCGTACTGCTGGCCATGTGAATCGACCGTGAGCCGCTTGCCTGCATCCGTCTTTTGTACTTTCAGGCCCTTCCCGCAACAGAACAGTTTCACTCCATCGCGCAACATCTGCTGCTCGACAATTTCAGCCGCGTCGCGGTCTTCATTCGGCAGGATGCCGTGGATCGCTTCGATAAGGTAGACCTGGCTCCCGAAGCGGGCAAACGACTGCGCCAACTCGCAACCGATGGGACCGGCACCGATCACCCCGATGCGGGGCGGCAGCTCCGTCAGCGAGAACACCGTTTCATTGGTGAGATAGCCTGCCTCCTCCAAGCCGGGCATAGGAGGCGCCGACGCCCGTGCTCCGGTACAGACAGAGGCTTTCGCAAAGGTCAGAGTCCGATTGCCGGACGGTCCTTCGACTTGAATGGTGTCGGGACCGGTAAAGCGTCCGCTGCCGATGTAGACGTCCACACCCAACTTCGTATAGCGGTGAACCGAATCGTTGTGGCTGATCCGCGCCCGCAGTTTTCTCATGCGCGCCATCGCCGCTCCGAAGTCGTACTTCACCCCGGGAGGAATATGCAGGCCGAACTCCTCGGCATTCCGCAAGTCGGCCCAGGCCCTTGCCGCGCGAATGATGCCTTTCGAGGGTACACAGCCGACATTCAAGCAGTCGCCACCCATCAAATGTTTTTCGATCAAGGCCACTTTGGCCCCCAGGCTCGCAGCAATGACAGCCGTGATCAATCCCGCAGTCCCAGCCCCAATGACCGCAATATTGTATCGGCCAACCGGTTCGGGATTGACCCAATTCGAAGGATGCACGTTCTCGACCAACTCCCGATTATGCTCATCGTCGGGGAGCATCAGACAGTTCTTATGCCGGCTCATTGGTACGATCCTCGCTGACAGTTGTGTCATCATGTGTCGCATCCCCGAATCTGCTCGACTTCACGGTTCAGCCTCACACTTGAGAACCTGTACAGTCATGCCTGCGTTCCTGAAAACTTCTTGTACACAGTCGGCACCAGCGCCAGGAGTCCCAATAGAACGAAGGCCGCGATCACATTCGGCGACGCAATTTCCTTGAGCGAATTAATGGTCCCCAATTGCTGTCCTGCGTAGGCATAGACGAACGACCCTGGAATGATCCCGAGCGCGGTCGCTGCCACATAGGTTCCGATGTTGATGCGCGTGAGGCCCGTCACTACGTTCACGATAAAGAACGGGAAGAGTGGGATCAGCCGCAAGGTCATCAGGTAACTAAAGGCATTCTTGGTGAAGCCTGCTTGCAGAGGCCCTACCCATTTGCCGAGCTTCTGTTCAACCGTGTCCCGCAATAGATAGCGCGCGGCAAGAAAGGCGAGCGTCGCGCCGCTGGTGGCCCCGAGATTGACGAAGACTGTTCCCAATAGACTCCCGAACAGAAATCCCCCTACGAGTGTCAGAATCGTGGCGCCGGGAAGGGATAGCCCGGTCACCAGGCAGTAGGTGAGGATGAAGCTCGCCACGGCTGCGGCACGATGCGCGTCAGTGAAGGTCAGGAGCCGGTCACGGTTGGCCTGCATGGTCTCCAGTGTCAGGTAGGCATCCAGGTCAAACCAGAAGAATGCGCCAATGGCGAGCCCCATCGCTGTGCCGATGATGATTCTGCCGGAACGCGTCCCGCGCGTCGGCTCGGAGGACAGCGTTCCCGGATGAGATGGTTGTTTCGGATGTACCATTTCGCAAGTGCCTGGATGTTTGGCCGCACACTGTGTCTCCATCAGGAAGCTCCCTTCGATTGGCGGATTAAGGCGTGGCATCTGTTCTGGTTCGGATCGCTCTTGCTCGACGAACATTTTCTCGTCATGGCTACAGAGTAACTCAATCCCAGATTGGGGTCTGTGAGCCAGTTCACATTTTGCGCAATGAGACGGAATCCAGGGAAAACGGCCTCTGGCACGTGCGGATTCCCACCAAACAGCGAGTATTTCATAGGCTTGACTTACCCACTGAGGATTTACTTGGGCAGGCCCTATCTCGCTGCTGAGAAAGGTGAGTTCAGTTTCGAAGAGAGAGTGGGTGCCCGTTTACTATCATCAACGATATGGGACGCCTAATAGACGAGTGGCTGTTGTGTTTGAGGTGGCAGGTGGTCTGGCTGGCGGGTTGTCCAAACGACAACTCGCCGCTGGAGTAGGTCGTTCAAAACGTCTTGACGAGTTCGGCGGCCTGCCGCAACGCTGATTGAATCTCTTCGCGGTGGAGGGGCGACAGGGGATGAATATAGGCCGCATAGACTCGGCCATTGCTCGTCGCGTAGCGCACATCCAGCGCGGAGTGAAAATTGGCCTCCAGCATCCGTTTCCGCTGTTGGTCCGTCAGTTGGACCTCCGGTCCGATCGGCGCGACGATCCGCATGCGGTCATGCGGCAGGCTGGTGAGCAGCGCCATCTCCACTCCGGCATAAGTGAATCGCCATTGGCCGCTCTCTCCCTTGAGATTCTCCACCGTCTCCTTGAGAATCCCCTGCAGGTTTGCCAACGTCATCGCGGGGGGTGCATGGGAGGGACGTTCTTGGGGATGTGCCGGTCCAGCGCTAAGGACACGGATTCCCGAGAGCACCAACAGCCCAATCATCATCTGATTCGTCATCATTCATATGTGTACCTCTCCGTCCTGGCAACGAGCGCACACCGCCTCAATAAGGCCATTCGAACAGTAAGTTGCGTTACCGTTCCGTAGCCGTTCTTTGTGTAGATATAAGGTGAACTTCTGGTGAGGCTCAAGGGATGATCCGGAGCGTAGGCGCTCACACTTAACCGCAATGGCTCTCTGACATGTTCTGACAGGTCGCCTCTATTGCCTTGAAGTAGACAAGCGAGTAGTCTTCAAATCCCACGCGTGAGTTGACTCTATGGACCGTCCACAAGCTGCCCCTAACAAACTGTGGTTCCTGAAGCACATTCGACTATTCGACGGCATTTCTCCTTCTGATATGCAGGAGATGGAGAAGATTACTCGCATGGAGGAGGTCAAGAAGCGGCAGCCCTTGTATCTTACAGGCGACCCGAGCCGCAATGTGTACCTTCTCAAGCGCGGACGCGTCAAAATCGCCAACACCGCGCCCAGCGGAAAAGAAGTCACTTTCGATATCCTAGAGCCGGGAGAAGTTTTCGGAGAACTTGATGTGCTGGAAGATGTCCCTCGCTCGACCTCAGCCGAAGCCCTCGATGACGCGCTCATTTGTGTGATTCCACGGAAGGATTTCGATCAGTACTTGGCCATGCACCCCACCGTGATGTTCAAACTGACCAAGCTCATCGGCCTACGGCTCAAAAAAATCCAGAGCCGCGTCGAAGATCTGGTCTTTCGCGACGTTCCGTCTCGCTTGGCCCACCTGCTCTCAGAGTTGAGCAAGACCGAAGGCGTCGCGGACAAGCAGGGTATTCGTCTCACGGTCAAGTTGACCCATCAGGAAATGGCTAATCTGATAGGCTGCAGCCGTGAAACTGTGAGCACGACCATGGGGCAGTTCCGGGACGACGGCCTCATTCAGATGGATGGCCGGACGATCACCATCGTGAACGAGAAGGGGTTGTCCAAGCTCCTCGGTTGATACCGAGTTGCCTGGGCTGCGCTCTTCCTAGCCCACTTGTCTTCCCCTGCCGTTAGCGCACCATGCTATCGTCATCAGTGCCCAGTCAGTCGCGCAGTGTTTGCTACGGATGCCATGAGGCTATCCGGCCGTCGCGCGCTTTCCTTGATGCCGTTCGAGTACCCGCCGTTCTGCCTCGGCCCAGTGCTCAGGGTCGTGGCCATGCTCATAGCCGCACTCGCAATAGAGCTGATAGGCCAGCTGCTGGATTTCCGCTTGCAACTGTTCCGGGGGCGAATGCTCCGGCTCGGCTGGTTGAGTCCCGCGTTTGTTGTGATGTTTCTGCGTCATGGCATCCTCCTTTGTGTCAACAGAGATTCAGGGATTCTGCGCACCTCATGGCAACGGTCCTCCACATGAGGAACAAGGAACGGCGGAAGTTGTCCCCCTGGCTCTCGGTGGAAGGGCGACCGGAGCTCCTCCTCGAATGAGCTGTACCCAACGTGCGGTCGGGTATCGGACCACCAATTTCGGAATGAGAAATAACAAGGCCACCATGGCGAAGCCGAGGACGATCAACACCCATTCTCCTGATACCACTTGGTTCCCAGCGTAGGTGAGCAGAAAGGTGGGGCCGATCATCCCCAGCAATGTCGCCACAGCGAACGCTCGAACGGACATGTTGGTCAGTCCTGCTCCATAGCTGACGAGGTCGAAGGAAAAGATAGGGAGAAGGCGAGACACGAAGACAAAGATAGCCAAGTGCCGGTCTGAGCAACGTTCGCAAATAGAGATGTCTGTCCGGAGAATTCTGGTCAGAGCTGCTCGCCCCAGAGACCGGCCTATCAGAAAGCTGATGACGGCTCCGATTTCCGCGCCGATGACGGCATAGGCGGGTCCCAACGTCACGCCGAATGTCGCTCCTGCCGCCAAATCCAGCGGCAGGCTTGGAATGGGACTGATGACGACAGCGGTTGCCATGAGCACCATAAACAGGATCGGCCCAAAGGGTCCAGCCGCACGAAATCGATCGGCGACCCGGTCCGGATGAAGCAGTTCCCCGACATCGAGCCAATGCAAGGCGGCGTAGACACCCACGACCAAGGCGAGCAAGGTTCCAAGTTTGATCCAGGGAGACTTCTTCGTCATTCGTACATTCACCCTGCGTCAGAAAGCCCGAGGCAAGAAAAACGACAACCCTACATAGGGCAGTACCCCGTTGATCCCGGTATTTCGTTCGCCGAGGTTGGCATTGGAGATATGGTGGAGCCGCACGCCCATTGTCCAGGAGATCCGGTCCGTCACAAAATAATGCACGCCGGGACCCGTTTCCAAACCAAACTCGAACTGTGTGCTCTGTTCTGAGATCCGCGGCGCCAGGTTGGTCCAGAAGATGCCGGCGCCGGCATCCCAGAAGGGCATCCATCGACCGAACGAGAGGAAGTTATATTTCACCACGAACGAACCGCCAGCTCCATCGGCAGCAAACGGTTTGGTGAATCGGGCATACACCGGTTCCACCAACATCTCGACATTGCCCTGGTACCACCCGGATCCCAGGGGATCGGTCAGCACTATTCCGATGCGCGGAAGGACAAAGACCGCAGCCCGGTTGGCCGATGTACCAGCGCCGATCGCCGTTGTGGCTTGGGCGTATCCCACGGCCCCTCCGAGTTCAATGGCACCACGCTTCACGACGTCCCGAGCCGCAAAAGACGATTCCGCCATCGCTACCCCGCCATCGATCCAGAGCATCGAGCCCATTACCAGTGATACGAAGAAAGAGGCACGGCCTTGACGTCGTAGGTCATCTATAATTCTTCCAGAAGCTCTCAGTGCGACTAGCCTGCGATATCGACCATCTCGGGCTTCCCTTGTTCTCATGGCCTGTGCTCCCACCTTTCGCTCTACCATTGGATGGTGTCATCCTACGGCAGGCGTATACGGCGGGTCTGTGATGTGCCTTACAAGCGGTCCGGAAATATGTCAGTGGGGGGATCGCGTACGGTGAACTCGTATGAACGTTCTACACAATCAGGGAGCTGTGGAGATGTTTGTTTTCGGATGGAAGGTATACCAGGCGAACCAATAGGCCATCACGGAGGGCAATGGCTTCCCATCGGCGTCGGTCGGAGGCGCTGCGGGTTGAAGTGTATCGTGATGGCTTGCTTGCCGAGCTGATCGTTAATGGAGGAATGGACCTTCTTGATCTCCGCGAAGACATAGGCTTTCGTTACGCCGTTGAGTGAGCCGACAGGCGAAGTCGATGAGTGACCGTGCTTAATAGCGGTCCGTCTTTTCGCATTCTTTTATTATCTCCAATAGCCAGTCTTTCTTTGGTATCCCGGCGGCCACAGTGATTCCATTCATTACAATTGTCGGAAGGACGTGAAAACCCAGCGCTTTCGCCTCGTGTTCCAACAATGTGTGGATCGTGATGTGCCAGTCAGGACAGTCCTGTTGAATTTCTCTCGCGAGCAAGAGGACGGACTGCTGCGACAAGCAGCCATCGTGAAAATAGAAATCCATCTGTCTCATGACAGGACAGTACTTGATTATGTCGGGATGATCTGTGAGCTGGCTTACAGGGAAGAGACCGGATGGGAGCGAGCGGCTCGAACGGTTGGCATCGGGAGCAGGCAGAAGAGGCCACATGAGGAAGGGACCACAGGCTTACGGAACGCAGCCCCTTGCTTTAGGTGAGCGGAGTCAGGAATCTCGGGTTCCATCCGCTCTCGCGTCCTGGCTCAGGGCCACCGCCCTGCCCGCCATAGCCATCCATAGATCATCAGATTGACCACCAGCACCAGTGCACCGAGCATAACTTGAATGTCAGGGGTTAAGGCGTCTGGGTACAGGATGGGCAGTAGATACCGGCCAACGAAGTCTCTTGCGTAGGTGGCTTCGCCGCCCTGCGCGCGTAACCAATTCTCCAGCGGCGTGAGCGGGCAGATCCAGCCGGTGAATTCGACGACCGCGCCCCACACAGCTGCCGGCAGGTGCAGCCACGCGGTCCATCGCCACTTCAGCACAAGCAGACCACCGCACAGGACGAAGACCACGAATGTCAGGTGAACTATCAGGACCAGATCGGCCAGGAGTGGGTACATCATCGCACTCAGTTAGAAGGCTGCAAGAAAATATGTTGGTACACGAGAACTTCGATGGTGCACACGTCTGGGGCAAGCCCGGTCTGTCTGGTTATCTGGTCTGTCTTGTTTATTTAGTTGAACCAGACTAACCAGATCAACCAGATGAACCAGATGAACCAGAGAGACTAGAACCTATCTCAAAATCTATTTTCGATGAGGAACCCACTTTGAATCAGGAGCATCAACCTCAAACAGTATGCAAAATCCTTGAAAATGCCGCAGTCCAGTCGCCACGTTTCGCCCAAGTGGAGCCGATAGGGTATCGCATTTCAATTTTGAGATAGGTTCTAGACAGACCGAACAGACCACATGAACAAGACAGGCTGGCGGATTTTTTCAGCATCTTGCTAGAACAACGAAGGAGGGTCGGTCGGGTTCGGATAGGTCAGTGCTCCCTTCTCGAAATGGGCAAATGACGTGAGGGCATGCGGGGTGGCTTTCTCGGGAGACATGATATGTCGGATGTCCCAACCACGGGTCACCAGCGCATCGGCAATCAACGACCGATGGCAGCGCCACGGCACCGCTTCCGCGCACATGATGGCGGTCGGCTGCAGTCGGCTATCAGCCATCAGTTCTTCTAAAGCTTTCAAGAATTCGTCCGTCTGCATATAGTCGGCGTACCCGCGAAAACTGGCATTGTGCCATCCGTCGTTTACGGAATCCTTCTTCGGTTTTCGTAAACCGCCCAACTCCGGCAGATGGCGATACCGGAACTCGGCATCGCCCAACGATTTCGTGAGCGTATCTGTATTGAACTGCGGATTGTAGCGGGATCGAGGAACGGTGCGGACATCGACGAGATGACTGATCTGATGGGCGCGCAACAAGCCGATAAATTCATCGATCGGTCTCGTCGAATGGCCGAGAGTCCAGAGGGATAAAGACATATCTTTTTAATTGTGGCACAGCGAAAGGCCAATCTCTACGGGCTAAGCCATGGATGGAGACTAGTCAGGAGGGACTGTTGCGGGATTCAGTTCCAGCAGGCGGTGGTGGCCGTTGGACACATGTTCGATTGTGAAGAGGCGCTCGCCAACGTGGATGGTGGCCGCCATCACACTGCCGTTGATGAAAAAAGTAAAGTCCCCGTGAGGGGTGCTCTTGAGGAGCCCGCGTATGACGGCTGAGTCGTTGATCCGGGAGATGGTGGAGATGATGTCCAACTCATACCTGGTGCCATCGAAGAGTTCGATGGCGACGGGGGGATGTGGCCTGGCGGCAGCATCTTGCAAAGTATGAAGCGACTGGGGGTTCAATGTGATGGCTCGGTCGCGGAGGACCCAGGGCTTTCGTGGGGCCGGTGCTTGATCGGGCACGCTCTGCCACACACTCGAAGGCAGAGGAGGCGCATCGGCCCACACAGGAAAAGAAAATACACAACCGAATAGTCCGATAAAAAGCAGGCGTCGGAATGGCAAGTGGTCTGACCTGTTCAACGCGAGAGTTATCAAAGGTTGCTGGCCTGCTGAGCCCATATCGTCAGTTCTCCCGCATCTTCCAGGACATCCACCGGGACTTCGTAATAGGTGTTGAGGGTTTGTTTGGCGTTGGGTCTGAATCGCTTCATCTCGCGCTCGCGATATCGTGGCGCTGTGGCCGCATTCGTCTTGAAATAGAGCCGTCCCTTATGGATGATGCCGAAGAACACCCTACCACAGTACAGCCCGTATCCGCCGAACATCGCTCGGTGGGTCAGGCCGGGTAGCCCGTTGAGTTGATCCAGCACGAAATCTCTGAACCCGTCATGCTTCGGAGCCACGGTAGCCTCACAGGGGTTTGTGCGCCACGACCATTCTGACGGCGAAGGGAAAGGTGATTCTGTTGCCACGCTGGTATTGGCTTGCAGTCTGGGTGATGAGGCGCCTCACCTCTTGAATCTGGGTTGCCGAGAGTTTTGCCATGAGATTCTGTATCGGTGCCGCGATTTCCGTGAGGCTCGTGTAGTACTCATCGGCTGACGCATACGACCATTCGGCGAGAAATTCTTGGTCAATCACATCGACTAATCCGACCTGTTGCAGGATCCCAGCGAGATCGCCTGGTTTGGCGAGGCGAAAAATGCCGGGAGCTGTGGGGTCTGGTGGCGGCAGTTCAAACACCTGCTTAATCGCCTCCATTGAGAGGCCGATCGAGGGATTCTTGTCCGGCGAAGACCAGACAGCCGCCGCGACCCAGCAACCGGGTTTCAGGACGCGTGCAATCTCGGCTGCAGCCTTCGGAATCTCGGGAAGAAACATCAGGCAGAAGCGGCTGGTCACTGCATCGAACGAGTTCGCCTCAAACGGAAGTGCCGCCACGTCATCTGTGCGGAATGTCACATTCGCCAATCCAAGCGCCGTCGCTTTGCGCCGCGCAACGGCGAGCATCTGCTCGGCGAGGTCTATCCCAATCACGCTTCCGCTCGGTCCAACGGTTTGGGCGCCAAGGAGTGCGGGATAGCCGGTGCCTGAACCCAGGTCGAGCACCCGTATGCCTGCCCGCAGCCGCGCATCGGCCACGAGCCTGTGATTCAGAAACGCCATCTGCTCGTCGAAAAAACGATCCCACTTCTCCCAGCCGCCGGCTACCCGGTTCCAATCCTGCCGTTGGCCTTCAATCATCTGTTCCGGTGTCTGGCCCATCGTCTCTTTCCTTTCGGCAGGTTACTTGATCGTGTGCAATGTGTCGCGTAGCTCCTTCAGTTCGGCACTCAAGAGATCAAGGTGCAGGTCGCGCTGTGGCTGGTCGTCCTTGAATTTCCAGAGCCGCTTGAAGATGGCCATCAACTCCTTCTTATGCGTTACGGCCAAGTCGTAAGCCGGCGTCTTGGCCTGCGCGTCCGTCACACCGCAGAACGCGTCATTGAGCGCATGGAACTGATTGTGTAGGTCGTCGAAGGCTGTGTCGATACCTTTTCCGCCTTTGGCCTTGCTCGCCGACGCCTCCATCATGTTCGTCAGGTTGATCATGGTCTCAACCCCGCTCGCGCCTTTCGCTTGCATCGCATAGTCGCCTGCTCGGGGATAGAACAAATAGCTACAGCCGGAGAGCCCGACCAGCAGCATTGAAAGCGCGAACAGTCCAATCATCCGTTGCATGGGAACCTCCCTGTCGTCATGAATGCCGAGTCGAGATAGATATTGGATTGCTCACTCGGCGACGCGGTGAACGATATGTTCTGATGGATCATCTTCGCCATGGTTGGTTCGTTCCTGATCAGACAGACAACGAGAGGCTTCCCGTGTGCTGATGCCCACACGGGAAAGCCTCCCTGCGTCAAGAATTTCATTAGACCGTGACGGTCACGGTCTTGATCGCCGCCGTCACTTTGGCCGCCATCTCCGGAGGCAGTGATTCCATCTTATGGCACGCCTTCGCGTGCATGGCCCCTAACTGCAAGACCTCTGCTTCCGTTTCAGCCCGCACCTGGAATGCGCAGCCGGCCTTGGGGTCAACATCCAGACATCCCAGTTGCTTATATTGTTTGGTCGCCATGATCCTTCCCTCCTTTGTGGTTAGGTGAATGATGGGGCTCTACTTCGCACGGGTAAATTCAAACCGATGCGGCACCTCCGTTCCATCCTTGCTGAGCGTCCATTCCTGGGTAAAATGATCCTGATCCTGAAAGGTAAATGAGACCTTGTGCATGTGTGGGTCTGTTGGTTGGGCGAGATTCGTGATGTCTACGAAGTTGAAGGCCAGTCTCTTGGCGGCACTTTCGGGCATGGTGGCACGCATGCGGGGCTGGTTGCCGAGCTTACAGTAATGGGTCAGCATCAGGCTGCCCTTGTCGGCATGGTACATCGTCATCATCACCGGCTTCTCCGCCTTCATCATCGTCTCTACGAGGCTCGTGCCACCGCCAGTCCACTGATACGATGCGGTCATCGGTTTCCCCTCCGGGTCCTTGCCTTGCCATTCACCGACGAGCGAAGCCAGGGGGCCGAAGTCGGGAGCTTTCGAGTTATCAGCCTGTACCTGTTGGAGCGGCCCTGCGACAGCGTACAGGATGAGAGAAAGGGCGATGAACCACTTCATGGGAGACCTCCTTAGGTAAGCGATACGGTTTGCAGTCAAATACTTTGTCCAACCCAGGTCAATACTGCGCAGCTTCCGGCGCTGACATCGCGTAGAAGAACTCTTCTTTGACGACTTTTCCATTTTGAACCGTATAGAGACCTGTTTCGTCCATCGTCATGCGTTTCCCCGTGTGCTTAGGCGTGACGTCATACTTGAAATGAAGGATGAAGCGATCACCGTGGGGATAGGGCCCGTCAACTGTGCCGCTGTAGATCTGATGATTGTCGACCCACCACTGATTCTTGCTCTTGATGGCCTGGATGCCTTTTTGAGTCTGACCCATGCCTGGCATGGCAACAGGCTCGACGCTTTCGATATTCGGCGAGTAGAAGCGATCGATCGCCTCCTGATTTTTACCCTGCTTACACAGTGCTGCCACTTCCTTCCCGATGTCTACTGTCGTCATAATGAGATCCTCATTGGTTAGCGGGTGATGGTTCACGGGACACGATGCACTGATCACACTCCCTGAAGTAATCCGGTTGAGCTTGTCCGGTTCCTCTCTCTATGTCGCAGTGAATGCCAAAGCGCCTTTTATGCAACCATCACCAGTTCCTTCAGCCGTTGCCGCCACAGCCGATCTGGCTCGGTCTTGCGGACGGTTTGATGATGAACCGCGATCACAGGATCGACGATCGCGCCGCAATTGAGGCAGCGCCAGCCGGAGATCTCATATCCCGCAGAGTCCAATTCAAGATTGTCATACCGTTCTTGAACCATCAGCCCATCACAACGTTGGCATGTCATAGGCCACCTCCTCTTCCCGATGATCGCGAACTCGTTGAGTATTGAACGAACGTTCCATAATAGGTCAGAAAATATCGGTTCAGTCTAAGATCGAGAGCGCAGTCTCTGCCGCCTGGTTTACCGCGTCAGCCGACGCTCCGGCTTTGATCATCACAATGGTTCCTTGCAGCATCGTCGTGAGAAAGCGCGCCAGCGTCCGAGGATCTTTATCATTGTTCAATTCACCCTGCTGTTTGGCGCGGGCCAAGACTCGAAAGAAGTTGTCTTCAGCCATTTGGAGGATCTGGCGGAGCGTGCCAGCGATCTCTTTCTCATGCGGCGACAATTCCATCACCGTGTTGGCGATGAGGCAGCCTCGGCGCTGCGGATCAGCGAGGCCGCCTTCGATCATGCCATGGATAAATAGGCGGAGTGTTGGAAGCGCTGGACCCGGTTGATCGAGCAACGAGAATTTCTCGCCGACGAATCCGTGGCAGTATCGGTCAATCACTTTTAAGAAAAGCTGGCGCTTGTCGCCGAAGGTGTCGTAGAGCGAACCGCGATTCAGATCCATAGCCTCCAACAGATCTTCCATCGACGTAGCTTCATATCCCTTGTGCCAGAAGACCTGCATGGCCTTCTCGACGGCGTCGTCTGGGTTGAATTCCTTTGGGCGGGGCATGGGGGGCTCTCCTGTATTCCTGTCTCGGCAAGTAAGGTAGCATATATTGGAATGATCGATCAATAACAGGCGTTCTATCATCTCTCCCGCCGGAAGGCGCTGCCATGTGGGGTATGTCAGGGAATGGGGAGCGTAGTCTACGTAGTTCTATGGCCCCAGTCTGACTTCTATACAATAACGAGGACGATGTACTATAACGTCTCAACCACCTGGGTGCCGAAAATCCGGAAGTTGGGGGCGACAAAGGTCTTCATGACGGTGGAGAGGATTCAATGAAGCAGATCATTGAATATATACGGTCATTCAGCAAGGCACTCCTGCGGAAAATGGGTGTGCATGGTGCGGAACATTCTCGTCATGAAACCGTACGGCGGGGCGGAAGGTCTCTTCGAGCCGAACGTCGGCGGGAAACACGAAGCCCGAGGATTAGTCCCTGCACCTATGGCTTGATGCGCTCGGTGGATCGCGATGGCGTGATCCTCGAAGAGGGGCATGGCACGGCGGTTAACGGTAGTTCAACCGGAATGCGACTTCTGCTCGGCATCGCTCCGTCCAAAGGGCAGCTTTTGGAAATTCAAACCGGCCATTCGACGCACGGGGGTGCGATCTGTCTCGTAGAAGTCTGTTGGACGAAACCGCTGCGAGAAGATGCGCAAGGAGCGCTGTACCTCGTCGGATGTCGCCAGGACTTCGGCACCACGCGCAGCGAAGCCATCTAGCTCGCGACGCGCATTCCCCCTAGCATCCTTCTGTGAACAACCATCTTTCCTGCCTGGCCAGTCCATCCTCGATCTTTCCACGGTGAGGCCTTAGCAGGCCGAAAATACTTTGAGCACGGTGGAAATTCAAAGGCTCACACGTCGAGCAAGCTCGGTCTGGCTGGTTGATCTGGTTTATCCGGTTAGTCTGGTTCATCCAAATAAACGAGACAGACCGAACAGACCAAATGAACAATTCAAGCTGGCGGAACTTTTCAGCGTCCTGCTAGAATCGCTCCGCAATGCCAATAGAAACGTTTACCGCACAAGTTGAGTGGATCGAGAACCTTACTCACGACGTACGCCGGCTCGACCTACGGTTGATCGAGCCGAAGGCCATCAACTTTAGGCCTGGCCAGTTCATCTCGTTTGAAATGCCGGATCCGCAAACCGGACGTCTCCTCACGCGGGCCTATTCCATCGCCTCGCAACCCAGCCGATCGGGCGGCATCACGCTATTGTTCAATCTGGTATCGGGCGGTCCTGGCTCCGGCTTTCTGTTCCATCTCACAGCAGGAGAGAAGACGCAGTTCAAAGGGCCGGCGGGGCATTTCTATCTGCGTGACGATCCGAATCGCGAATTGCTGTTTGTCGCCAGTGGCACCGGCATTGCGCCGATCCGGTCCATGTTGCTGGCGAATGCGGAGCGTCCCGATCCGAGACCGGCGACGTTGTTCTGGGGCCTGCGCAGTCAGCGGGATTTGTACGATCAGGAGGAGCTGGCCGAGCTGACCAGGCATACTCCGAGCCTCACGGCCATCAGCACACTCTCTCGTCCCGAGCCAGGCTGGTCAGGCTCATCCGGCCGCGTGCTACGGCTGATTGAAGAGCGGATTGCTTCGGTCAAGAACCTCGCCGTCTATCTCTGCGGGAACAGCGCCATGATTGCCGACGCCACGACGTTGCTCCAGAAGAAAGGCCTGTGTCCCATTTACCGCGAAAAATACTACGACGACACAGGCTGCCCTTGAGAGGGCATAGGTGATTTTGCGGAGGCGCGCAGTGGGAGACCAATCGGGCCACCCTTTGTTCGGAGAATCAAACGAGCTTGGAAGGAGCATGTCTTTCTTTAAGAAGGTGAACCTGTGAACCGCTTGAAAGACAAAATCGCGATTGTGACAGGCAGCAGCAGCGGCATCGGCAAGGCGATCGCGCTGCGGTTCGGAACCGAAGGCGCGAAGGTCGTCGTCACGGCCAGACGAATGGCGCTCTGTGAGCAGACCGTCGCGCAGATCACGAAGGACGGCGGCGAGGCATGGGCCATTCAAACCGACGTGGCCGATGAGCGCCAGGTGGAACGACTGATCCAGAAGACGGTCACGCATTATGGGCGGCTGGACATTCTCGTGAACAACGCCGGGGTGGTTGCGGGCGGGCGGTTAGCCGAGACGACGACAAAGGCATTCGATGAGGTGATGGGCGTGAATCTGCGCGGCACATTCTTCTGTTGTCGGGCTGGATTCACGCAGATGAAGAAGCAAGGCGGGGGGATCATCATCAACATGTCGAGCGTCGCCGGCGTGCAGGCCTGGGCTGGCACTGGCATCTATAGTGCGTCGAAGCACGGCATCCTGGCGTTGACGAAATCGCTGGCCGACGAAGGCCGCCCGCACCACATTAAAGTCAGCGCCATCTGTCCAGGCGGCGTGGCCGACGATCTCGTCGACGCATCGCAAGAGGAGATTCTCCATAGCGAGAAGATCGATCCGTTTGACGTGNCTGAAACAGCGGTCTATCTGGCGACCCTAGGCAAGTATTCCGTGGTGCATCAGATCGTCATCGATCGATTAGGGGCTGATTGGTAAAGAGGGGANGTTTGGATGTGTGACCAGCGCAAAGTGGTCGGGAGTCTTTTCTTACCCGCTCAGGGCAATGAAGACCCCCGACCCCTCTGATCGCCGCAGTTAGCTCAGCGGTGGAACCACCCCGGCAAATGTCAACAGATCGGTGATGCGAAACTCGCCAGGTGTCGCAGACTTCAGCACCGGAGTCCAGTTCGGTCGAGCAGCCAGATAGGATGTCTCATCGGCCTTCAGCAGGCCGATAAACACCTCACCGACGATGCGGCCTCCCACCGGTCCTAAGCGGAGACCCTTCTCCATGACCTCCGCCTCTTTCAAAATGTAATACCAAAGCGGCGTACTCTTCTCCATGCCAAAGGGCGTGAGCGCCTCCAGTTGTGTGGGGGGCAACACTGGAAGCCCCATCCTTCGCGCAATCGCCTGGCCGGACGGTATGCCGAAATTGACGTGGCGCATCAGATTGCGCGAGGCCAACGACGTTACCCCGTCGGCCGGCAGACCCGGAGCAGCAACCCCGCGCGACCCTGGAAGCAACATCAGCCCGCTGGAGAGTTTGCTGTCAATCAGCTTGTTGGGCCGAACATTACCATCGCCGAAATTGAAGAACGTTTGCCAATCGACAAACCGACGGGCCGCGCGCTTCCCGCCACGCAGATCGGGCGGGTCCGGATTGTTGGGGTCCTGGGTGTCGTCGAAGAGAAACGCGAAGAACGGCGCCGGCGGCGTTACAGTGGGGCCAAAGTTGAGGCGGTAGCTTGGACGAACTTGCGAATGGCCGAAGCGATAGGCGGCCACTGAAAATTCGATGGGGATCAACGGATTCCTTTTGTCCACCTCATAGAAGCGGGGTCCCTTTCGGAGGAGGCTATCGACGAGCTCTTGCCCAATCGTCAGCGGCAGGAACTCGTGCACGATGATCCACTGATAATGCCAGCGGACCTCGCGTTGGGCCTGCTTGAAGATCTGCTCAGCCGATTGATCGGCTTGAGAGGGATCTGCGCGCAGGTGCTTGATCACCTCATTGTGGAAACGCAGCATCGCCAGGTGGAACTGAGCAAGGACCACGTGTTCGTCGTTCCGGCTATCTCCGAGGATAGCGTTGTTGTAGGGGTCACGCGGTAGATCGAAGCGTTCCGCTCCTTTGCGCGAGACGAGCGCTGGATCCGGAAGAGGTTCTACTCGCAGCTTGATATCGCCGGAACTCACGTCATACAGTTCCGGTGATTCTTTTGGCCCACTCCCGTACAGACTGTCCAAATCGAACGCCGCGGTGCGGAAGTTCGTCGTCTTTCCGGGGTTGGTCTTTTCAAGCAACGGGGATTTCGGGTCGAGCGTGATATCGTGGTCCAGGAACTGACCGAAGAAGGTCACGCCGGCCGTCATGCTGGGATTGTCAGGATTGTTCAGACTGCGCGCGGGATCCGTGATCGATAACACAGGATCGCTGAGGTCATCCAAGGCGTCGAGGAGGCCGCCTTTCTCGCCCAGCTTCTTGGCCTGATCACGTGCGGCATCGGTCGGTGGGGCGAACGGCGGCAACTCAGGAAACATGCGCGTAAAGGCAGTGTTCGGAGTGTGAGGCCGATCCCGCTGACCGGGAAGGTGCAGATTGTTTCTTCCATCAGCGTGAGCCACAGCGACACCGAACAGTGCCGTAGAACACAGCACTCCTGCTAGACCGGCCGACAGGAACTTCTTACGATGATGCGACATCGTGTACTCCTTAATGATGTTACAGGTATTCCGAAATCCGGGATTCCAGCATTGTTTCCCGGGGTGAACCAGATACACGCCACACGTCAGCAAGACCTGGACCAAGGAGAGCGCGTCATCCAGCGCGTTTTTTATACGGGCGAAATGAATGAACAGAGTTCTGTGGAATGCACTTTCGAGGGTGGACTCTATGCGAAGGCGGACTGTATGTGTGTATGCGAAAGCGGACTGTATGTGAAAGCATCCATTGCTTCTATGAAAGATACAACGTGGCCCCTCACACCAGCGTAGCTGGCTAGCATATTTGTAGAGTGTGGCTTTCGGCAGGTGAGGAACGAAGAGTCCCCAGAGTCCTGTGGCGTCTCGATTGGTCATGGGGTGACAGCGATCGTCTCACCAGATGAAGTCGCCGGAAGAGTGGTGCGAAACCGTAGGTATTATAATTTTCTGTTGAGGTGCCGTCGTGCTGAGTTGTACTCAACCGATACGGCGGCAACTGGTTTCCTGACGGGAGGATGGCTTCGAACATGCGGGCCTCATGCAGAAACATCTTTTCGAGACTCGTCTGCTACGGCATGACCTCGATCCTGAAACGCGGGGCATAGATAGAGAAAGAGAAAATGTTCTCTGTGGCCGTCCTGGCATGAATTGCATCGAAAAAGACGACTCTCGTTGCATTGCGGCAATGGTTTCCGGATACTGCGTGAAAGATTCTGGGCCCCGCGTCATCCTTTCAGGCGACTAGAGGTATTGAATGTCTTCGATTTCATTGGCCCTTCTCATCTTCGGTGTGTGCTATCTGGTCATCATCACCGAGCGGATCCACAAGACGATTGTGGCGCTGCTCGGGGCGGCGGTGATGATCGGGCTCGGCGTGGTGTCGCAAGACGAGGCCTTCTATTCCCATGAGTTTGGCGTCGACTACAACGTCGTGTTTTTGCTGATCGGGATGATGGTGATCGTGAACATCGTCCGTGAGACTGGCCTCTTCGAGGTCTTGGCCATCTGGGCAGCTCAGCGGGCCGACGCGAAGCCG
>SPAX01000062.1 GCA_005239475.1 Nitrospira sp. | reverse complement strand
CCCGATTCGTACAGGCAATACTGCCGCCCGATCACAGTGGCGCAGGGTGTATTCCGTGGGTCATACTCAAACGGTTCGAGGAAGTCCGTTCCCGACCAGACGGCCAGGGTGCGCACCCTGGCGAAAGCTTGTTCACGCCATTCTCCGACAAAGGCGTAACGGACATTGAGGGCCTGTGCGAGGTGTCTGACTAAGGATCGGAAAAACTCTTCTCCCGTATCGGCCGCCGTCCCTTCGACGATGGTTCGCAAGAGGCCAGCCTGCTCTGGCTGGTCCTGCAGGTTGCGATCGAGATGCCGGTCTCGCTCGGCGAGTTCTCGCTGGAGGTCTGCAACCTGCAATCGCAGAGATTCGAGTTCAGACAGATGACCGGTACCGCTCATGGTGCGACTCCTTGCCACGTGCCATGGCCACGTGAGATGGCTGAGTACGGGTGACGACGGCGAGATCGTGCATGCGCCATCACGTGATGCATTGAGGGTTCACTACGGTGCTGGACCGAGAGGGAGTTACGGGAGGGGAAACAAAGACGTTCGCTGTAGAGTTCCAAGGGGCGCACCGGCAGCGTATGTGTCGGGTGCAGATCGGGTTGCAAGAACCGCATGTGCGCCCACCCCAGCTAGCTTGGTTCTGCACGGTCACTTGGGAGGGCGTCAGTGTCCTATGGAAGGCCGTTAAAAGTCTAGATCCAAATGGGTCTCCGGGCGGTTCAAAGAAGGGAGCGAGACTCCGGGAGACAGAGTGGACCGGGAAGGAGCGCTCCCGCGCCATGGCGTGCGGGCTTGTTCACCAGGGGGCGGGTACGAGCATGTTTATTTGGTGCCGAAGGCGGGACTTGAACCCGCACGGCTTGCGCCACACGCCCCTCAAACGTGCGTGTCTGCCATTTCACCACTTCGGCAACCGAATCCGTGAAGCGTGAGCAAGTCAGGCGAGACGTACGCGACAGGCGCGGCTCGCGCAGATGAATCTTCGACCAGTCCCGCTCTTCTCGCAAGTCTCGCGCGTCACGCGCGAATAGCGATACGCTTCACCAACGACTAGCTAGAGGGAAGCGCATTATAGAAGTGGGCCAAAATCCTTGTCAATCAATAGAGGCTCCGGTAGAATCGGGCGGCTCATGCTCACTGGGTCCTCCAACGTTGTGCAAAGTCACCACAACCTCATTTCCATGCTCAATGATGTCGTTGAACAACGGGCACAGGGATCCGTCGCTGCGTTGTTCGACGTCGACAACACGCTCCTGCCGGGAGAGGCCAGCGAGGTCCTATTCTTCGGGTTTCTGTGGCGGCGCGGCCTGGTGGGATGGGGCGAGCTGAGCCGGAGTGCGGCCTGGCTGGCGGGGCACCTTCCCCCGTTCTCGCTGCACTCGCTCCGAGAACGAAAAGTGTACCTGACGGGCAAGCGCCCAGCAGACATTGAATCGTATGCGCGGGAGTTCTGTCAGGCCAAGATGATCCGCAGGCTGTCCGTGCAGGGTCGCGCAAAACTGGACGCGCATCGACAGGCCGGACACCAGCTGATTCTTGTGACTGGCGCACCTGATTTTTTGATCGCACCCCTTGCGGAGTTTTTGGGCGTGGCCACAGTCTTCGCGGCGAAGCCGGAGCAACGGGATTCTGTCTATACCGGTGCGTTGATTCCTCCGTTGCCCTATGGCCGT
This sequence comes from Nitrospira sp., assembly GCA_005239475.1. Taxonomy (GTDB): domain Bacteria; phylum Nitrospirota; class Nitrospiria; order Nitrospirales; family Nitrospiraceae; genus Palsa-1315. The sequence goes on along the minus strand of SPAX01000062.1, from coordinate 18,224 downwards.
GGTAAGCGTGAGCTGATCCTCGCCCATGCTCAAGAAATGGGCCTCGATCTGGCCGGCTCCTACGCCTATGGCGACAGCCCCGGCGATCGCGACATTCTTGAACTGGTCGGGCATCCCTTGGTGGTCAACCCGATCCGGGGCATGGCGCGGATCGCCCGGCAACGTGGATGGTCGGTCACGACGTGGAAATGAACAAGATTGCCTGAGGTCATCAAGTCGGAATGTCTTCAAGTCATCAGGTCCCGGACTTTTGACCTTCGACTTTCAGACTTTGTGACGCGAGCGTTGTATGCGAGTTACCGAGATCTTCCATAGCATTCAAGGCGAGTCGAGCTACGTCGGACAGCCCTGCGTGTTTGTACGACTGACCGGATGCCCGCTCCGCTGCACCTGGTGCGATACCGACTATGCCTTCTACGGAGGGCACGAATGCTCGATCGATGAGGTCCTGGCTAAGGTGCACACCTATGGGTGCCGCCTCGTGGAGGTTACCGGAGGGGAACCGCTTGTCCAGCCTGAGAGTCTCCCGTTCATGACCGGACTGTGCGATGCCGGCTATACGGTCCTCCTTGAGACCAGCGGCGCCGTCGATATCGCGCCGGTCGATCCCCGCGCACATATTATCCTGGATGTGAAATGTCCGGGGAGCGGGATGACAGATCGGATGCACTGGCCGAACCTGTCACAATTGGCGGCCAAAGACGAGGCGAAGTTTGTCCTGGCCGACCGAGCCGACTACGACTGGGCCCGTGAGATTCTTGCCCAGTACGATGTAGCCAGACGCTGTACGGTGCTCTTTAGTCCGGTCTTCGGCGCGATGGATGTGCGTCAGCTGGCCGAATGGATTCTGGTCGATCGTCTACCGGTCCGTTTTCAATTGCAGATGCACAAGTACATATGGGCGCCCGACCTACGAGGGGTATGAGGGACGTGAAGCGTATCTCGCTGTTCGCGCGTGACGCGCGAGACTTGCGAGAAGAGCGGGACTGGTCGGAAGTGTCATCTGAGCGAGTCGCGCCCGGCTCGCGCACGATTTACGAGCGACGAGAACGAAGGAGACGTGAATGAAGATCATGCAGGTCACGGTACAGGTTGGGCGAGCGGAGACCGCATCCGCAGAGGCGTTGGTACTCACGCACTGTGAAGGAGAAGCATGGGCCAAACAGGATGCGGCCCTGCTCGATCGGGCCCTCGGAGGCGCGTTGAGCAAGCTGGTGCAATCCAAGGAATTCGAAGGTAAAGCTAACGAAGTATTGCTCTATCACACACAGGACGCGGTGCCTGCGAAGCGGCTCGTGCTGGTCGGTTTGGGCAAGAAGACCGAGGTCACGCTTGAGACGATTCGGCAAGCGATGGGCTCAGCCGCGAAACGCGTCCGTCGGGCGAAGGTCGGGTCCTATACCGTCGTGCTTCCAACGGTGCCGCCTGGCGGGATGTCATGGGTCGAGGTGGCGCAAGCGATGGTTGAAGGGGCGATCCTCGGCAGTTATCAGTTCACTGTCTATCGGACCGCGGCTACCTCAGAGCAAGACGTCGCAGGGATGAGGATTCTCATCCCGAAGAAGGGACAGTTACGGCAGGTCACTGAAGGGATCCGGCGAGGCGTCGCCACGGCAGAGGCAACCGTCTTTGTCCGTGACCTCTGTAATCATCCTTCCAACATCCTGACCCCCACCAGGGTCGCCAACGAAGCGAAGACCCTCGCCAAGACTGAAGGGATCACGATCAAGATTCTCGAACAGAAGGAGATGGAGCGTTTGGGGATGGGCGCGCTGCTCGGCGTGTCGCGCGGAAGCCAGGAGCCGCCCAAGTTCATCATCCTTGAATACAACGGGTCCAAGAAAAAAGACGTACGCCCAGTCGTGCTGGTCGGGAAAACGATCACCTTCGATACGGGCGGAATCTCCCTGAAGACCGCCGAAAATATGGAACGCATGAAGGCCGATATGACGGGAGGAGCCGAAGTTCTGGCCTCGATCCGGGCGGCGGCCAGACTCAAGCTCCCGCTACGTCTCATCAGTATCCTGCCCGTAGCGGAAAACATGCCGGGCGGCCGGGCGATGAAGCCGGGCGATATCGTGAAGACGCTGTCGGGGAAGACCGTCGAAGTACAGAACACGGATGCGGAAGGCCGACTCATACTGGCCGACGGCCTCGCCTATGCGATGCGCTATAAGCCGGCGGCCTTGATCGACATAGCCACGCTCACAGGGGCCTGTGTGGTGGCGCTCGGCCAATTTGCGATCGGCATGTTCGGCACCGACTCGACGCTCAAAGAACAGGTGCGGAAGTCGGGACAAAAGGCCGGCGAGCGAGTGTGGGAAATGCCCTTGTGGGAGGAATACTTCGAACAGCTCAAGAGCGACGTCGCCGATATGCGCAACATCGGCGGCCGTGGCGGTGGCATGATCACCGCGGCGCTCTTTCTGAGCAAGTTCGTGGGGGACTGCCCCTGGGTGCACCTCGATATTGCCAGTACGGATTGGAGCGAGAAGGAACGGGCCTACATTCCGAAGGGGCCCACCGCGATTGGAACCAGGTTATTGGTGCAGTACCTGATTGATCGAAGCTTGTAAGCAGGTCAAGGCTGAGGTTGAGGCAAAAGACACGCGGTCTGTTGAGCCTCGGCCTAAACCTTAGCCTTGGAAGGATTTCTTGACCACGCGCGAAAAAATCGGGCAGCTCTTCATGGTCGGATTTCTGGGCACGTCGGTGACGCCTGATCTAGCCTCGTTCATCAAAGAGTACAAGCCGGGCGGTGTTATTCTTTTCTCGCGAAATCTAGAATCCATCGAACAGATGGTCCAACTGACCAACGATCTGCAGGCCTGCAGCCCCCATTCGCCGCTGTTGATCTCGATCGATCAAGAAGGCGGTCGGGTCTCCCGTCTTCCGAAGGGCTTTACGATTTTCCCGCCCTGTGAACTATTGGGCCGCTTCAATTCAACCAAATTAGCATACGCGGCTGCGGCCACCATTGCCAAAGAGTTGAGGGCGGTGGGCGTGAACATGAATATGGCGCCGGTGCTCGACGTGAATAGCAATCCTGACAATCCGGTCATCGGCGACCGGGCGTTCGGCACAACGCCGCATGTGGTTTGTGAGCTGGGGTTGGCGACGGCGGCAGGGCTGCAAGACAACAAGGTCGTGGCCTGCGGGAAGCACTTTCCCGGTCACGGCGATACGAATGCCGATTCCCACAAAGAGCTTCCGGTGGTCGAGGCCTCGCGGGAGCGATTGGAGGCAGTCGAGTTTCCCCCATTCCGCCGTGCCGTTGAGCAGGGTGTCGCGTCGATGATGACCGCACACGTGCTCTACCGGGCCCTCGATAATGAATTGCCGGCCACGCTCTCGCCGACCATCATCAATGATTTCTTGCGCCAGAAGCTGCGGTACGACGGAGTGGTGTTGACGGATGACTTGGAAATGCACGCGATCATCGACCATTATGGCGTGGAAGATGCTGCAGTTCGTGCGGTGCTGGCCGGGTGCGATGTCTTATTGATATGTCAAGATCGGGACCGGGAAGTCGCCGCCTTCGGGGCTGTGGAGCAGGCCGTAGCGTCAGGTACGATCTCCATCGAACGATTGAACCTCTCGGCGGCTCGAATCGCCCGCCTGAAAGACCGGTTTTTAGCGCCCTATAAGCCGGTGACGATTTCCGACGCGAAGCTCGTTGCGGGATGCCGAACTCATCAGGCGTTGTTGCGCACAATCGAACGGGTCCAGGTGCGGTTATCTAATCCGCAATATTCATGAGAAGGCAGAAATCACACTGACCACTCCCCCCTTGCAGATCGCGGGCCGATTCCCCTACAGTGCGCTGCATGATCCGTACATTTCAGGGCATCAAACCCACCATTCCCACGTCCTGTTTTATCGAAGAGACCGGCATCGTCATCGGCGATGTCGTCCTAGGTGAGCACTGCAGCGTCTGGTTCCATGCTGTCATTCGCGGGGATGTGCACCATATCAGGATCGGAGATCGGACCAACGTGCAGGACCTCTGTGTGTTGCATGTCACCCACGATACCCATCCTCTGATCATCGGCAACGAGGTGACCATCGGCCACGCGGTGATACTCCACGGCTGCTCGATTAAGGATCGTGTACTGATCGGGATGGGGGCCATTGTGATGGACGGAGCCGTGATCGGAGAGGATTCGGTGGTGGGTGCCGGTGCGCTGGTGGTGGAAGGCATGATTGTACCACCGAAGAGCGTGATCCTCGGATCGCCTGGCCGTGTTCGTCGCGCGGTGTCCGAAGCCGAACTCGCGTGGATTAAAGAGTCGGCGGAGAACTACGTGAAGTACGCGGGCCTGTACTTAGACAATTCATCGAGAACCAAGCCCGGCTTCCGAATCTAGCAGCCTGGTCTATCTGGTCTGTCTCGTGTGTCTGGTTGAACGAAACCAACCAGATGAACCAGACAGACCGAATAGACCAGATAGACCAGACAGACCAAATGAACGAGCCTGGCTGGCGGACTTTTTCAGCATCCTGCTAATATCTTGCCGATTTGAATGAAACAGATAGGGTCGCCCACCAGTGCTGTCGGATAGTAGCGTTTCCCAACCTTGTAGGGCACTCGATGCCGGTGGCACCACTCTGCAATCCATATGACTTCTTCTGTGGTGGTCGTGACAAGTCCGGGCCTCGCGAGCTTTCCCATGCAACATGCCACCAGGGCACGCACGATGCGGCGCTCTTTATCAAATTTCTCGGGATCGAGGGTGAGAGGATTGCCTCGTCCATAGGATAGAGGCGACAGATTCTTGAAGCGCTCAGGATCGTTCAACACGCTGACTATCCAAAGATGATCGAATCGGCCCTTCGCCTTGGCCGCATCAACCGCATGGAACGCGAGGGGAATTAAGTGGCAGGCACGGTTGAGTGCTGCTACTTCGGCCCTCCGGAGATTATAGGGTTCCACCTTCCGACCTAACTCCACCGTCTCCATGATCAACGCCGGAAGCTCCGCCACCCCGGCCCCGACATAGAGACTGCGGCCTGCCTGGCCTAGTTTCCTCTTCAACACAACGGCGACCCGATTCCCGAGACGTTCACAGGGCCCCCGCTTCGTTCGCCAGAACTCATCACCGCCTTCATAACAATAGACCGGTCCCAGTGCGCCAAAGTCGAGACGGCCATAGATTTCGGTCACGAGACGACGGGTCGCAAGGGCGAGCTTCGTGCGACTCGTCTTCATAGTCGTACTCCAGCAATCTGAATCGCGGTGGCGGTCACCGTCGCTGCCACGTTGAAGAGAAATTCGAGATTCAGTGTGTCCACCGTATCAGTCGCACGATGGTAATGTGGATTCCGGAAGTTCGCCGTATCGGTCAACATCACGGCTGGATAGCCTGCATCCCAAAACGAGGCATGGTCGCTGCGACGGGTTTGAGGCATGGCCTCCCCTCGGCCTGGCACCACCAATGACAGGGGCTTGAGTTGAGCCGCATGGCGCAGGGTCTCCTGTTCAAGCTGCGTCACCAAAGACCGGGATGCCTCGTTGCCCACAATGGCAAGAAAGTCTCCCTGGGTCGGCACCGCAATAGGTATACCGGGCGGAATCTGCTGCGTGCCTGCCTCACTCCTGGCGAACCCGACACATTCCAAGATGATCGCACCGGCCAACGCACGGCGTTCGGCTTGCAAACGGGATGCGAACGCCTGACTCCCTAGTCGATCCTGCTCTTCCAGACAGAATGCCACGAGCCAGACAGGTCGCGCCAGAGGCCACGCGCGGAGGCGAGAAGCCACTTCGAGGAGGACCACGAGCCCACTTGCGTTATCATCCGCGCCCGGTGACCCGGACACGGTGTCGTAGTGGGCCCCGATCAGGAGTGGGGGCAACTCCTCTCCTTGTCCTGGCCAATCCGGATACTTGGTCGCCACCACATTGTGATAGACCTTGCCCCACGCGCTCACGAGCTGGCCGCTGGTGGTCCATCCGGACTTGGAAAGCTGCGTGGTCAGATAGTGCGCCGCCTTCCGAAGCGCACGAGGACTCGTCTCAGGATGACGCTCACCGACGAGGGCCTGAAGATGGCGGTTGATTCGGAGGCGCTGCTTCACCACAACAAGAGACCGATGGAATTAGCCGACTACGATGCGATCTCGGTCCCGATACCTTTATGTGTAAACACTTCCAGAAGAATGGCATGCGGAACTCGACCGTCGATGATATGGGCTTTGCCAACGCCGCCGCCGAGCGCATCCAAGCAGGCATGCACCTTGGGCAACATCCCTTCGCTGATCGTGCCCTTCTTCACCATCCGCTGCACGTCTTTGCGTGAGACCGTCGAGAGATGGCGCCCATTCGCATCGCGAATACCTTTCACATCGGTCATCATCAGCAGCTTTTCCGCACCCAGCGCGGCGGCCATCGCCCCGGCCACCAGATCGGCATTGATGTTATACGTATTCCCTTCACGGTTGGTGCCGATCGGGGCGATGACGGGGATATAATTATCCTGCTGGAGTTTCCGCACTAGAGTGGGATCGATAGACTGGATTTCTCCCACCAAGCCAAAATCCTCGTCCCCCTCGCCGTCATCGAGATCCTTTTCCAGACTTGCCGCCCAGGCTTTGGCCGTGAGCGGCCGAGAAAGCATGAGCCCGCCGTCCTTTCCACTCAAACCGACCGCGAGGCCGCCATGGCGATTCAAGAGATCGACGATTTCCATGTTGATCTTGCCGGTCAGCACCATCTCCACGATTTCCATCGTGGCCTCATCTGTGACCCGCACCCCATGGCGAAACTTGGATTCGATACCCACGCGCTGGAGCATCTTATCGATCTGGGGTCCCCCGCCGTGCACAATGACCGGGTTGAGACCCACATATTTCAAGAGCACGACATCCTGGGCAAACCGCTCTTTCAACGGTGTATCGGTCATCGCATGACCGCCATATTTGATGACAATTGTCTTGCCCTTGAACGTGCGAATGTAGGGCAAGGCTTCGATGAGAACATTCGCTTTCTTAATCAGTCTGTTCATATCGTGGCTCCCATGGCGAGAAAAGCGAGGAACGCCGGACGCTCGCGGCCAAACGGCGCATCGATGCTGAGCGTCCATTCCGGCCGCTTCGACCGAATGATGGTCATGGCTTATTGTCCTTCACGACACGCACGCTGGTCGAGCGACCGGCTCGCGGATGCGTCTTATCGTACACGGCCAGGAGTTGATCCGTCGCCAAGTGCGTATACTTTTGCGTTGTGGTGAGCGAGGCATGCCCGAGCATCTCTTGAATCGATCGCAGATCGGCCCCTTCATCGAGGAGATGGGTGGCAAAGGAGTGCCGCAACGTATGGGGACTCACGGAACCACCGGCAAGCCGGTGCGAATAGCGAGCCACAATGCGCGCGACGCTTCGAGTCGTCAACCGGCCCCCTCGGCTGTTTCGAAAGACCGGGGACGAGGCGCGTTTCGTCGTCAGATCTCGAGAATCCATCAGGGGCCGCTGACCCAGATACGCCTGAATGGCTTGTACGGCCACATCTCCGATCGGCACGATGCGCTCCTTCCGGCCTTTTCCTCGCAGATGGACCAGCCCCTCGGACGCACGGAGATCTTCGAGATTGATCCCCACGAGTTCACTCACCCGAGCCCCGGTCGAATAGAGCGCCTCCAGCAAGGCGCGGTCTCGGAGCGACCCTGCTGCCTGATCGGCAGGAAACTCCATCAGCGCTGCCGCGTCGTCCTTGGTCAAAACACGCGGAAGATGTTTCGGCTGTTTCGGCGTCCTAATGGCCTCGGCAGGATTGAGGCCAACCATGCCCTCACGTTGCAGATAGCGATAGAAGCTGCGGAGGGAGGCGAGTTTCCGGGCCACCGACGTGCTTTTCTCACGCTTGCGGTCCAACCAGTGAAGGTAGGCCCGAATGGACTCCGTCTTCACCGTAGCAGGAACGAGCGTGGGCACATCGGGATGCTCCGCCCTCATGAAGGCCTGAAACTGTCGGAGATCCGAACCATAGTTGCGCACTGTTTCATGCGACGCATGACGTTCCAGCTCAAGGAACGTCATGAAAGCTCGAATTGCGTTATCCATGCCGTCAGGTCCTCAAGCGCCCGTTGTCCCGTGAGCCGTCGTTTGCGCTCCTTATCTCTCGTCGGTGTGGCAAGGGGAGGAAAGAGCCCAAAATTCGTATTCATCGGCTGAAAGTGACGAGGGTCCGTGGTCGTAATGTACGACACGAGACAGCCATGCGCCGTGGTGGGGGGCGGCGTGACCAACGGCAATCCCGCAAGACCACGGGCAGCGTTGATTCCTGCCAATCCTCCCATCGCGGCGGAATCCGTATAGCCCTCGACGCCGACCAGCTGCCCTGCAAAGAAGAGGGTGCCGCGCGCTTTGAACTGAAGGGTATCGCGCAGCAGTTGGGGAGAATTGATAAAGGTGTTGCGATGCAGGCTGCCATAGCGCAGAAACTCCGCCTGCTCAAGACCGGGAATCATGCGAAACACCCGCTTCTGTTCCCCGTAGGTCAATTTAGTCTGGAATCCCACGAGGTTGTAACAAGAGCGATGGGCGTTTTCCGTCCGGAGCTGTACCACGGCATAGGCTCGCGCACCCGTCTTGGGATTCTCAAGGCCCACTGGCTTCAACGGACCGAACTGCATGGTCTGGCGACCCCGCTCGGCCATCACTTCGATGGGAATACAACCTTCAAAATAGGACGTCTTTTCAAACTCTTTGGGTTGGACTTTCTCCGCCGCGAGCAACGCGTCATAGAAGGCGTTGTAGGTCGGCTCGTCCATGGGACAGTTGAGATAGTCATCCCCGCCCTTGCCGTAACGGGACGCGAGAAATACGACATCCATATTGATGGAGTCGGCATCCACGATCGGAGAGATCGCATCGTAAAAATACAAATGCTTCGTATGGGTCAATTGCGCAATCGCCTGAGACAGTTTCTCAGATGTCAGCGGACCGGTTGCCAGGATGCAGAGACAGTCCGTTGGAATCTCGGTGATCTCCTCACGTAGAATACGAATGTTCGGATGCCCTTCCAGCGCCTGGGTAATCTTGAGTGAAAACTGCTCACGATCGACGGCCAGGGCCGATCCTGCTGGCACCCGTGCCTCATCCGCCACGCGAATAATGAGCGAGTTGAGCCGGCGCATTTCCTCTTTCAAGATGCCGGGAGCATTCAGTAGATCCGCGGAGCCGAGCGAATTCGAACAGACCAGCTCTGCCAAACCACCGGTCTTGTGCGCTTGGGTCATCTCTTTTGGACGCATCTCATAGAGCGTCACCTTCGCTCCACGATTGGCCGCCTGCCACGCCGCTTCAGACCCAGCCAGACCGCCACCGATAATGACAATGTCATCGCGCATACGAGTGAAGCTTCGCAAAGAAAGACTGAGAGCGGTGGCATTGTAGGAACTGCGTTTTGAGGATGTCAAGGCAACTTCGCTACGCATGGCGCCACGGTTGATCCGATTTATGACCCCGTGCTAGACTTTGCCTCGTGTAGGCGATTAGCTCAGGGGTAGAGCGCTTCCTTCACACGGAAGAGGCCACTGGTTCGATACCAGTATCGCCTACCATACTCTCCACCTCCCCCCTCCCGATCCGTACCTCCTGGCCTAAACTGACGGATTTCATGATATTTCATGAACCGCTCCAATCCTGGACAGAATCCTGGAGGTCGGCTACACTTCAGTCTATCGAGAGATCGTCGACTCTGAACCGTACAAGACAAGTGAGGTCATCTATGAGGACTACAGCTCTTGCCGTGGGAATTCTCTTCCTGGCCACCGCGGTCGGTTGTGCCGGGAACCACCAGCAGCAGGCGTCGGACGATGCGGATGGAGGCTATACCGCCCCGGCCAGTATTTACAGTGTGATGGACCCCACATCGTTGGTCTATACTGATGTGGCAGCCGGAGCGTCCCCAAGCGATAACCCATGGCGCTGGACCGGTTTCCTCTTGCACCCTCTCGGGGTCGCGATAGATTACGGCGTGAACCGACCGATTTACAAACTCACCAGCCAGATGCCGTACCTGTTCGGGTACACGTCTGAGGATTCGATGCTGGATAGCCAGCGGCGATAATCTTCGCAGACACGTCGTCATCAGATTCAATTCAACGCCCGCTTTCCTCACGAGAGCGGGCGTTGCCTTATCACCCCGTTGGCAAACCCTTTCACGTTTCGTGTATGCTCCCTTGGTGAGTCGGAATCCACGTGACACGCAAGCGCCTCGTGCTGTGCCCTTTCGACTGTGGGTGGTCTGCGGGCTAGGACTGTGCCTCTTGCTGAACGCCTGCGGAACTCCGGCTCCAAAACCGAACCTCCCGCCTTCTGAAAGCGATCTGGTCCTCCTGAAGTCCACGACCCTCTGCGCTTCGAAATCCGACTTCCTCAAGACATATTCTGCCTCTACCCTCAAACCACAAGACTGGGGCACCGGACAAGANTTGGTTCTCCCTGCCGACCGAAGCCCATCACACGGCGACGAGTCCTACTTTTTCGATGAAGATNATATGCTGGTCGGAACTCTCTTTACCTTTCCCTCCGGGCTTGNCTTGAATCCCTACCCGACCCTCCGCCACACGCTAACGCTGCTGAANCCGGCATTGGAGTTCTATCTCAATGTGGCNAATCTGTCCTCAAAGTCGAGCATGGATTCCAGCNCCCTNTACGAAACCGGCGACGAGAAAACGACGACACAGTACTTGGTCCTGGGCACGCGCGAGCAGCCGGCGTTGCTCCAGGCTTCTGTGACGATCGACCCCTATGTACGGCTCTTCTCACCCTATCGACGCGAGTTCTTGGAACGGTTGCGCCACCCAAGCGGCCAGAAGCCTGGGCAATCGCTCGACAGTCAAGGCGCAGAGGACAAGGAGCCCTTCCTCTCGCTCCAGCAATTCGCGCGCGGCCAAACTGCACAGCTCTCCTACTGCGGGACCCAGAACTACGATATCGCAGCCGCTGCCTATCAGAGAGCGATCACAAGCGGCTTTACGAATAAAGTGTGGCTGGCAGAAGCGCACCACAAACTGGGCCTGGCGTGGGAAGGGAAGGGACTACACGAGAAGGCCAAGACGGAGATGCTTCAGTCGTTGTCCATCAGACCCAACACTCCGGAAATTTTGAATAACCTCGGCACGGTGTACAGCAAGCTGGGGGACAAGGCGAACGCGCTCGCCTCATTCGAAAAAGCCGTCACGCTTCGCCCCAACTATGCCATTGCCCGCTACAACTTGGCTGAGGCCTACGAGCCCACGAATCCCAAGCGGGCCCTCTCGGAGTACGAGACCTATCTCGCGCTGGTCGAAGGTGTCCCCGATGAAGCCAGTCGCATCGCTATCGTCCAACAACGCGTCAAGGCGTTAAAACACTAGCAGGATGCTGAAACAGTCCGCCAGCTTCGTTCTCGCATCGTTCAGACCCTCAACGTACCCCAAGGGTACGCCTCAGGCCTTCACTCGCTGTGGCCTTGCCGGACGAACTTTTTGAGCATCCTGCGACGGTGACTCAGGAAAGGTTTGGCGGTTCAGCGCCGAATCTTCTCTTCCTGTTCTTCGAGCGTCTTGCAGTTGATGCAGAGGGTGGTGACTGGGCGGGCTTTCAGTCGGGGATAGGGAATCTCTTCTTCGCAACGCTCACAGATGCCATAAATGTTCTGGTCCATTCGATCAAGCGCCTCGTCGATCTTCTTGATCAACCGTTGCTCGCGCTCACGAATACGCATCGAAAAATTCTGCTCGACCTCCGCGGACGCCTGATCGCTGACATCCGGGAACGCCTCCTGACCGTTTGGGTTGGAGAGGCCCTCAACCGCCTCCTCCAACAAGGCCTTGCGCTGCCGCGCAAGGTCACGACGAATAGTCGCGTACTTTTTCCCCTGGGCCGATGTCTTAGCTTTGCGCTTGGCCGTGACAGATTGCGCGGCTGGCGGAGTGGACGAAATACGCTTGGCGGAAGAGCCTGCTTTCATACCGCAATCTGCCTGATGAGTAAAACCGTCCGAAACGAGCGAAACTATAACAGGGGCCTGGAGGGGGGGTCAATGGGCAGCACGTCTGGGACAAGCCCGGTCTATCTGGTTTGTTTTGTTTATCTGGTTGATTTGGTTCATCTGGTTAGTGTCGTTCAACCAAACAAACGAGACAAACCAAATAAACCAATTAACAGTCTTGCTAGAGATCCCGACGGCCTTCGATCGACTTCAGCAACGTCACTTCGTCAGCATACTCGATATCCATCCCGACCGGAATGCCATAGGCGATACGCGAGACCCGGGCCCCGAGAGGTTTCAGTTGGTTCGTTAAATAGATAGCGGTTGCCTCGCCCTCGATCGTCGGACTCGTCGCGAGGATCACTTCCTCAATCCCCCCGAGTTTCACCCGATCGACCAACTCCTCGGCCCTGATATCAGACGGTCCGACGCCGTCCAACGGAGACAAGGCACCGAGTAATACGTGATACAAGCCGCGGTAGGCTCCCGCCCGCTCGATGGCATAGGTCGTACTCGGTTCTTCCACCACCAGGATTCTCGTCTGGTCCCGCTTCGGATCAAGACAAAATTCGCAGAGTTCTCCCTCGGCGATGTTCCGGCATTGTCGGCAAAATGAGAGCCCGTCTTTAACCGCACGAATCGCTTCGGCCAAGCGAAGCGCGTCTTCGCGCTCGGCCTTCAAGACATGGAACGCCAATCGCTGCGCCGTCTTTTGTCCGATGCCGGGAAGGCGGACCAACTCGCGCACCAGCCGTGCAAGTAATCCTTGTTGATCAACCGCCATGACGTGATAGCCCGCTAGAGGAATCTGCGGAAAAACTGTTGTAGCACGGTGAAAATTCGTTTGTCCCCACTTCGAGGGCAATAGGATAATGCCACGCAGGACGCTCAAAAAAGCCGTTCAGCAAGGCCGCAGCGAGCGTAGAGGCGAGGCGTACGCTTCGGTACGTTGAGCCTCTGAGCGAAGCGAGAACACCGCTGGCGGACTGTTTCAGCATCCTGCTAGAACAGTCCGGGGACGTTCATCCCACCAGTGACCGATTTCATCGCATCCGCCATCATCTCGCGAGCCTTTCTGAGGGCATCGTTCGACGCGGCCATGACCAAATCTTGCACCATCTCCACGTCGCCACCTTTCACCACTTCGGGATCGATGACGATTCCGACGAGCTCCATGGCTCCATTGGCCGTAACGGTCACGCTGCCCCCGCCGGCGGTCCCGATCACGGTCTTCGACGCGGCCTGCTCCTGCACCTTCGCCATTTGCGCCTGCATCGCCTGCGCTTGCTTCAGGATATTTCCCATATTGCCTAAGGGGTTCTTCATTCCTGGTCCTCCTTCTGGCTCGATACCGGCCTGACCTCTGCGAGCTCTGCGCCAAACACCGCCAGAGCCTGTTTGACGACCGGATGTGCCCGCGCTTGCTCGAAGAGGACCAGCCGTTGTTCTTTTTCCTTCGCCGCCCTGAGCTGCGCCATCGTCGGTCCAGGGGGATCCAACTCCGTCAATTCGACAATCCGCAGCCGAACCGTCTGCCCGCTCAGTCGTTCACACATCGACGTAAGCGCCGCAATGTTGTCAGGCTTCTCGATCATCGCCCGGGCCACCGTTGCCTGCTTGGCAAATCCAATCGTCACGACATGACCCTCCACGCCCACGAGCCGACCCATCTCCAAGAAGGGCGCAATATTGGAAAAGGTACCGGCTACTTCTTCCTGAAACTGTTCCCAGTTGAGCGTCACTGCGACGCGTCCGGCGTCAATCGCAGGCGCTGCCACAGGCATCGAAGCCTTCACCTCACCAGCAATGCCAGAAGATCGGACGTTCAGAGGACTCGTCGAGAAGCCTCGTGGAGGCGCCGTATTCCCAGCAACGGAAGACCTCGACGGTATCGGCGCGGTCAATGCAGGAGCCGTCGATTGAGGAAGGTGCGGTGGCGAGGAGGGAGTTGGATCTGCAGAACGAGCCGGCGTGACCGCCTGGCCCGCGCGCACCGGAGCCGCCTGAGGTGGGCGTGTCATCTGAGCTGGCGGCATCACTTGGGCCGGCTTCCCATCCACCCGACGCAGCAACCGGGTCGCTCGCACGGCCGCTGTTTCGAGCACGAACCGGGGATGGGCACTGAGCCTGAGCGAATCCTCCGCTTGCGTAAAAATCGCAAACAGTTCCTGAAGTAGCTCGGGCGAGAACGAGCGGGCATCAGCTGCCATCTGTGTGAGATCTTCCGTGGAGGCCTCGATCAACCCCTGCCATTCTTGGGGTGAGGTCACCACCGACACCACCAACATGTTCCGCAGATACTCAACGACCTCCGCACAATAGGCCCGCAGATCATGCCCTTGGTCTAATAGTTGCGCCAGCACGCGAAGCGCCGCGGCACTCTCCTGTGCCGTGATCGCCTGAATCATGGCACGAACCAACTCTTGTGGAACCGCACCCAGCAAGGCTTCCAAATCCGCATGCACGATCGTCTTGCCGCCGAACGCCACCGCCTGGTCGAGCAGACTCAACCCATCGCGCATGCTGCCTTCGCTGGCCCTGGCGAGCGCCATCAGGCTCCGTTCCTCGATCACGATCTTATCCTGATCGACCACATAGCGCAGCCGCTCGACAATCTCGGTTCGCGCAATCCGGCGAAAGTTGTAATGCTGACAGCGGGAGAGAATCGTTGCCGGAATCTTGTGAATCTCGGTGGTGGCAAAGATAAACACCACATGCGGCGGCGGCTCCTCCAGCGTCTTCAGCAGCGCGTTGAAGGCCGAGTTCGACAACATGTGGACTTCGTCGATGATGTAGACCCGGTACTTTCCACGAAACGCGGCAAACTTGACGTTCTCTCGGATCTCGCGCACATCGTCCACGCTCGTATTGGACGCTCCATCGATCTCCATAACATCGACGGAAGTCCCCTGCGCGATTTCGAGGCAATTGGAACAGGTGCCACAGGGCGTGCCGGTCGGCCCCCGCTCACAATTGAGCGCCTTAGCGAGAATTCTCGCGACCGTAGTTTTCCCCACGCCGCGGGTCCCGGAAAAGAGATAGGCTTGGGCAATTCGTTTCGTGATGATGGAATTGACCAGCGTCTGAACAACGTGCGGCTGTCCGATCACGCTATCAAACGAGCCCGGCCGGTATTTCCTAGCAGAGACTTGGTAATCCAACGTCGCTACGCTCCAATTATGAGTTCTGAGTCTTGAGTTCTGAGTTATCAGTCCTGGTGATGGAAAAGTTCTTTGTTCCCAACTCCCAACTCAGAACTCATGACTCAGAACTTCTTCAAAGAGAGCGGGGCCAGGTGATCCTGCGGCACACAGAACTGACCGCTTACCGTTGCTTCCTTCCGGACCTGGCGGGGTTCACAGGGTTCTGTCGCACAGGGCCCAGCCCCTTTTTCAAAGTTCTGAGTGCTGAGTTATGAGTTGTGAGTTAAAAGAAAGACTCACAGGCGGTGAAGCCAACTTTCCGCCCCCATTTCTTGCGAACTCAACACTCAGCACTAATAACTCAGCACTGGCTTCAGATGGCGGAGAGGGTGGGCATTCGAAGTCGCGTTCGCTGGAACCGCTCACGCTCCTACAGAGGGGGCCAGCCCCCTCGTAATCTCCCCCGCGGGGGACACATCCCCCGCGATCCCCCTGTTCGAATCCCACCCCCGGACTTTTCTCGTCCTTTATAGCACTCTTGTCCAATACGCTTCACGCCTCACGTTTCACGTCTTCATTTGGCGGAGAGGGTGGGATTCGAACCCACGGTCCCATTGCTGGGACGCATGCTTTCCAAGCATGTCGATTCGACCACTCTCGCACCTCTCCACACCGATTTTCGCGAGGCGGCATCTTAACACGCGGTCTGATGACCGGCAAGGTGAAGGAACGGCCCCCACACAGGGACGAGCCGACTCACATTGACCGTGGTCGAGCTCTTTCCTATACTGGCAGAAGCTCGTAGGGAGGTGCGCCGATGAAAATCGTAATAGGGTTACTCATTGTAGTGATTGTGGCGGTCGGAGTAATCCTGGCGCTTCCCTTCCTGATTGACCTCAACAAGTATCAAGACCAATACAAGCCACTCCTCGAAGACGCGCTCAATCGCAAGGTTCAGCTGCAAGACATCCGCCTGACAATCTGGCCGCGGATCGGTGCGCGCGTAGCCGGGTTTGCCGTACTGGACGATCCAGAGTTTGGTGCAACCCCCTTTACCTCGCTCACATCGCTGAACGTTGGGGTCAAACTCATGCCGTTGCTCAGCGGCAAGGTCGAAGTAGAAGAAATCACACTCCGTGATCCTGTTATTACGGTCATCAAGAACAGGAACGGTGTCTTGAACGTCTCGACCCTCGGTCGTACAGGTGTTGCACTGCCTAAAACTCCATCGCGGGCGCCGATTCCATCGACCGAAGGTCCGCTCAAAATCCTGGCACTGCTGGCCGTGGATCGAGTCTCTATCGTCGGCGGAACACTGACCTACCGTGATCTGTCAGCTGCCAAACCGACTGAGTATGTGTTGCAGGACATAAAGTTGCTGCTCCAATCCATTCGTCTCGGCCAAACCCCGAGCCTGCATTTCGGCGCCCTTGTCCAACCGTTCAATCTACCGGTGACGCTGGACGGCACCTTCGGCCCACTGAAAGAAACCACGGATATTGACGCGATACATCTTCAACTTGGCTTGGGGAAAACTGATTTCACCATCGCAGGAAAGACCGTTGGCCAAAACGCGACTGTGAACATCAGTTCGCCGGTGATCAAAACGGCTAATCTACCAATGACGCTCCCGCTGAATAAATCGGTCGACATCAAGGATCTCCGGATCGCTGCGGAGGTAAAGGGACAAGAAGCCAAACTGAACGACCTCTCGTTCCAACTGTTTGATGGACAGGTAACGGGACAGGGCACACTTATCGCCGGTTCCGACGCCCTGCCATTCAATAGCACCATGACAATCCAGGGACTCCAGCTCGGACCTGCCCTTGATGCAGTCGCGGCCACACCAGTGTCGATCAGCGGGACAGCAGGAGCCGACCTCGCGCTGCAAGGCCGTGGATTCTCCATGCCGGACCTCACCAAAAACCTGGAAGGAACCAGCCACGTTGCTGTGAAAGATGGGAAGATCGAGGGCGTGAATCTCCTACAGGAGGCCATCTCGATCCTCAAAGTTGCCGGCATCTCGCTCGACAATGCCCAAGCCACTGCGTTTTCGACGATCGAGACAGATCTTGCGATCAAGCAAGGGATCATCAATGTTCAGCACCTCTTGATGGACAGCCACGACTTCCAGGCCACGGGGGGAGGCACCATCGGGTTTGATCAGACACTAAACCTCACCATGAACCTCACCCTATCGCAGGACTTGAGTCAAGCGATTGCCAGCGCGTCTCCTGTTGCCAAGCTCACCATGAAAGAAGGCCGATTGAGTCTACCGCTGATCATCACCGGGACCGTGCAAGCACCCTCGTATGGGTTAGACTCGAAAGCCTTGGCGGGCAAGGTTCAGGAACAGGTGAGGGAGAAAGTGAATCAGGCCATCGGCGATCTTCTCAAGGGCTCGACCAAGCCGGACGACCTCAAACGAAAAGGTCAGGATCTTTTAAAGGGACTATTGGGACAATAAAATGAGCGGAGCGCTAGCAGCAAGTGTCTGATCAACCCCCCTTCCACTACCATGATGCTCTCTGCATCCACCTTCCCTCCCTATTCGAACTCGTTCAGATTATTTCGGCGCCTGTCTGTTGCGGAATGCCGCTATCCAGTCCAAATTAGCCACAGACATGCAGCGCGATGCCGCCATCTCACATATCTGCCCACCCCTCCTCTGTACGTATTTTCAATGGAATGGGCTTATGCCCATTAAACGGCATTGACTTTGCTCTTTTCCAACAACCATTGCTCCACATGCGATCATTGCGTCCCTATGTATGATGGTCTCAGCCATATAGCTAGGGGATATTTGGGCTGAATAGCCCTACGGCTCTCAACGCATACTCACGAGCCTTGGGGATGGAATCATGGACATGCACTCATTTGGTAAGGAGGGTTCGATGAAAAAGAGGTTCTGGTTTTTCTTTCTTCTGGCTTGTCTCATGACACCAAGACTTGTCGCGGCAGCTGATGCTCCAGCGATGGGGGAGGCCCAGGTGGCGTCTGCGCCACTCGACGTGGTGAGGTGAAAGACGGCGGTGTGCTCTATGGTGAAGTCATCGAAATGTGTGGCGGCGTGTTGTCTGTCAAGACTACCGCGGCTGCAGACA
>SPAX01000061.1 GCA_005239475.1 Nitrospira sp. | reverse complement strand
GACGGCGGGACATCGAATCCGGCACCCTTCGCGGGAGATGTCCAGGACCGTGCCGCTCTGAGCGATCACGCCGTTGCCGAAATACACCGGAAGAGAGACAGGTATCCGGGGAAACTTGCGCTGGTCTGTCGCGTTCGACTGGCGAACGGCGACTTGCCCCTCAGCAGGCCCAGCGAGCACCTCTTGGATGGTGAGAAGAAAGAGCCCTTCGTCGAATGGTTTCACCAGCACCCGGTCGGCCCCCCGCGCCAGGGCGTCCGCCCTCCAGTCGAGCAGGCCTCTCTGCCCGCCCCCGCTCATCACGATGATCTTGGGTTTTGTCGCGACCTGTTTCAACTCCATAAGGACATGGATCCCGTCCTGTTCGGCCATGAAGATATCGGTCACCACGACATCGGTCGGCTCCCGACGCCACAGCGCCATCCCTTCGCGGCCGTCCGGAGCGTCGAGGACCGTATGGCCCGCCCGCTCCAGCATGCTTCGAAGGGCCTGGCGGAGTAAGACTTCATCGTCAATGATGAGGATCCGCGACATCAGAGACTCCTCGTTTCTTCATGGCATAGGCGTGGGGTTCGATGGGCCGCAGGCGACGCAAGACCCTGCTGAGACGGGGTCCAACAATGCTGCTTTGTCCTCGATCATCAACGAGTGCCCTCGCTGGTCGTGCCCTTATCAGTATAGCCGTAACTCTAAAATACTCCATCGTTACGTCATATCGCGGACGGGGGGTGCCCGTAGGCCTCAAGTAACCGATTTTCCATTCTTC
Source organism: Nitrospira sp. (assembly GCA_005239475.1). GTDB lineage: Bacteria > Nitrospirota > Nitrospiria > Nitrospirales > Nitrospiraceae > Palsa-1315. Next base: position 20,023 of record SPAX01000061.1, on the reverse strand, counting down.
CTCTTCTGGAGGTATCTGTAAAATCGGGGGGAGGGTCACATGGCGATTCCGCCAGATGCGCTAGTTCACGAGGAATGCTATCTTCGTGGAATGGAACGTGTAGAGTGGGTGGACAGGTAGCGGTGCAGTGCTATGCCTTATGACAACTCTAGATGCCCACCTGTTCACCCACTCGCGGCATCACTCAGTCTGAGATGAGGAGCGGAAAGATGACTGCCTATCGTTGGCTCAGCACTCTTGCGATAATCGCCCTGCTGACCGCCCTGTACTTCGTGGCCGGAAAACTTGGACTCAGCTTGGCGTTCGTGCATGCCAACGCGACGGCCGTGTGGCCACCCACCGGGCTCACGCTCGCAGCGTTCTTGCTCTTTGGGTACCGGGTGTGGCCTGGCATTTTCTTGGGAGCCTATCTGGTCAATATCTCCACCGCCGGATCCATCGCCACCTCACTCGGAATTGCCGTGGGGAACACATTGGAAGGACTCGTGGGGGCCTATTTGGTCACTAGATTTGCGAACGGACGGAACGTGTTTGACCGCCCGCACGATGTCTTTAAGTTCGCCGTCCTTGCCGGCTTGGGGAGTACGATGGTGAGCGCCACGATCGGGGTAACCAGTCTCGCGGTGGCTGGGTACGCCGACTGGGCGAACTATGGCTCGATCTGGTTGACCTGGTGGCTCGGCGATGCCGCGGGCGACCTCATCCTGGCTCCTCTGCTGGTTCTGTGGGGTACACGTCTGACCGTGCAGTGGCGTTGGGAACAGGGGCTGGAGGCTGCGGCCTTGGGACTGCTGATTGTTCTCGTTGGCCAAGCCGCCTTCACAGGAATACTCTTTAACGAATCCCAGAAGTATCCCCTCGGATTTTTGTGTTTTCCGCTCCTCGTCTGGACGGCATTTCGATTTGGTCAACGGGAAGCCGCGACCGCGACGTTCCTGATCGCCGCGATAGCCGTGTGGGGGACGCTGCACGGCTATGGGCCCTTTGCACGAGACACACCGAACGAATCCCTGCTGTTGCTCCAGGCATTTATGGGCACCAGCGCCATGATTGCGATGTCCGTGGTGGCGGCGGTGAGTAACTATCGCCAGACGGGGGTCGTGTTTGGAGAGGAACAACGGCAATCTCAGAAGATGGAAGCGATCGGGCGATTAACCGGAGGCATTGCCCACGACTTTAATAACATGCTGACGGTGATTGCGAGTTACAGTGAGATGTTAATGGAGACGGGGTCTCTTGCGAGGGAGGACCGCAACGCCATCGAGCAGATCGCTCAAGCGACCACGCGCGCGAGTTCCCTGACGGCCCAGCTCCTCGCGTTCAGCCGTCGGCAACTGGTGCAACCGACTGTGCTGAATCTCAATGCGGTGATCTCCCACATGGAGCCCATGCTCCACCGGCTAATCGGGAAGGACATTGTTCTCAGTACCGTGCTGGCCCCGTCGCTCGGACCCGTGAAACTGGATCCCAGCCAAGTGGACCAAGTGCTCTTGAATTTGGTCGTCAATGCGCGGGATGCCATGCCGCAGGGCGGGCAACTCACCATTGAAACCGCGAATATCGAGCTGGACAAGGCGTACGTCCGCCACCATGCTGGGTCCCGCCCCGGTCCACATATCATGCTGGCCGTGACCGATACCGGGGTCGGAATGGATGGGGCCACCCAGGCGCGCATGTTTGAAGCGTTTTTTACGACTAAAGGCCCGGGCAAAGGGACAGGGCTTGGGCTTGCCACCGTGTATGGGATCGTGAAGCAAAGCGGGGGGTATGTGACGGTGGACAGTGAGCCTGGCTCGGGTACGACGTTTGAAGTGTATTTCCCACGCGTTGATGAACCCCTTAGCCGTGACGAACCGTTGATGGGAGGCAATCCTTCTATAGAGAAACGGAGGCCAGCATCGGCTTAGCACGTGTGGCCCGATTCTACGTCGGTGGGCGCTTTCTCATAAAGGGTTGAATTTGGATTCGATGATCCGGTGCATAAGGTATGTAGAGTTGGCGGTGCAACCGGGGGTCCCTAGGTGAAAAGTGCGATCATTCCAGTGCCCAGTCATTAATGAACTTGACAATCTTCTTCCCGGTCTCCTAAAGTGCTCTCCACATTGTGACTCCTGGGTAAGGGAAGAGGGTGCAAGTCCCTCGCGGTCCCGCCGCTGTAAATGGGGACGAAACCCGTGAATGCCACTGTCCGCCTCGGCGGATGGGAAGGCGCGGGGAGTAGGGTGAACCATGAGCCAGAAGACCTGCCAGGACAGTTGACCGACGTTCCCTCGTGGGCTGGGGAATTGGCGAGGATGAGTTGCGGGTGCAATCCTCAGGGTCTGTCAGGCCTTGGGGATTTTTTGTTTGAGCACTCGAAGTGGTTGGTATAACCGTTGGGCGATGGCTGCCATTCTTTTGGTGGTCTTTGTTGCCGGGGCATGGAGTGAGGGTTCTTTTGCACTTGCCGACGAGGCGGACGTGACACGTCGACAGCAGGGCATCCTCACAGGCATGCCCTTTATGGCGCATATTACCCCTCGTACCTTCGTCGATGATCTCGGTCGCAAACTGTATTTGGCCAAGGCTCCCACGCGGATCGTCTCGCTCGCGCCCAGCATTACCGAAATTCTCTATGCCATTGGGCTAAATGACGAGATTGTCGGCGTCACCGAGTTTTGCGATTACCCGCCTGAGGCTAAGCAGAAACCGAAAATCGGATATGCTCAGCCGAATATCGAAGCTATCGTCACGTTGGAGCCTGACCTGGTGTTGGCCCCACGCGCCTTTCTCCGGGCCGATCTGTTGGCCAAACTTGAGCAATTAAAAATTCCGACCTTTGTGGTCGACCCGGAGTCGTTCGAGGAAATTCCCAGTCGGATTCAAACCGTCGGTCGCATTCTCAATCGATCCTCTGCCGCCGATGGGGTTGCCATGGCGATGCGGCAACGCATCGCCGCGATCCAGGGCAAAATGGAAGCGGCTGCGCGGGTTCGGGTGCTCTACGTGTTGAACAGCCAGCCGCTGATTACCGTCGGGCCGGGCAGTTATCTTGATCAAGTAATCAATGTGGCTGGCGGTTTCAATATCGCCTCGCAGACGTCGGTGCCCTACCCGCATCTCAACATGGAAGCCGTCCTCAAGGAAGACCCTGAGATTATTATCTTTCCCATCGGAAAGGCCGAAGGGATTCCACTCAGTGAGCAACAGCAATGGCTGCGATGGACCTCGTTGTCGGCGGTCAAGCAAGGACGGCTGCACCAAATTCCTGCCGATGTGTTGAATCGTCCCGGGCCACGGATAGTCGAGGGGTTGGAAGCATTGGCTCGGATCATCCACCCTGAAGCGTTCACTGCGAGTGTCGCGCCGTGAGTAGTATGAATCTCACCACCGATCCGTCACGTGCATCCGACCCAACCGAGCAAGCGAATAGGGCGACTGATTCGGGCGCATCTCCTGTCCTAGTCAGGGCCCGGATAACCGGTGGATCTGTGCTTACCGCCAGACGATGGAGCGCCGTGATGGCGCCGCTTGTAGTGGTGTCCGTCGCGCTCCTCTTGATCTGTTTACAGTTCGGGACGCAATGGATTGGGCTCACCCAGATCATCGACATTGTAGGGCAGGCTCTGCGTGAAGGGACCGTTGAAAGTGAGCACATCGGGACAACCGGCGTGATCCTCATCCAGGTGAGACTCCCACGTGTGTTGTTGGGGTTTCTTGTGGGCGCGTGCTTGGCGTCCGTCGGTGTCGTGCTGCAGGCGCTGTTGCGGAATCCCTTAGCCGATCCCTATGTGCTCGGGGTGTCGAGCGGTGCGGCATTGGGCGTCGCTCTCGCCATTCTTCTGGGAGTCGGCACCACGGTAGTGGCCTTTTCTGTGTTACCGCTCTGTGGATTTGCCGGAGGGTTGTTGTCGTTAGTGGTGGTCTATCGCATGGCGGTTTCTTATGGCCGGTTGCCCATTCACGCGCTCCTGCTCGCAGGTGTGATTCTCAATGCGATCTTTTCGGCGATGATCATGTTTGTGACCTCCATCATGGAACCGAATCGCTCCGTCGGGACGATGACCTGGCTGATGGGAACGTTGACTGCACCGTCATATCCGACGTTGGCCATATTGGCGTGCTATCTGTTGGGCGGTCTTTTCCTGTTGCTCAAACAGGCGCGCCGACTGAATGTCCTGACGTTGGGTGAAGAGTCTGCACGTTCGCTGGGAATCGACACAGAACATGTCAAGCGAGTGATCTATGTGCTCTCGGCCCTGATCACCGGCGCAGTGGTGTCGGTGAGTGGCATGATCGGGTTCGTTGGGATGGTCATTCCGCACGCTGTCCGGTTTCTCCTCGGGGCGGATCACCGGCTGCTCTTGCCGGCGTCAGCCTGCATTGGAGGAATGTATCTGGTCATTGCCGATACCTTGGCACGTACGCTGCTCACACCGACAGAAATTCCTGTGGGGATCGTCACTGCGCTGGCAGGTGGACCGTTTTTCATCTATCTCCTAGTATGGCGGAAGGATCGGTTCGCATGAGCCTGTCTCCAGAGCACGCACATTCTCTGAACGCTCAGCCGCCGGGACTCGGTACCGATGCGGCACACAAGGCCTATCAGGTAGTGGGGCTACGATTTCACTATCATTCCAAAAGTCGGGAAGACGCCACCTGGGTGCTCGATGGACTGACCTTTGATGTCGATGCTGGGGAGATTCTTGGAATCGTGGGTCCGAACGGGTCGGGAAAGACCTCGTTACTTAAACTATTGGCGAAAGTCTTGCGGCCGCATGCGGGTGACATGGCTTTGTTCGGGCGCGATCTTGGTACGATGTCGCAAGTTGAGGTGGCGAGGACTGTGGCCTTTGTGCCGCAAGAGAGCCCACAGGTTTTTTCCTTTACCGTGATGGAAACGGTGCTGATGGGCCGGTATCCGCATCATCATGGCGCCGGGTGGAGTGCCGGATTTGGCTGGGAAAGCGCCGAGGATGTGTCGATTGCCGAACAGGCCATGCAGTCTACGGATCTCACCCACCTGGCTGGTCGCTCGGTGATGGACCTCTCGGGTGGTGAACGCCAGCGCTGCATGATTGCCCGGGCCTTGGCGCAAGCGCCCCAAGTCCTCTTGCTGGATGAGCCCACCGCATTTCTCGATATCCAGCACCAGATTGAAATCTGCGCGATTGTGCGCCGGCTGAAAGAGGAACGTGGCTTGACCGTGGTGCTCGTCTCCCACGACCTGAATCTTGCGAGCCAATACTGCGATCGAATTCTGATGCTAAAGGCCGGAGCGCTCTTTTGCCTCGGCCCGCCGCATGACGTGATTGATGCTGACGTGTTGCGAGCCGTCTATGGATGTGACGTCTTGATCGATCGTCATCCCGAATCGGGCGTCCCCAGGGTCACCATGCCCAGTTATATTTCGACGAAGAATGGTAGAGGTCATTTATAACGGCTTGCTGGGTTCAAAAAGAAATGTTACCGATCAAAAACCTCAAACTGATCGACACAGGCATTCCCTAAATGAAGACAGGTAGAGTCGCTCTCCTTCACCTCTCCGTGGTCCCTGGCGCGATCGAACGCAACCGATCTGTGCTGGAAGAGGCCGTAAAACATGCTGCGGCCTCTGGCGCACAGTGGATCATCACTCCAGAACTTGCTACATGCGGGCTCCAGTTTGCAAGGATCATTGGAACCGATTGGATCGAGCCACAACCAGATGCATGGATGAAGCGTTTCTGCCGACTTGTGAGAGGTCTGAAGCGGACTGTGTTTATTGCTTGTCCGGAACGGGAATCCGGACGGCTTTACAACTCTGTCTTTGTGATCAGTTCACGCGGCGAGATTATTGGACGACATCGCAAGATCAATGTCAGAAGCGATTCTCTCTCATGGTCAAGCCCCGGAGAGGCTGTAGTTCCGCTCCAGTGTGATGGGATGAAAGTCGGCCTGTTGGTTTGCGCTGACGCATTTACTCCGGGTATTGCCGGCGCCTTGAAATCGGAGGGCGCGCAAATTCTTGTCTCTCCGTCTTCCTGGGGCCCTGGCATACATGGGCCGAACGGTGAATGGGAGGAACGAACCCGCGAGACAGACTTACCGCTGATCGTGTGTAACAGAACCGGGGCCGAGAAGACGCTCGATTTTTGGAAGGCTCCAAGTATAGTTGTGAAGAACGGGAGACGCCTACTTTCACATACCTCCGAGCAATCTGCTGTTCTGATATTCGATTGGAACTTCACTGCCATGACTCCGCTATCCACTGCCTACAAAGCAGAGTACCTTAGAGCATGATCTTATGGAGACAGTGCTCGGCTGGAAGACAGTCAATCGTCATTAGTTAATCGGAAGACCTAGAAGACGAACACAGTTTTTTCTCGTATGAACGAGTGACGATGGACGAACGACGAGTTTCGCAACAATGCGGAGGATGTACCCCACTCCTCATTGCAGAATAAACCAGGGGTACATGTTGTCACAATCAGAGAGGGAGTTTTAGGAAAAGGCCGTCGGTGACGGGGAAGATGGTGTAAAGCCATCACGGTGCCGCCACTGTAAGCGGGGAGCGTTCTTCCAGATAAGCCACTGGTGGGGAGGTCATTAGTCAATCGTCAACGGTCAATCTGGGAAGATCTATCCCATTGACCAATGACCAGTGACTGATCTGCTGGGAAGGCGGAAGAAGGCGACGATCCGCGAGTCAGGAAACCCAGCTGACGGATGTTTCTACACAGCCCTTCGAGTCAAAGGGAGGTTTTGTATGCGGTCTGGCAATTGGTATCGATCCGTCTTGTTCTCCTTGTGCGCGTGTCTCAGTTCTCCCGTCATATGGTCTGTGACAGCCTTCGGTGAAGAGCCCGCCGAAACTGAGCCAGTTATTGAAACCGTTGAAACCAGAGAAGTGGTCATCTCCGCAACGAAGACGCCGGTTCCCGTCAGCCATCTGACCAGTGCCGTTGAGGTCATTACGGGAGAGGATCTGGAGCGTCGGCAAGTCAAGACGGTTGTGGATGCGCTCCGCCTCAGCCAGGGGCTCACAGTGTTCTCGAACGGCGGGCCAGGCACGTCCTCGACGGTACGCATTCGAGGCAGCAATGCCGATCAAGTCCTGGTGCTGATCGATGGTGCGATCATGAACAGCACGACACTCGGCAGTTTCAACTTCGCGAATCTCACGACCGACAACATCGAGCGCATCGAAATTCTACGCGGCGCCCAGAGCATGTTGTGGGGAGCGGACGCGATGGGTGGGGTGATCAATATCACTACCAAGAAGGGCACCGGCTCTCCGTCGGCAAGCGCGTTCTTCGAATACGGATCGTTCTCGTCCATTCGAGAGGGCGGACAAGTATCCGGCAAAACAGGGCCTGTCGATTTCAGCGTAGCCCTTTCACGCTGGGACTATACCGGATTCTCAGCCGTCAATTATCGTCGAGGTGCATCAGAGCGCGACGGCTTTCATAACTGGCAAACTTCGGCGCGGCTTGGTGTCGCGCTGCCTTATGAGGGGCGGCTCGACTTCAATTTTCGTCTTCTGCAGGGGAGAACCGATATTGATGGTGGGTTTTCCCCTGGGTTCGACACGTTAGGAGCCTTCACCAATAGTCAACAGTTTGTCTACAGCGCCTCGTACAATCAGCCAATCACGACGTGGTGGAACCAAGTACTGACCGTGTCTCGTCAAACAGAGAACTCCGAGACTTCTTCGGGAACGACGCAGCGCAATGTGCAAACTGGGGCAGTATCTGGTGCATTTCTTTTTCGATCACAGATCGACACGTTGGCGAATCGTGTCGAGTGGCAGCATAATTTCCAGCTTGGTAAGCCGCTATTACTCAGCGCCGGGTATCAGTTCCGTGACCAACAGGGTGAGAATCGCAACCTTCTGACGAACAATTTAGATATTCCGCATAAGGTCCTTTCAAGCCATGCTGGTTTTGCCCAAGCTCAACTCAATCTTTGGGATCGAGTGTTCGCAACGGCTGGTGTGAGGCAGGATGAGTATAACGCTTTTGGTGGCGCGACGACCTATAGGGCAACCGCTGGCTATCTCCATCAAGAAACCGACACCAAGGTTAGAAGCAGCTATGCGACAGGCTTTCGCGCTCCAACATTCAACCAATTGTATTTTCCAGACTTTGGAAACTTAAACCTGAAACCTGAGAAGAGCCAGAGTATGGATATCGGAGTGGACCAATATTTGTTGGACAATCGCTTGACTCTCAGCGGGGGATTTTTCTGGAACCGATTCCGTGACATGATTGTGGCTCAGGAGAGTGCAACCACCTGTGGAGTTGGACCATTCGGCCCCAATTTCTGCGCACAGAATATTGGCTTGGTGAGTACGAAGGGATGGGAGGCGAGTGTCAAGTATGCCGTGGTGAAAGATGTGCCGTTCATCAAGAGCCTGGATGTGCAAGCCCAGTACACCAATACGCTGACCAGGAATCTTGAGCAGCAGCCTGGCAATCGTGTGCCGCGGATCCCAGTTGATCAATGGAGCCTGATTGTTAGTTACCAGCCGATCAATCCGGTCAGGATTAATCTCGAAGGTCGATATGTAGGGTCACGGCTAAACGATGTCAATAATCTAGAACCGATGCGGGCATTCGATGTGTGGAATCTGTCCGCAAGCTATGATGTGACGAACCGTGTGCAGACCTATCTTCGTGCCGATAACATCTTCAATGAGAAGTACGAAGAGGTCCGACTCTTTGGCACTCCCGTTCGGTCAATCTTTGTTGGAGTGCGAGTTAATTACGATGCGAAGTAACAGAGCCGTATGATCGTTCCACGATTGGTCATCGCCGGTACCTCCAGTGGTGTCGGCAAGACGACGGTGACGCTGGCAATTCTGGCGGCCCTGAAAGCTCGAGGCCGCCTAGTGCAGCCCTTCAAGGTGGGACCGGACTTTATCGATCCTGGCCATCACGGCGCGGCGACCGGTCGTCCGTCTCGGAATCTGGATGGCTGGATGTTGGGGGAGGCCGTCAATCGCGACATCTTTACGCGGGCGGCTGCCGACGCAGACATTTCCATCGTCGAAGGAATGATGGGCCTGTTTGACGGCAGTTCGCCGGTGAACGAGATCGGGAGTACGGCTGAATTGGCAAAGCAATTGGATGCGCCGGTGCTTCTCGTCATTGATGGGAGCGCCATGGCCCGCTCCGCTGCTGCCATGGTGTCGGGGTATGCGAAGTTCGATCCGGCGCTACGGGTGGCGGGCGTACTCTTCAATCGGGTCGGTAGCGAAGGGCACTATAAACTTCTCAAAGAAGCAGTGGAACAAGAGACCGATGTGGTGGCGGTGGGGTATTTACGTCCGGATCCAGCGGTGACGATCTCCGATCGCCATCTCGGGCTTGTGACGGCGATGGAACAGGGGACAGGTGAACTCTACGGTCGTCTTGCGAAGGCAGCGGCAGAAACGGTAGACCTGGATCGAATCGAGGCACTGGCCCGCTCGTGCGGAGAGTTGACGGCGGCGGCGCCTCAGCCCGTGATGAGGAACTACGGTCGTACGGTTCGAATCGGCGTGGCGCAGGATCTGGCATTTTGCTTTTACTATCCCGACAATCTTGAGTTGCTTGAAGCAGAAGGAGCAGAATTGGTGAAATTTTCTCCCATGAAGGATCAGGTGTTGCCCGACGTGGATATGCTGTACCTCGGCGGGGGCTATCCGGAACTGCATGGCGAGGGGTTGGCTGGAAATGTCACAATGCGAACGGCAATCCTGGAATTTGCTAAGCGGGGTGGGACGATCTTTGCGGAATGCGGTGGGATGATGTATCTCACGCAAGCCATCCGTGACTTCGCCGGCACATCGCATGAGATGGTCGGGCTGTTTCCCGCTGAAGCTGTCATGCGGAAGCCAGACCTGATCTTGGGGTACAGGGCGCTGGAACTCGCGCACAATTGCATACTCGGCGTCTCTGGCGCCACTGCGCGCGGGCATGAGTTTCACTATTCCACAATGGTTCCAAAGGGAAGGCTCGACTATGCCTGTGCACTCCGTGATGCGCGGGGGGAGTCGAAGGGCTCAGACGGGCTCGTTGTGGGCAACACGCTGGCACTCTATACGCACGTACATTTTGCCAGTCAGCCACAGATGGCAAAAGCTCTGGTGTCGTCGGTGAGGCGGACCTCTCCACGATTGTCGGTGGGCCTAGGAGGTGTGAAGTGACGGAGCAGGACGAACACAAAGCCAAGATGGCACGGTTGAAGGCGTCAGTGGATCGGCGCATTGAGGCGGCGCAAGAAGAGAAAGGGTTGTTGATTGTCTATACGGGCGCAGGCAAGGGGAAGACCACGGCAGCTCTGGGTATGGCCTTACGATGTCTCGGCCATGGCCTGAAGGTGGCGGTGATGCAATTCATCAAGGGCGCGATCGATACGGCAGAGGAACGGGCGCTGAAGTCCTTTGGCGATCGCGTCACCTTTCTTCGCATGGGCGAGGGGTACACCTGGGAAACCCAAGATCGTGAGCGGGATACGAAGTTCGCCCAACAAGCCTGGGCCGCGGTCTGCGGGTTCTTGCACGACCCCTCGTATGCGATGGTCATTCTCGATGAATTCAATATCGCGCTGCAGCACGACTATGTCCGACTCGAAGAGGTATTGCCGGTTCTCCGCAGCCGGCCTCCCATGCAGCACGTGGTGATTACCGGTCGCGGCGCCAAAGACGCGTTGATCGAGGAGGCCGATCTCGTCACGGAGATGAAGCAGGTGAAGCATCCGTTCCGAAAAGGAGTCAAGGCGCAGCAAGGAGTTGAGTTCTAACGCGATGAGAGGGCCGGTCACCAAAACGTGCGAGCAGTGCAAGCAGACCTTTGAATGCGGTCAATACGGCTGCTGGTGCGGGCAAGTGGGGATTACCGAACGGCAGATGGACTGGATTGCCACTCGTTTTCAAGATTGCCTCTGTCCTGCCTGCTTGAAGATGGTCAGCGCTGGTGCACTTGAGGCGTTTCCCCTCAAGCCGGTGAGTCCGACCGGTGCCGAGTGAGGCCCATCCCATGACCGTCATCGTGAGCCTCTGCTCAGGGAGCGTGGTATGAGTCTGCAGCCTGACATCCTGATTCCCGGTAATGGGCAGTTCTCCGACCATGAGCGGGCGGCCGTCTACCGCGTGATTTTCGAGCGGCGGGATGTCCGCCGCAATTTTTTGCGGACGCCGATCGCGGACGATGTGCTTGCGAGGATTTTGACCGCGGCGCATCACGCCGGGTCTGTTGGGTTCATGCAGCCGTGGGATTTTGTGGTCATCCGTCAACGCGCGACGAAGCGTGCCGTGAAGCAACTGTTCCAGAAGACGAATGCTCAGGCGGCCATGCGCTATGAAGGCGCTCGCGCGACTCTCTATCGGAGCCTGAAGCTCGAAGGAATCGAGGAAGCGCCGGTCAATATTGGTGTGACCTGTAGCCGCCAGCGGGGAGGCCGTCACGTGCTGGGGCGTTCCACGGTGCGCGATACGGATTTGTATAGCACCTGTTGCGCCATTCAAAATCTCTGGCTGGCCGCACGAGCGGAAGGCATCGGGGTTGGATGGGTCAGCATTCTGGACCATGGAGCATTGAAACAGGTGCTCAGTATCCCCAGGTCGGTCAAGGTGCTTGCCTATCTCTGTCTCGGCTACGTATCAGACTTTGCAACACAGCCCGACTTGGAAACGGCAGGGTGGCGAGCCAGGATTCCGGTTGACCAACTCATTCACTACGAGTCGTGGGGAAACACAATACAGGGCGACAGGAGGAACGGTGATGCGCATCACGAAGGTCTACACGAGAACCGGAGACGCGGGAAAGACAAGGCTGGCCGGAGGGCAGGAGGTGTGGAAGGACAGTCTCCGAGTTGAGGCCTATGGCACCCTTGATGAGCTGAATGCGGTAGTCGGGGTTGTGCGGGTGATGAATGCCGAGGTGGTCGGGAGTCATGTGCAGGCTGAGCAACTAGAAGAGGATCTCCAATGGATTCAGAACAAACTGTTTGATATCGGAGGGATCCTTGCGACAGTCCCAGGTCAACAGTTCAAGAACATGCCACAGGTGACGGGGAAAGACGTGACGAAGCTAGAGAGAATCATTGATCGTTGTCAAAAGGATTTGGCTCCGCTTAAAGAATTCATTCTGCCTGGCGGTGGAAAGGTGTCGGGATTTTTACATCAAGCGAGAACGGTGTGCCGCCGTGCAGAGCGGCTGTGTGTGCGTCTTTCGCGGGAAGAGCCGGTCGATGCGGTGAATATCAAGTTCGTGAATCGTCTGAGCGATGCCTTGTTTGTTCTGGCACGATGGGCAGCCAAGACTCAAGGGGAACCAGAATTCCTCTGGCAACGTGACTTGAAGAAGGCGGCAGACTGATCGCATGAAGAAGGCGCGCAAGGGACGCTCGAAGTTGATTCTCGTACTCGGCGGTGCAGCGTCTGGCAAGAGTCAGGCGGCGCTGGATCTGGCAGGTCAGGCTGGGCCGAAGGCGTTTGTTGCAACAGGCCAGGCGCTGGATCTGGAGATGGAGGCGCGGATTGAGCGGCATCGGGCCACGCGCTCGTCTGATTGGGAGACGGCGGAAGTCCCTGCCGACCTCGCCTTATGGGTTGGTGAGAATGGAATGAATTATCAAACGATTGTGCTTGACTGCCTCACGTTATGGTTGAGTAATTTGCGAGGGCATCGCCTACACGACTTGGCCGTTTCTGAAGCTACAGCCGAGCTACTTCACGCGATTCGAGCGACGCGGGCCCGTGTCGTGATCGTGAGCAACGAATTGGGGCTGGGGCTTGTGCCGGCGACGACGGCTGTCCGAGCGTTTCGCGATCTGGCCGGACGGGTCAATCAACAGGTGGCAGCAGAAGCAGATGAAGTCTATTTGACGATCAGCGGCTGTCCGCTGCGATTGAAGTAAGAGGAGTGTCGAGGATGTTGTCTCGCGAAACCATTGACCGGATTCAGCCGACCGACCCTCGTCTCCTGGCACAGGCGCAGGCACGCCTTGATCGATTGACGAAGCCGATCGGCAGCCTGGGCCGACTCGAAGAATTGGCCGCGCGCTACGTCATGATCACTGGTGAGGTGAAGCCGAAGGTCCCGCGTGGAGCGGTCTTTACCTTCGCCGCTGATCATGGGGTGACGGTGGAAGGGGTGAGCGCCTATCCCTCCGCAGTGACTCCTCAGATGGTCTTGAACTTCCTGCGCGGTGGCGCGGGCGTCAATGTGCTCGCGCGCCATGTTGGCATCGACGTGCGCGTCGTGGACATCGGCGTGGCCTTCGACTTTGAAGCGGCTCCAGGACTCATTCATAAGAAGGTCATGCCCGGCACGAAGAATCTGCTGGTGGAATCCGCGATGAGTCCCACGCAGGCGGAGCAAGCGCTACAAGTAGGGATCGAGCTTGCCACCGAAGCCGCTCAGCAGGGCATCGGCTTGATCGGGACCGGCGAGATGGGGATTGGCAACACGACCGCCAGTTCGGCGATTACCGCTGTGATGACGGGCCAACCGGTCTCCGAGGTGACAGGACGAGGAACGGGGATTGACGAGGCCAGTCATGCACGTAAGATCGACGTGATCCAGCGTGCGCTCGATCTCCATCGGCTCGATTCGACGAATGCGATGGAGGTGCTCGCCAAAGTGGGTGGGCTGGAAATCGGCGGGTTGGCCGGATTGATGCTTGGCGCGGCGGCGGCTCGTATTCCGGTGGTGTTGGACGGATTCATCGCCGGCGCGGCCGCATTGATCGCCGTGGGTCTGCAACCGCGCTGCAACGACTACCTCATTGCGTCCCATCGATCAGTTGAACAAGGACATCAGGCGATACTGGATCATCTTGGACTGAAGCCGCTGTTCGATCTCGATCTTCGTCTGGGGGAAGGCACCGGCGCCTGTCTCGGCATGAGTCTGGTCTTTGCCGCGATCAAGATTCTCACGGAGATGGCCACGTTCGACGAAGCGGGTGTGTCGGAGCGCAACACATGATCGCGGTGCTGCGAACGTTTCTGTTCGCCTGGCAGTTCCTCACGGCGATTCCCCTCAGTCGTTCGACGCACGATGCCAAGCCGGAGGAGTTGGCGGCTTCCATGAGCTGGTATCCCCTCGTTGGCTGTCTCCTTGGCGCGCTGCTGGTCACGGCAGATCTGTTCCTAGCGCACGTCTTTTCCACCCAGGTCACAAGTGTGTTATTGCTGCTCCTGCTTATCGGCATCACGCGTGGGCTCCACCAGGACGGTCTGGCCGATATGGTGGACGGCCTGGCGGGCGGGCGAACCGCTCAGGCGCGTCTGGCTATCATGCGGGATGGGCGCGTCGGTGCGATCGGAGCAACGGGACTGTTTCTCGCGCTTGGCCTGCGATATGCCGGGCTTAGTGCGTTGCCGGCGGGCGAGCATGTCGCGTTGCTGCTCGGCATGCCGGTGGTCGGTCGATGGGCCATGGTCATGGGGTCCTTCCATGTGACCTATGCACGGACGGAAGGAGGACTGGCCCAACCGTTCCTCGCACATGTGTCCTGGCGTCACCTGTGCGTGGCAACCCTCACGGCAGGACTTGTGTTGACGCTGTTGTTGGGACCATGGACGGCGTTGTGCTGTCTCCTCATCGGCACGGCTCTCGTCCGCCTTTCTACGGCCTGGTTCCACCGCATGTTCGGCGGCGTCACGGGTGACTTGCTAGGGGCGACGAACGAAGTCGCAGAGATTCTCTTTATCTTGATCGTTCCCGTGGTGTTCTCCCGATGACCGGAGGCGAATTGGCAGTGGCCTGCGTCTTAGACGCGGCCGTCGGAGACCCGCGCTGGTTCCCACACCCGGTGCGATGGATGGGATCTCTTGTCAACTGGTACGACCGGCGCGTCCAGCAGCTCCTTCTGTCTCCCGCTAAGCAACGGATGGCAGGGGTGCTGCTGGCTGTCGCCTTGCCCGCTGGATCCTATGCGGCTGGTGCGCTGCTCATCTGGTTGGGCAGTTCGATCGGTCCCTTATGGGGGAGCCTAGTCACTGTGCTGCTGGCCTGGACCACGCTCGCGGCTCGGGATCTCATTGACCATGTCGTATCCGTACAACGGGCTCTCCAATCCGTCTCTTTGACGGAAGCCCGAGCAGCCGTCGCCAAGATTGTCGGACGCGATACGGAGGAGATGGCTGAATCTGATATCGTCCGCGCCACGGTGGAAACGATTGCGGAAAGCACGGCTGATGGGATCATTGCCCCGCTGTTCTATCTGATCCTCGGGGGAGTTCCATTGGCACTTGCGTATAAGGCGGTCAGCACGCTGGACTCGATGATCGGCCATGTGGACGACCGATACCGGTGGTTGGGCTGGGCGTCGGCACGATTGGATGACGTAGCAAATTTTCTTCCGGCTCGCATCACCGCGTGCTTGCTGGTTCTGTCAGCGGGAATCGTTTCTCGATCATGGCCTACCATGCAGCGGGCCTGGCATGTTGTACTTCGTGACGGTGGACAACATCCAAGCCCAAACAGTGGACGCCCGGAAGCCGCGATGGCAGGCGCACTTGGAGTGCGACTGGGAGGGATCAATCACTATGACGGCCTTCCTATTGAACGCCCATGTCTTGGCGATCCGGATCAGCCCCTGACGAGGGCTCACATCGGCATGGCGTTGAGGTTGATGCTCTGGACAAGCTTCTTGGGAGCCCTGTTGAGCATTGGGTGGCTCGTGATGGTAAAGGGATGACGCAACCCACTCACGGCGGGAACGTCTACAAGGTTGCTCGGGAGCAACGAATTCCCGTCGATCGGATCATGGATTTTAGCGCCAGCATCAATCCGCTGGGCCCTCCTGCAGCGGGGCTCCGTGCGATTCGCTCGGCGCTCAAGCAGATCGTGCACTATCCAGATCCCGATTGTTGGCAGCTCAGAAAAGAATTGGCGCAACAGTGCGGCGTCGATCCAGACATGATCCTCGTCGGCAACGGCTCAACTGAATTGATCCATCTGCTGCCCCGCGCGCTCGCGATCAAGTCCGCGCTCATTATGGGTCCCACGTTTGATGAGTATTCGCGCGCGCTGATGAATGCAGGGAGCTCGGTCCTGTACGTTCAGGCCAGACGAGAGGAAGATTTTCGCCCTCCGTTGAAAGAGGTCCTACGACAGTTCTCTGCCAAACGATCAAAATTCGATTCCGTGTTTTTGTGTAATCCCAACAATCCGACCGGCCAGGTGATGAACCGGCTGGCTGTGCGCGAGCTTGCTGAGGATGTTGATCGAAAACAGGGTTGGTTGATTGTGGATGAAGCCTTCATCGACTATTGTCAGACGCAGTCTGTCGTCTCGATGCTGAGTGCGCATCCGCGCATGATGGTGTTGCGCAGCCTGACGAAATTCTATGCCATGCCGGGGCTGCGAATCGGCTATCTGGTTGGCGCAAGCAAGGTCGTGGATCAGCTGAAAGATCGCCAGCCGCCCTGGTCGGTCAACTCACTGGCCCAAGAGTTCTCCCGCGCGGTGCTGCACGATCATGTCTACGCGACACAAAGCCGCACATTCATGAAGAGTGAACGATCACGATTCATCCGCGGGCTTCGCGCCTTGTCCGCCGTACGCGTATTCCCATCAGCCGCGAATTTTGTGCTGATCGAACTGCCTGCCTCGACCTGCGCCGGCGAGGTGACTGATCAACTGGCTTGTGAGAGGCTGCTCGTCCGCGACTGTTCGACGGTACCAGGCCTGACTACGCAGATGATTCGTGTGGCGATCAGGACCGCGAAAGAGAATCGACGGTTGCTTGCAGCCCTTGGCACCTGCGTGAGGAAGAGACAGTTATGAGGACGCGAAGTGGGCGCGCGCTGCAGACCGCCTTTAGGGTCAGACGAAAGACGCTCATCGTCGACCTGGGGGGCCTCCGGTCCGTGCTCTCCTCCGCTCCCAGGGCCGGTGGGATCACGCGGGTCAAGTATATCTTGAACCATCAAGTAGCGGCCAAGCCGATTGGCAGAGATGATCGCGGCAGGGGTGCGGGCGTGCGATGCGCCGANCCNGCCAGGACGCTGAGCAAGCTGGCCANCTCGCTCGGCATNCGCGATAAATTTGTCGGTCTCATGACGGCNGTGTCGCTCNCGGACTTAGTNACGGTGCGAGAGNCCNNTGACNNGATCTGGGTCGAAGGATTTGTCACGGTCGGGANTTCGAATGCCGTGCGGGCNGGGGAACCGGTNNCGNCGAGACNNCNNACCAACAGCNGTNCTCATCCTGGCACGATCAACNTGATCCTCGTGACCAATGCTCGTCTGTCCNCTTCGGCNATGGTCGGNNTGGTGCAGGTGGCGACNGAAGCCAAGACTGCTGTCCTNTTGCGTGCGAAGGTGAAGAGTTGGACCGGTCGCCCTGGGGCGACGGGAACGGGAACAGACGCGGTCGTCGTGGTGAGTGGAAATGGGCCTCCTCTGCGGTACAGTGGAACCCACACGATCCTCGGAGCACTCGTCGGGCGCGTGATTGGGACGGCGGTCACAGCAGGGCTTGCCCGCTATGTGCGTGGGCATGCTCGTCATACTCCACGCAGCCGCGTAAGGAACCCATGACGATGTCCGGTACGCCAGTCAAAGCCCTTGCCATTCTCGGAACCGGCTCGGATGTCGGAAAGAGCCTCATGGTCGCCGGGCTCTGCCGACTTTTGTCTCGAAAAGGTGCACGGGTCGTGCCATTCAAGGCGCAGAACATGGCGCTGAATTCTTTCGTCACGCTCGATGGGGGGGAGATCGGCCGAGCGCAGGCGCTGCAAGCTCAGGCCTGCGGGATTGAGCCGACGGTGGATATGAATCCGATTCTGCTGAAGCCCGAATCTGATTTACGATCTCAGGTGGTCGTGAGAGGCAAGGTCTACGAGACGTTGGATGCGCTCGCATACTTTGAGCGGAAAGAGACGCTCTTCAACATTGTTCGCGACTGCTATGCGCGACTGGCCAGCGAGTATGAGTGTATCGTGATCGAAGGGGCGGGGAGTGCTGCGGAAATCAATCTTCGTGATCGGGATATGGTGAACTGGCCTGTGGTCGAGTTAGCCGATGCGTCCGTCGTGTTGGTGGCGGATATCGATCGGGGTGGGGTCTTCGCGCAGATCATCGGGACGCTCGACTTGTTAGCCCCGCATGAGCGCCAGCGCGTGCGCGGTGTGATCGTGAATAAGTTCCGCGGAGAGCGTCGCCTGTTTGACGATGGTGTCCGTATGCTTGAGGCCCGTACAGGTCTTCCGGTCCTGGGCGTCGTTCCTTTTCTGCGAGACCTTCGGCTCGATCAAGAAGATAGCCTCGATCTGGCTCGTTCCCGGTCGGTTCAGTTCAAGCCCGATCTTACAAACGTGGTCGTGGTCCTCCTGCCGCGCATGAGCAACTTCACCGACTTCAATGCGCTGGCTGCTGAAAAGGATGTGGCGCTTCGGTTTGCCGCGTCGCCGGACGATCTCAGAGGCGCTGACGTGGTGATTCTTCCTGGGAGCAAGAATACGCTCGAAGACCTCGACTATCTTGTGACCTCAGGATTCCCAGGTGTCGTGGCATCGCATGTGCACAGAGGGGGCGAGCTGGTTGGAATCTGCGGGGGGTACCAGATGCTGGGCCAAGAGATTGCGGACCCCAAAGGCTTGGAGCGGGGAGGAACGTCATTAGGATTAGGGTTGCTCGATGTGTCGACGGAACTGGATGCGCCAAAGATCTGCCGGCAAGTTCGTGCCACATCGCTGCTTCATGGCGTGGAACAGCACGCGCCAGTTCGTGGCTATGAAATCCACATGGGGCGCACCAGTCGTGGAATCGCCAACCCGTGTTTCAAAATTGAAGCATTGGAAATGTTTGAAGGCAACGCGAGGGGTGATGAAGGCGCTGCAAGTGAGAATGGTCGTGTCTGGGGCACCAGCATTCATGGTTTGTTCGATCAGGCTGGGTTCCGGAGAGGCTGGTTGAACCGTGTACGTGGCCGGAAGGGATTACCGCCTATTTCGCCTCGTGAGTCTGAACTTGTCGCGACACAACTGCGCGCTGAACTGGATCGCTGGGCCGATCATCTTCAGCAGCACCTGAGGATGGACTTCCTCTACGCAGCGTTGGCGGTAGAGTAGAGAAGGCGTCCGTATCCGTCGGCCGCTTGAGCATGAATTGTACCAGCTGCGGCATGAATGCGTTGGTGTTCCTGTCGAAGAGAGGCAGTTGCGTGAATGGGGATGGGGATCGTTGAAATGTGGGGATAGCTCACAGCCAGCCGCTCGTACGTTTTGCCCCCTCCCATTGTCTTCTGGATTGATCTCCGGAGCGGTGACATTCCTCTCGAACGTTTCGACCCGACTCACGACCGTGGGTCACGCGGCGTCATCTTCCTGGTCCAACTTTCTCGGGTAATCCTTCTCGAGTTTCTGCTCCACGTGACCCAGACGATTCAGGGTGGTGGGAGTTGTCCTTTGTTCATAGGCAACCTGCTGTTCGAGTTTTCTGAGGTGCTCTGCGGCGTTGGGTGACCTTCTGTACCACCGCACACCGGGGACGATGCCGCCGACGACCGAGGCTGACCCCGAGAGAAAACCGAGCACTCGTTTGGCGTCTGAATACTCGGGAGTGAACAATGCCGCTCTAGCCACGAGCACAAGGGCGACAGTGACGGGCCAGACGAGCCACTTGTAGCCCACTGTGCAGCTGTGAAATAGGTAGCGAATCATGCGGCTTCCGTTCGGACGTACCGAGACTGGACGCTCGACATGGGCCTTGCTCTAATGGATGGCAACTGATCTGTCCCTTTTAACCCAGGTCGGGTCTGGAGTTAGGATTCCAGCCGACGAAAGGAGGGGCATGGCACGCACACGGTATACGGCGGAAGAGATCATCTGCCATCTACGGATCGTTGAGATTGAGGCAGGCAAGGGTATCGGGATCGCAGACGCCTGCCGGAAGCTCGGCATCACCGAGCAGAGGTACTATCGATGGAAGAAAGAATACGGCGGCTTGCGGGTTGATCAAGCCAAACGGCTGAAGGGCCTGGAGCAGGAGCATGCGCGCCTGAAGCGCTTGGTGGCCGATCTCTCGCTCGACAATAGTATCTTGAAGGAGGTGGCCGCGGGAAAC
>SPAX01000060.1 GCA_005239475.1 Nitrospira sp. | reverse complement strand
AGCCTTGACCTGAGCCGTAACCTTCCAGAAAGCCGGCGGACTGTTTCAGCATCCTGCCAGTTGGTACAGGTAAAGTTTGAATCATACGGACTATGGACGCCAGAATGCCTCCCAATCCTCTTGTCGAATTTGCAGCGCTCGAAGCACATCTATCGGAAGAGCAGTGGACAGCTGAGCTTGGGCTTCATAACCTACTATTTGTCTATGCAAAATGAACGCCATTGCTTTTAAATGCTGAAGGCTCAGCCGAATGGTGGCAACACGTTCAATGGGCGGCGGAGAACCTGGGGCCACCGGATTTGCTCCAGAGACTTGAAAATTCAGCGTGCACCCAAGCGGCCCAAGGTTGAGCTGAAATTGGTCGGAGTATACATCAGGAGCTTCAGCCATAGATCCTCCTTGGAATTGAGTTGATCTAGCAGGATGCTGAAAAAATCTGCCAGCAGCGTTCTCGCATCGTTCAGACCCTCAACGTACCCCAGAGGGTACGCCTGCGGATCTTCACTCGCTGCGGCCTTGCTGGACGGCCTTTTTGAGCATCCTGCGGGAATGTATTCTTGTTGTGCCACACGTGCAAATCATCGAAGTTCTCGCGTGACTCAATAGTTTTTCCGCATCCCACGTGGGAGCGATATTAGCCTCCATTCTAGGATTTGGTCAATGGAGTCAAACTGTACCAGCCCCTGTCAGGCTCGGCATTTGTCTCTGATCGGCAACTTGGGTAGACTGGACTCGTTTCAATGGTGGGGCGACCAATTGCAAGGAGGATCATTGTGAAACAGACAAGGGGACGACTGGGCGTCGGTATCGTGATTGCGGCAAGTCTGCTGGTGGGAGCTGGCTGCGCGGGGACCGGGAAGACGGTGTATCTGAATCTTCAGCAGAAACAAGCGGCGGCGCAATACCAAGAGCCGGAACCGGTTAGGATTGTCATCGAAACCTTCGAGGATCGGCGACTGGAGAAAAATCGGCTCGGTCTGCGGACCCATTTGTGGGGCGGGGTGACCTACTTCAATGTGGTAGGGGAGCAGCCAGGAGACGTGATTGCCCAGGCCCTCGTGGATCGTCTGACAGCGCGCGGATGGAAGGATCGGGCCTGGACGGTGCGAGTGGCTTCCAGCGGGGCCGTGACGAATCTGAACGATGCCGACATCGTCATCAGCGGGCAGTTGCTCGATTTTTCCGCCAACGCCAAGAGCCGACTCTTCTCGACGGTGGTGAACACGAGCAGCAAGATGGTGATCACCGCAAGGAATCTCGGCGATCAGAGTACAACGACCAGAGGTGTCGAGGGAGCACAGCGCGATACCGTGGTCTGGTTTAGCGAAAACGATGTGCAACAGCTACTGGCGGCGACCTTGAAGGACAGCATCGATCGGTACCTTGTCGATACGACGATCGAGCAGAAGGCCCTGCGACAGGTACATTGATGGGCCGGGGAAAGCGATGACCCACCGTGCGTGAACGTCGTTGGGAAACGACGACTCCGCTGACCTTCGGTCAGGTACTGGTCGTGGGTGAACGGCTGGCTGCGTTGGGGTTGAAGCCAGCGGTGCCTGCGAGAGATGTCATCTGTTATGTCGAAGAATGGACGGTCGAGTCTCCCGAGGATTTCGACCAGCTGGACGCGTGGTCCACGGAAGATGTGACTCTGATCCACGTCCGAGAGGGTTGGCGGGGCGATTTTTTTCTTCTGGCCGGGGCCTACCACACCGTCTACCAGCGCTATCAGGATGTAGGTACGTATTGCTCGATCAGCCACCCCTGGCGCATTCGCGATCCGTTACAGTTGCACGATCCCCGCAGCATGCTCTGGCTGGGATTTCGCCACGCCCATTCGTTTATCCGTGTACGGCTCCAAACGAAGGAAGTCATCACCCCTGGCGAGACGCGCGGCGATGCCGACCGGGCGCAGTGGCTGGAGGAACGGCGCACGGCGTTTCTCGAAGCAATCACGCTGTTGGAGCTTCCCATCGAGACATTGGTTGAGAAGCAGCAGCTGGCATTGCGTCCGGTCGATCCCTCCATACCTTTCTTCTGTTCCTGGCCCGATGCCTTTGGGCCATGTCAGTTTGAATACAACACGGCAGACGCCTACGAGTTCCTGGTGCCGGCCAGTAAATTGGCCGCGACCTCTGCCCCTGAACCAGCCAGTGTCCGTGCCTATCTGACGGGCTTCTCAGAGGACGCGCTTGTCGATTTTCAAGCGATTAAACCCACCGCACGCTCTGTCTATCGCTGCTCGGTGCATTGTCCGCTCGACGACTTGCCGGAGATTCGATCTGCGATCGATCCTGACGGTCGCCTCTACAGCACCCTCTGTGAGTTTCAAACACAGGAACTACTTCCAGATGGGGAGGATGCCTCCGCCATTATCGGGATCGTCGGCAACGAGAGGGGATTCCACATTGAGGCCCGTCTGAACCGAGCCCCTCTGAACGAAGATCTGATGGCCCCCTGGTTAGAACGGGTGATTGGGCATCCGGTGGTGTATGCGCCGCTCCCTCCTTTCGTCTGACAGGCTGCTGAAAAAGCCGCTTTTCTCACCCGCCAAACCCTGGCGCGCCGAGACGCGCCTTTTCCCATGCAGCGTTCTCCACTCGAAAGCATCCTCAACGTAGCCCACTCGGAGAGCAAGCTGTCTTGGCAGCTTGGGGTGGGCGGGTGAGAAGGGGCTACGCCTCCGGTGCTTTCATCGGCTGCGGCCTTGCTGGACGAACTTTTTGAGCAGCCTGCGGGAGGGTTCTCCTGTCGTGCCAGACGTGCGGGCCATCGGAGGTCTCGTGTCCACAGTAGTTTTTGAGTCGTCCAGTTTCTCCCGTTCATTTGACAATCCCAAGAATATCCTGAAGCTTGAGGGCTCATGCTCTCTTCCTCCACAATCAGGACTGTGTTGGCCAAGCCCTTCATGGCGGCAGTGTTCTTTTTTTCCGGTGTGGCCTATGACACGCTGACGCTCACGCGCATCGATCTCTTACTAGACAATCTGCTGCTCCTGATCTATCTGTTGCTGTTAGGTGTGCTGATCGTGCTGACCGGGCGGTTGGGCATCGAGCCGGCGCCGGACAGCAAGGTGCTGACTAGTCTGTCGCCGTTTGCCCGATGGATGCTGCGGGCTAGGCCCTACTATCCTATGGCGAGCCAGTTTCTGTTAGGCGGGCTCTTCAGTGCCTATGCGATTTTCTACTCCCGCAGCGCCACCCTCACGAGCACCGCCATTTTCTTCGCGCTCTTAGTGGCGCTACTCGTCGGGACCGAGTTCCTGCGCGATCGCCTCTCGAACTTGCGCCTCCTCGTGAGTCTCTACGCGCTGGTGTGTTTCGCCTTTTTCACGTTCTTTCTCCCCGTCATGACCGGGCTCATGAATGCGGCGATCTTTCTGGTCGGAGCCGGCCTGAGTGCGGTCGTGACCTTTCGGGTGGTCCAGTTGATCTATCGCAACAATCCGGATCGCTCGAGGCGCGAGGCGGTCGGGGTCACGGTGCCTGCCTTCGCGCTCATCGGTCTGCTCGTCGGGTTTTATTTCCTGAACTGGATTCCACCTGTACCGCTCTCGCTCAAGTTCGGCGGGATCTATCATGAGGTGAAGAAGACCGGCGACCAGTTCGAACTTTCGTTCGAGAAACAGTGGTATCAAGCCTGGAAACGGTCTGATGACACCTTCCCGGCCAACGAGCCGGTCTACTGCTTCACGGCGGTCTTCGCGCCTGTTGATCTGAACACCACCGTCTACCACCACTGGTACTTCCGTCCGAACGACGGCAAACCCTTCACCCACGCCGACAGGATTCCCATCAAGATTTCTGGCGGCCGCGAAGGCGGCTATCGGGCTTATACGTTCAAGCAGCGGCTCGATCCGGGCGATTGGCGCGTGGACGTCGAAACTGAAGATGGGCGCATCATTGGACGAGTCTCGGTTCGTGTGGAAGAGCAAGGCGACGTTCAGCCATCCCTCAGGACTGTCTTATACTGATGCAGCGGATTGGCGGGCTTCAACTGCTTGATGAACGAGAAGGAGCTGGACGACCGGCCCAGAAGGGTACCGCGTCACTTACAACGTAACAATTTTCCTGAACCAGGGTGACGAAGTGCTGCGCAACGATATCCAGGCAAAACAGTTTCCCGAAAATATGGTGTGAATCGAGGGAGGAGCCACGTTCATAGATCACAGCATCGTGCTTGGACGACGCCAGGCGATAGCCGGCGTCGAGCACGCATTGATGGGCATGAAGGTCGACGGCTATCGGAAAGTCCGCGTGAGTCCGCCCGGCCTGTCGAGACAAAGGCATCCCGGATCTTGTTCCTCCTGGAACGGTCTTGATTTGTGAGATCTCGTTACGCAACATTGTGGGCTTGTCCACGGTTGAATCATTACCAGGAGTCACATGAGCCCTCGCACCTTAGCTCCTTGCCCCGCCAGCCCCAACTGCGTCTCCACCCAGACTCTGGATGCGGGCCATGCCATCGCACCGTTTCGGTACCGAAAGTCTCGGGCTGAGGCGAAGGAGGCACTTAAAGAAGTCATCCGTTCCTTGCCACGCATGAAGCTCGTTGAGGAAGACGAGACCTATCTCCACTACGAATCTACCAGCCTTCTGCTGCGCTTTGTCGACGATGTCGAGTTTCTTTTTGACGACGAGACCAAGACCATCCACTTCCGTTCCGCTTCACGTACCGGCTACGGCGATCTGGGCGTCAATCGCACGCGCATGGAGCAGGTCCGTACACTTGTAGGTGAAAAGCTGTAGTTTTATTTGGCAATTTCCTTTGGAGTTGCGTGGCTGCTTGCTATGATTGCGAAAACAGGGGGCCAAGCCGATGGGGTTCAAGCGAAAAGGATCACGTGTGGAGCTAAGCCGGGGCGGCCGTCTGCAACGGGGGGCCCTCTCGGCGCCGTGCAAGGTTCTGGATGTCAGCGAGACAGGTGTCCGGATTGAGAGCCGCTTGTTCGTAAAGAGCGGCGATGCGCTTCAACTCGTGATCGAGCTAGAGCAGGGGAGAACGTTGACTTGTGGCTTGCAAGTCGTCCACCTGCGTTCCCCTAAGTTCGGAGCGAAGATCACCTCGATCAGTCCTGAAGACAGGGAGCGACTGGCCCATATCTTCGACGATCATGTACAGACCAGTTTTTCACGCCGGTAGCCGGTCTTGTTCATTTGGTCTGTTTAGTTTATTTGGTTCTTCTGGTTTGTCTCGTTTGTTTGGTTAAACAAGACCAACTAGATGAACAAAACAAACCAGATAGACCAGATCAACCAGATAGACTTGGTTAGTGCGTGGGGCTGGGTGGTTTTGGGCCTAGCCTGGTCGTGTGCTGGAAGACGCACTTTGGGCAGGTGTAGTGGACGAACTGCTTGCCACCGACGAGGCGCTTCTTCATCGGCACCTGGCACCAGGTGCAGAGGCGATCAGGGAGTTCTGCAGGGGAGGGAGGCAGGTCCGGTTTTGATGGAGTGAGGTTGGCCATGCGCGGCATTCTCTCCGACGGCTGAGAACCTTGTCAACCGATCGAGTGGCCCCTGAACGCCTCGGTGTTGAAAAAAAGTTTCTCCATCCCTCCTGATGTGAAAAGTTTCGTGGTATAGTTCGACATAACGGTCCACTGTGTCACAGTTTTTTCACCCTCCTAACAGAAAGGTGTACAACTTCTATGAGTAGCTCGAGCAGCCCAGCTGATTCCGAGTCCGCGATCTTTCCATCCGAGTCCCCAGTAGCTGCTTCCATTGCCCCCCAGGAGATGGTGGGCGACGGGAAAGCGTGGGGACTTTGTACCGCAGTTGACCTCCAAGATTGTCATCCCGACCTGATCCGCAATGCCGACCACATCCGTCGCTATGTTGTCGAGCTGTGCGAGCTCATCGACATGAAGCGTTTTGGCGAGTGCCAAGTCGTCGATTTCGGCTCAGGCCGCGTCGCCGGCTACTCCATGGTGCAGCTGATCTCGACGTCGTTGATCAGCGGCCATTTTGCGAACGACACGAACAACGCCTACCTCGACATTTTCAGCTGCAAGGGCTATGACCCTGCCGCCGTCGAGGCGTTCTCCAAAGAATTTTTCGGCGCGCGTCGCAGTACCACGACGGTTACGCTCCGCTACTAGCAAGGGGCCGGGAGCCGCGGTAACGCGGCTCCCGGTATCGATCCGAGAGGCCCTCGCTTTTCCACGAACCATGAACTCCACTACCATCAAAGAGTTTTTTCAGCGTCTCCCAGGTCAGCTCGATTCAGATGCCGCCGAAGATCTTGATGCGGTCTACCAATTCGATCTGAGTGGCGCACAGGGCGGGCAGTACATTCTCACGATCCGGGAAGGGGCCTGTCAGGTCGCAGAGGGGATGCATGCGCACCCGCACGTCGTGCTCTCGATGGCGGGAGAGGATTGCATCAAGATTTTGAAGGGCCAGTTGAGTGGAACAGCCGTCGCCATGTCCGGCCGGCTCAAGATCGGCGGGGACATCGGCTTGGCGATGCAATTGAAGTCGCTCTTTCCAACCGTCGGGTAACCAATCAGTCCCCCTGTCAGAAGGCGGGATAACCATTTCAGCACAGCAGAACGTCGATGGCCTGCACGTCCTGGAGAACGGGCGAGGCGGGCGAGACGAGCGGGAAAGGCAAGGGTTCGAGGTTTCCGGAACTTCGACCCTCGAACTTCACACGTCGGGGCATGCCTGACGTGATGCTCCAGCCCATCTCGCCGGTCCCGCGTTTCCCGCCCGTCGCGCGTGTGAGAGGCTGGCGGACTTGTTCAGCATTCTGCTATCGATCAGCCGGTGCTTGTTCCGGTTCTGCCGGTATCCGGTCGACATCCTGTGGCGTCTCGTCCGCATGGCGGGGGAACCGCTCTTCTAACATCACATAGATCGTGGGGACGAGAAAGAGGGTGAGGATCGTCGAGACGCTGAGTCCTCCGACGACCGCGCGTGCCAACGGGGCGTTCGTTTCTCCGCCGGTTCCCCAGCCGATGGCCATAGGGAGCAGCCCGACGACGGTGGCGAGGGAGGTCATCAGAATGGGCCGGAGGCGCGTCCGAGCAGCGGTGACCGCCGCGTCGTGTAACTCCCGCCCTCGCCGCCGCAGCACGTTCGTATAATCTACCAGTAGGACGCCGTTGGAGACCACGATGCCCAGCATCATGATGATGCCCATCATCGACGTGGTGGAGAGGGTGGTATCGGTCAGGAAGAGGATCAGGATGACACCTGGGAAGCCCATCGGGACCGAAAACATGATGACGAAGGGATCGATCAGGGATTTGAACTGAGCGGCCATCACCATGTACACGAGGGCCAGCGCCAGGACCGTCGCAAACAGCAGGCTCTCAAACGTTTCTCTCTGTTGTTGAATCTGGCCGGCCAACCGGATGCTGAAGCCGGTGGGGAGCTGGATCTTGGCAAAGCCCTCCTCCAAGTCGGCGGCGATGGCGCCGAGGTCTCGGTTCACAGGGTTGGCGGTCAGATGGACCACCCGCTGAAAGTACTTGCGGTCGATCTTCACCGGACCGGCATTGAGCTTGAGCGAGGCGACGTTTTTGAGGAGGACTGACTCTCCGGCTCGTCCGGGTAAAACGATGTTCTCGATGTCCGTGAGGTCCTTCCGGTGTTCCTCCGCGAGCCAGGCGCTGATGTAGTACTCGTTCCCGTTTTGGGGGTCGGTGTAGATGATGGGGTCGGTTGGGCCGTTGCCGTTGAGTGAAAAGAGTACGGCATTGGCCACGTCCGTTTCGCTGATGCCTAGGAGAGCGGCTTTCTCTCGATCTACCACCACGTTGACCTCGGGATAGTTCTCCTCGCGGCTGACTTCGATGTCGGCCAGTCCCGGTATTTGGTGCATCATGCTTTCGACCTGCTGGATAACCCCCCGAGCTTTCACAAAATCGTAGCCGTAGATTTCTACGTCGACGGACTTTTGCGACCCAAAGCTGGTGATTCGTTTGATGAGCCCGCCCGGATCGAAGAACATCGCGACGCCCGGAAAGAGTTTTAAGATTATGGGCCTCACGTCGTTCATGATTTCCACTTGGTTCCGTGTCCGTTTGTCCGGTGTGACGAGATGGACGGAGATGGCCGACGTATGGGGGCCGGTGTTCGGATTGAACAGGGAGGAGCGGCCCTGGGCTAACACACCGGTACTGGAGACGATGGTTTCCAGTTCCTCGGCAGGGATCTGTGCCCGCAGCACCCGTTCGACCTCGGCCACTTGCTGCTCGGTTTTCTCCACTCTCTGACCGACCGGTCCGCGCAGGACGATGCGGAACTGGCTTTCATCCGACACCGGCAAAAACTCCGTACCGATTTTGGGTACCAGTGCGAGCGAGGCAGTGAAGAGGAGTAGGATGCCGGTGATGAAACGCCAGCGATGGGCCAAGACCCAGCGGAGCGATTCCTCGTAGCCTTTGTCCAATGACTCATACCGTTCGCGACTCCAATTCATCAGGCGTACGAACCATGTCGGCATCGAACGGTGAGACTCCTGTTCCGGCTTGAGGAATTTGTAGCAGAGAGCCGGGGTCACAGTGCGGGAGACGAAGAAGGAGGTGAACAGCGAGATCGCGATTGTGATGGTCAGGGGAATCAGGAGCAAGCGGGCTATTCCGGCGACGAAGAAAATGGGGAGGAAAACGACGACCGTGGTGATCGTCGAGGCCAAAATAGGCATCGCCACTTCGCGAGCCGCTTCCAGGATCGCATCCCAGCGCCGGGCGGTGGTGTTGAGATGGCGCTGAATATTTTCGAGTTCCACAATGGAGTCATCGACGAGCCGACCGATTCCAAGGGCCAGGCCTCCCAGCGTGAACACGTTTAGGGTTTGCCCGGAGAAGTACAGCACGATGAAGGTCACCATGACCGAGAGGGGTATGGCGACAGAAATGATCAGCGTGCTCGTGAGATTGCGCAGGAAAATCAAGATGACCACTGCAGCCAGCAGCGAGCCGTGCAGCCCCTGTTCGATGAGGTTGCTGATCGACTGGCGGATGTAGACCGATTGGTCGAAGGAAATGCCGACCTTCACGTTGGGCGGGATGCCGACCATCTTCGGTAGGGCGTTGCGCAGCGCATCCACCACCGCTACGGTGTTGGCAATGGGCTGTTTGTTCACCCGCAGATACACCGATCTAGCCCCGTCCGTCCTGACGATGTTGGTCTGAATGTCCGACGAATCGGTCACGGTCCCGACATCCCGCACGCGCACGGGGCTGCCCTGTTGATTGACCTTCACGATCACGTCTTGGATCGGGTCGACCGCGCGGAACTGATTATTGGTGAAGACGTTGTAGTCCAGATTACCGGCTTTGATGTCGCCCGAAGGGAGAATGAGGTTGGCGGCCTTCACGGATTTGACGACGTCGAGGATCGAGAGGCTTCGGGCGTTCAACAGGGCCGGGTCGAGGTTGATATTGATCTGGCGGATCTTGCCGCCTTCTACGGTGGCGGCGGCGACGTTGGCGATCTGTTCGATTTGCGGCGCGATCGTGTTATAGGCCAGGTCGTAGAGGGCCCGTTCGTCGAGATTGTCGCTGGAGACCGTCACGAGGGAGACAGGAATATTGGAAACGTCGAACTTGATGATGAAGGGTTGCAGAATACCGGGCGGGAGGCTGTTGAGAATTTGGGTGATGCGTTGCATCACCTCCATCTGTCCGGCGTCAATGTCCGCGCCCCAGTTGAACCAGATCTGTACCCCGCCGATGCCTTGTTTCGAAAACGACTCGACATGCTCGACGTTCGACGCAGAACTGACGGCTTTTTCAATGGGGTAGATGACACTCTGCTCGATATCGAGCGGCGGCGCACCTTTATAGATGACGCCGACGAAGGCGACGGGCACTTGAATCTGTGGAAAGAGATCAACCGGTAGCCGCTGCAGGGAGGTGGCGCCCAGTATCACCATGGCAAAGGACAGCATCAGGATGCCGATGCGATTGCGAAGTGCGAGGAGGGTCAGCCACATGATGAAGACATAAGGCGTGAAACGTGAGACGTGAAACGTAAGACGTCAGGGAATGAGGCGGGACGTGGAAGTCGGGAGGATGACTTTACATCACGGTTCACGTTTTACGTCTCACCTTTCGCGGGATTCATCGGCTGCGTCTGCACGGGAGTCCCGTCATGCACGAGGTCTTTTCCAGAGACGATCACCTGCTCAGACCCGTCTAAGCCCTTGGTGACCTCCACCCGGTTCTCGTCGCGGACTCCGATTTCCACCGGCACCCGCTGGGTCTTCCCTTCGCGCACAATGTAGACATATTGGGCATCTTCCAATCGACTCACTGCGTCGATGGGGATCTGAATCGCGTTTCGATGAGTGCCGATCAGGACCTCTACGCGGGCGAACATGCCGCCTTTCAAGACATGATCTTTGTTGGGGAGATCCACCTCGATCGTCATCGTGCGGGTGGCCCGGTTCAGCGCCTGGACGATACGGGTGACTGTGCCTTCGAAGACGCGCTCTGGATAGGCCTCGGCGCGCATTTCTGCCTTTTGCCCCACATGAATGAGCGGAACGTCTTTCTCGACGACCTCGATCAGAATGCGGACCGTCTGGATCTCATGGAGGGTGAGGATCCCGCGCGAGACGGTGGAGGTGCCGGTGGTCGCCCCGCTGACATAGGCGCCGAGATCGAGGTTGCGTTCGGCCACGTAGCCGGCGAAGGGGGCACGGATATACGAGTAGGCCAGGTTCGTCTCGGCCTGTGCCAGGGCGACCTCCATTTGCTGGACCTGCGCGCGGAGTGAGTCGAGCGCTGCCGCTGCCGCGTCGTACGCGACCTGGGCGTTATCCAGATCTTGCTGCGAGACAAACTGGTCTTTAATCAGCACTTGCATCCGATTGAGCGTGAGGGTGGTGTTGCGGACCGTGGCGTCCTGCTGCGCGACTCTCGCGTTGGCGGCAGCCAGGTTTGCCTTGGCTTGGCTGACGGCATGCTGATAATCCGTGTGATCGATCTCGATCAGAAGCTGGTTGGCTTTGACCAGGTCGCCTTTATCGACGTAGATCTTTGCAATGTAGCCGTTAACCCGTGAGAATAGATTGACCGTTTGGTTGGGAGTGATGTCGGCGGTATAGGTGAGTCGAATGTCCAGGTCCTGCTTCAGCGGAGCCACGGTCGCGACGGTGATGGCCCGGGGCGCGCGGGTGTCGTTCTTGGCCCCGCTGCTGAGACGAAACACGACAAGGGCCGTGATCGCAAGGAAAATAATGATTCCGAGCGTGACAATAGGATGTTGTTTCAGGGGATTCATCGCGCCCGCCTCCCCGGCGACTTACGGCTCGTCGGTTTCTTGATCAGTCCGGTGAGGAAGAGGTCGACGTATGTTGCCACCGTGTCTTCATGGGATTGGTGCATTGGGACTCTGAATATCTCATGGAGCAGACGGTGATGGACAACCATGCCGATGAAGGCGCGGGCAGCCAGGAGGGGATCGATAGGCCGAAACGCGCCGTCTTCAATCCTTGTGCGAATATACGCGGCGAGGTGATCGTAGAACACTTTGTGGTGCTTGCCGAAGAACATCTCGGAAAGTTCGTGCCTTTCCAGTGCGCTGAATAAGAGGAGTCGCAAGAGTGTGGAATCGACGCCTGGGCGAATGCGATAGCTTGCAATCATCGTGAACACGCGATGGTCGTCGTGTTTTTTGGCCGCCGCCTCCACCGCTTCAAGCAGTTCGTTGACGGTCACTTTTTCTTCCAGGATTGCGGCATAAAGCGTCCGTTTCGTCGGAAAGTGTTTGAAGACCAAGGCCTCGCTTACCCCCGCTGCTTTGGCAATTTCTCTTGTTGTGGTGCCGTTGAACCCTTTTGCGGCGAAGAGCGAAGCGGCGGCCACGATGAGGCTGGCCTGGCGGTCGCGTGCAGAAGCCCGCTGTCCGTTCCCATTGGTGGTTTGCCTGGTCCGTTTCTTCATGGTAAGTAAGTGCTCACTCACCAAGATCCTAGCACGCAGCGTTTCAATGGGGCAAGCAGATGGGCGACAAGTCTTACTCCGGATCGGCAAAGCGGTGCAGGATTTTCAGAAATGTACTACGTGGGGCACCCTGTGTGAGTTGAGGCCCTGGAGGGGGTCGGGAACCCATCTTTCTTCATGATTCCTGTGTCTGCCGGAAGGGCAAGGGGATTCACAGGCAGGCATAGGTAGCAGAAGCGTGTATGAGTAATGTGAGCTAGGGCAGGGATTTGAGATGCGGCAGTCGTGGGCTCGAATTGTCAACGAGAGTAAATAAGGGAGGCCCGCCTCTGAGTGTGGAGCGGTTCATGTGCTTCCAGATGAAATGGCGTAGCCGGGTCCGCTCTCGTGCCGTAACGCGAAGAAATTTGATTCCGTATTCGTTTCCTGCGGCCCAGATCACCAGAACCTCCGAGATAAGAACCGGACGGGACGTCTCAGGGATTGTCAGGTAGAGATCCCAGAAACTTCCTGTGGGCAACACCTGAGCGCTGCAGAGTTTGCAGCCGCTCTCGGACAGGTCTAGAGCCANCCCATCGCCAACATGTTGGAAGCTATCTGTTGCTGAANAGCGGACCATGATCTGAACAGGAACCCGCTGAGCCGCTCTGCGGTCAGGGGCCTGAGCTGGGGGGTGGGTCGNCACTCGTTTACCTGTCCGTTGTCGTCCGGNCATTGNGTTCTCCGTGGAGTTCTCCGTGCANCAGGCGNTCAGCTAATCGAAATGCGCGAGATTCGAGTACAAGAAGTAACGGAGTCGGGTTCGTTCNCGTAGGTTCATCTTGAGGATCTCGACTCCGAACCGACGTCCTGAAGTCCAAGCCACCCTCGTTTCCATNACGAACAACGGGTCTTGTCCGTCGGGNAGGTAGAGAAAAATCGTGAGTTCCATTCCCGGCGTGACCGAGGCGTTGCCGCGAATGCCCAATCCCGTAGGCGAGAGATCCGTGACCATGCCATCGCCCATGAGGATCTCGCCGGAACGGTCTTGGGCTGAGTACATTAGCCCGAACTCTACCGGGGGCCGGGGGTCTTGCCTCCGATTGACCGCTTCCGCCACAGACTGAAGCCCGTTTCCAGATGCGACCTGTTCTCGTTTCATGAGGGCACCTCCTTGTTCCTGCTACGGTCTCAGATGCCGCCGTCGCGGCCTGAGGGGGTGACGTGATTCCACAAGAAGAATCGCAGATGATTCTTCTCTTCCAGCTTCAGGGCCCCCAGCTCCACTCCAAATCGCCGTCCCGCAACCCAGGAAACCCGGCTCTGGGCAATGCATAATGGCTCCTTCATTCCAGGAAGGTCGACAAAGAGCGCCATTTCCATGCCGGGTGTGACTGACCGATTCCCGCGAATGCCGATCCCGTCCGGTGAGAGGTTGGTGACGAGGCCGTCACCGATCAGCATCTGGCCAGAGTCCATGCTGGAATAGAGCAATGAGAAGAGTGCCGGGGTACGGCTGCCATGCCGACGATCGGATTGACCGGGGAATTCAGCTATCGTGGTGACGGGAGTGGTGGTGTGAGTACCCATGATTTACTCCGTGACGTTTGATCAACGCTTAGACGATACGGAATGCCGTCCGTCGATCCTCCAAGGAAGACACCCTGATATTTTTCAAAATAACGTCTTGCAGGCGCTTCCTTTCTTCGGGTGACAGCTTGGGGAATCTGACGGCAAATGAGTCTCTGGCGATCCAGGAGACGAGGACGTCGGTGAGGCGCATGGGGGCTTGCCCATCTTCAAGGTCAAGGAGCAAAGTAAGGTGGCTACCCAGCGAGCTCGTGGCTGCGCCCAAGATCTTGCAGCCAGTTTTGGAGAGGTCTTTCAGGGCTCCCTCTCCTGTGACGATTCGTGCGCCTTCTTCCCCTGAGTACGTAATTCGGTATCGAATTGGAACTCGTTCGGCATAGCGCCGGTCCAAGAGAGAATGAGCTTTCTGATTGTTGTCCTTGAGAACGGGGTGGCCCAGCTTCATCAGTGCCTCCTCAGTGGTTCCGCCGAGGTTCCGCTGTCCTCCGCGCACTGTGAGAATACCGCATCCAAGAATTTCGACTATCCCTCAAGCGAGGGGATTGAGGCCCCACCAGAAGGGGGGAGTTGGCGCTGTGCCGCAACTGGAAAGGGTTTCCTGACAGGATAGCAGAACGAGACATGCGAGACTGAGGGGAAAGGCGAGACAGGCGGAATCAGGGCTTGCGCGTCGCGCCTGTCGCACGCTTGAAAAACTGGCAGACTTTTCCAACATCATGAAAAAAAGTTGGGGAAGGCCAGGGGGGAGGCGGGGTGACGACTGTTAAAACACGGTGGAGGAATTACCCTCGGTGATTTTGCGGCGGAGTTCCTGGCTCTCGAAAAAGATGATGCCGCGATCGGTGCCGGTCTCGTATCGGAGGTTCACATCGGTCTCGAAGCCAGTCCAGCTAAAGAATTTGACGGGGCCGCTGGCGATCTGTCCCGGTGTGCGGTCGAGCGAGCCAAAAAGGGATTGGAGATAGGCAAGAATCTGATCGTGGGTCGCCTTGCCTTGGTAACGGACGGTGACACGCGCGAATTGGCCTTCGGAGGTCACGAATCGTATGGAGTCGACCTTCACCGGGCCAAGCGAAGGAGTTCCGGTCTTCAGTTCATAGGTTTGAGACCGACCGGTGTCCTCGATTTTCATGAAGGTGTCGGTTTCCGAAAATGTCGCGCCCCAGGGGATCCCCTCGAATCCGTTAGGATCGTTCTGCATCGGCACGGCGAATGTCAGGGTGTTGTGCAGCATGAGTGAGAAGAGGGCGAAGATAAGGGCGGTGCGACGGAGCCAAGGGTCTGTCTGGGTCCGTCGAGGCATATTACTCCGCTGAATCAGTAAGGTGGTCATTGAACCGAGGGGCCAGGGTTCGGCTGTCGATAAAAATAAATCCCCGCTCCGTGTTCGCATGGTAGGTCAGGTTGATCTCGGTATCGGTCCCACGCCAATTATATTGCTGATTAAGGCCCCGCATCATCTGTCCGGGGACGCGCTCAAGGGACCCGAACTGTTGTTCCAGATAGGTGAGGATTTGTTTGTGCCGATCGTCGCCCTGGTAGCGGATTGTCACGCGGGCGAATTGTTCATCGACCGACAAGAAGCGGACGCTCTCGACCGGGATTCCTGCAAACAACGGCTGGCTATCCTTCAATTGGTATTCGTTCACATGGGGGCCTGCCCGCGCGACTTCCAAGTCCGGCCTCGTGGTCAGGGCAACACCCCAGGCCAGGCTCTGAAAACCATTCGGATCGTTCACCATCGGCACCGCTTCGGCGAGATAGGGGCGGCTCATACAGAGTAGGAGTCCCAATAGGAAGAGGTGTCGGCCCGCGTGATTTCTCTGCCGTCCGATCATTTCAGAACGCTACCATGGCCGATCATATGGCGCAACTCCCTCAGATTTGTTGAGAATGCCTTGAGGCATAGTTTATAATGCGCCGGTTTTTCCATGTGCGTTACGGCGAGGAACCGTTACGATGATTGAAAGCGATGCGTTCGTCCAAGCGCTACAAGATATTGGAGTGGATTTCTTTACGGGGGTTCCGGATTCGATCCTGGGCGGCATCATTGCCGAGTTGATGGAGCGGCGTCTCTACACCCCTGCTGTTCGGGAAGATGAAGCGGTCGCCATGGCTGCCGGGGCCTATATGTCCGGCAAGGTCCCCGCCGTGCTCATGCAGAATTCCGGACTGGGTACGTCCCTCAACGCCCTCATTTCGTTGAACGTGATTTACTGCCAGCCCTGCCTTCTGATTGTGTCCTGGCGCGGCTATCAAGGCAAGGATGCGCCGGAGCATTTGGTGATGGGCGAGGTGCTGCCGCAGTTTCTCGACACGATGAAGATCCCTCATCGCACCCTGTCGGAAAAGACGGCGAGTGACGACCTGAAATGGCTGGCCGAGACGATCATGAAGCAGCGCATCCCCGTCGCCCTCTTGATTACGAAAGGTGTCGTAAGAGGGTTGCACCCATGAGGCCGGAGCAAGGAACGATGCAGAGTCGGGCGATGGCCATGGCGGCTTTGTTGGAACTACTCACCGATCAGCCGGTGATTATTTGCAACGGGTTTCCCTCGCGTGAGGCCTACAAAATTGCCGATCGTCCGACCCATTTTTATATGATCGGGTCCATGGGCTCGGCGTCGGCGATCGGGCTGGGTGTGGCGCTGGCCAAGCCGAAGAAGCAAGTCGTGATATTCGACGGTGATGGGAACGTATTGATGGGGATGGGCACCTTGGCCACGGTTGGCGCACTCAAGCCGAAGAATTTTATTCATGTGGTGTTTGATAACGAAGTCTATGGGAGTACCGGCAATCAGCCGACGATTTCCAATGTGGTCCCACTTGAGAAGGTGGCGAAGGCGGCGGGGTATGTGAACGTCGAACGGGTGCGGGAACGTGAAGACCTCGTCTACGAGTTCAAAGACATGTTGAAGAAAGACGGGCCGAGCATGTTGCTGGTGAAAGTCAATGAGATGGTAGAGGATGTCGGGCGCGTGATGCTTGATCCGCCGGACATTACGAAGCGGTTCATGAACGCGATAAAATAACATCGTGAGGGGTAAGGCAAGGGGTGAGGGGTAGACCTAATCTTCCCAGGCGAGTTCGCCTCACGCCTAAAGGGTTTTATGATTCTATTGAATCCAGGACCGGTGAATGTGTCGGAGCGGGTGCGGCAGGCGCTGTTGCGTCCGGATGTCTGCCATCGGGAGTCGGAGTTTACCGAACTCTTGCACGGGATTCAGACGAAGCTGCTGAAGCTCTTTGTGCCGGGGGCGGAATCCGATTATGCCGCTGTGGTGTTGACTGGATCGGGAACTGCGGCGGTGGAGTCCGCCGTCATGTCGTCGCTCCCGCATGGCAAACGGATGCTGGTGCTCAACAACGGCGTGTATGGCGAACGCATTTCCCAGATGGTTGGTCTGTATCGCCTGGGCGTGTCCGAACTCAAATACGATTGGACGACAAGGCCGGATCCTGAACGGTTGCGGCTCGCGCTGCGACAACATCCGGAAGCGCATGCGGTCGGCATGGTCCACCATGAGACGACCACCGGGCTCATCAATCCGGTCAAGGAGATCGCGGATGTCGTCGACAGCCAGAACCGGGTGTTCATTCTAGACGCGGTCAGTGCCTTGGCAGGGGAGCCGCTGGATATCGCCGGGTCTCACATCTATATGGTGGCGGGTACATCCGGAAAATGTATTCAGGGATTCCCAGGCCTGTCCTTCGTGCTCGTCCGCAAAGGATTCCTGGAGCGGATGCGCGCCTACCCCCGACGATCGATCTATCTCCACCTCACTCAATATGTGGATGACCAGGGCCGTGGGACGATTCCGTTCACGCCGGCTGTGCAGGTCTATTACGCGTTCGACGAAGCGCTGAACGAACTCATGGAGGAAGGGGTCGCCAAGCGGATTCAGCGGTATAAGAAAGTCGCGACCTTAATCCGAGACCGCATGGCGAAACTCGGCGTGAAGCCGCTCCTGACTTCCGACAAATATTCCAATACGATTACCGCCTATCATCTTCCCGAGGGCGTGACCTATCAGTCGTTGCACGATCAACTAAAGAAAGAGGGCTACGTAATCTATGCGGGCCAAGGCCAACTTGAGAGTAAGATTTTCCGCGTGGCGAACATGGGCGCCCTCACGGAGGCGCAGTTGGTCGGATTCCTCGACGCATTTGAACGGATTTGCGGCACAGCATGAAAGCCATCATCCTCGCAGCCGGAGTCGGGAAGCGCCTGTGGCAGGTCACGCAACATCGCCCGAAGTGCCTCATTGAGATCGGCGGGCAGACCCTCTTGCATCGCTACCTCACGTCGCTTCGGAGCGTCGGTATTCACTACGTCGACGTAGTCGTGGGCTACAAGCAGGAGATGATTCGCGCGGCTGTGGCAGTGAATTCTTGTGGCGTGCGCGTGAATTTCCTCGTCAACGAACAGTTCCACCGCGGCAGCATTTCTTCGCTCTGGATCGCGCGCACGGCATTGGATGACGACGCGATCGTCATGGATGCCGATGTGCTCTTCCATCAAGAGATCTTGCGTCGCTTGGTGCAATCTCCCTACGAGAACGCGTTGCTCATGGACGAAACCGTCAAGCAGACCGGGGAAGAGTGTATGGTCGTGGTCGAAGGTGGACGCGTGATTGCGCTGACGAAAAAGATGCCGTTACACTATGACTATGCGGGAGAAGGCGTGGGATTCCTCAAGGTCCGGCATGCTGATGCGCCCCATGTGGTGGCGTCGCTCAGGACCCATGTGGATCGCGAAGCCTGGCAGATGGAGTACGAGGATGCGCTCGTGGGGTTTTTTCGTGATGTCAAAGTCGGGCATGAGAAGATCGGTGGGCTCCCCTGGACCGAAATAGATTTTCTAGAAGATGTGACGAAAGCTGAGCGGGATGTGTTGCCGAAACTGTAGAAGCGGGGGTAGTAAGATAACGGGGTAAACGGGATGCCGGCTGTTAGGATGGCGGGGTGATTGGAATAGCCCTTTTCCCGTTCACAAGGATCGGCCGATCATGAGCGAGAGCACAGTTCAGAAACAGACAGGCCTCCAGGGATTGAGCACGGCGATTCTCCTGCCCTCGGTGAGTCTGTTCGGCGAGCAGGCCGGATTGTATGCCGATGAGGTGGGTCCACTCACCAGTGTGGTGGGTATCGGCCTTTTTCAGCGGACGGTGTTGACGCTGCAGCGCGCTGGCATTCGACAGCTCATGGTGCTGGTCGGGCCGGAGGAGGATCAGCTCAAACAGGCGTTGGGTAAAGGGCCACGCTTGACGATCCCTGTGCGATGGATGCCGATTCGTGAGTTTCCGCTGGATGATCCCCGCACTTGGGAAACGCTGGCTGCTGAAGTTCGCGGCTTCTGTCTCCTGTCTGGTGTGCAGGGAGTATTTCCGAGCCCCTTGATCGAGAGCCTGCGCCATGAGGTGCAGGAGGGACAGGCGATCGTCGTGGCACGGGCCGATAGCGAGCGAGATCGACAGCCACGCCGGTCGAGTTTGCGCGTGAAGGTGCAGGCTGGACGGCTCCGCTCGATTACATCGAGACAGGACGATGCGGCGCTGGTGGTGACAGACCTGGTGGTGCTTCCGGCCAGTTTCATGAGCGTTGCCGCTCAAGTCGACGTGGTAATGGGCACGCTTCCGATTCGTCGATGGCTCGAACGGGCCGCGGTGGACGGGCATGTGCGGGTGCTGTCCACGGAGACGAACCGGTCCCACTGGTACCAGGACGTGCGTGACACAACCGATGTGCAGGCCGCTGAGAAGAAGCTCTTCAATTCCCTCAAGGGCGAGTTCGAAGGCCTCGTCGACCGGTTCTTCAATCGGAAGGTCTCCCGCTGGTTCACGCGTATCTTTCTCGCAGCAGGTGTCTCGCCGAATGCCATTACGATCCTGGCGACCCTGGTTGGGTTGGTCGCGGCAGCCGGTTTTGGCGTCGGGACCTACAGCGCCGGCATCATGGCCGCGCTGTTGTTCCAACTGGCGGCGGTCATCGATTGCTGCGATGGTGAAGTGGCCAGGCTCACGTTCACCGAGTCGCCGTTCGGGGCCTGGCTCGATATCGCGATGGACAACGTGGTGCACATGGCGATCTTTGCCGGCATTGCCGTAGGCTCCTACCTGCGCCTGGCTGCGGGAGACGGTGCGTGGGTTCCTCTGGCCCTGGGTTCGGCAGCGGTTCTTGGGAATGGGCTCTCGTTCTGGCTCGTCACCCGCGCGCAAAAGATTAAGTCCGCGAGCGGATGGAAGACACCGGTGCAGGCTGCCTGGTCTGATTTCATGCTCAAAAACGTCGCGAGCCGCGACTTTTCCGTCATCGTGCTGATTTTTGCTGTGATCGGCAAGCTCGACTGGTTTCTCTGGATGGCCGCGATCGGATCCGTGGTGTTCTCGCTCCTGATGCTCTGGGTAGTCAGACCTTCCGCCACGACACGTGCTTAATAGAAAAGATGGGAAGGGAATCCACGTTGGTCCTGTGCTCCCGGAACAGAGGAGGGGATGGAGCCTGATGATCTTCTGTGCTCGCGCAACGCGCGGCCTCAGAAGGCCCTCGTTGGACGCGCGCAGTGGAAGATCAATCAGTCCCCATCCCTGAAGAGAGAGCGAGCAAGCTTGGAGGGATCATCTGCCGTCTCGTTCGACGGCCGCACTTAGACCAACATGGGTGCCCTTCCCAAAGAGAAAAACGAGCGAGTTTGGAGGGATCAATATAGTAGACCGACGGTGCTCGTTCGATGCGCGCAGTGAAGGACAGCCTTGTCCACTCCCTTGGTGAAGAAGTGGAGATCACGTTACATTCCCCGAGGAGTTGTCTGTTTTTTCTCACCGTGGATTCCTAGCCTAGCGTGTTAAAACTTTTCCTACTCGTCGTCGGTCTCCTCACCCTCGTTCTCATTGTCTGGAATATTGGTCCCGGGCGCATCTATGAGGCGGCGTCGCAACTCGGGCCGGTCGGGCTGTTCGTCCTGCTGGTTCCCTCCACCATCATGTACGTCGTCGAAGCGTACGGTTGGAAGATCACCTTGGGACCTTCGGCGAAGAACATTCCGTTCTGGCGTGTACTCGCGATCCGGACTGCCGGTGAAGCGGTGAACATGACCACGCCAACCGCCTACGTTGGGGGCGAACCGCTCAAGGCCTATCTGCTCAGGAGACATCACGTGCCGATTGTGGAGGGACTTGCCTCGGTCGTCATTGCCAAAACGACTATGACGATTGCTGAAGTGGTCTTCATCCTCATGGGCATCGCACTCGCGTTCTGGAGGGTCGGCGCCGACGGCTCATCCGGGCAGACTGTTGGAGTGGCGCTGGTCAGTGTCGGCTTTCTGGTGCTCGTGACTGCGGCGCTCGTGTTCGTGCAACAGCAAGGGCTCTTTACGTGGCTATTGGAATTTCTGAGAAAGATCGGGCTGAAGATTCACTATCTCGAAGTGCGTGAGAAGAAACTACGGTCGTTGGATCGAACAATCTTGGATTTTTACCGTGACAACCGCCTGACCTTTTGTTCCTCCATCGGGCTGTTCTTTGTCGGTTGGATGGCGGAGGCGTTGGAAGTCTACGTCATCATCTATTTTCTCGGCGGTCCGGCCATGGCGCTCTCCGCTATCTCCATCAGCGCCCTATCCGTCTTTATAAAGAGTGGCACCTTCTTCATCCCCGGCAGCCTCGGCGCTCAGGACGGCGGAAATATGCTCGTGTTGAGGGCCTTTGGTTATTCCGATGTCACCGGCATCACTTTCGCATTGATCCGGCGGTTCCGCGAGTTGGTGTGGATCGGATTGGGGCTGCTGTGCTTAGCCCTCGCCGGCGGGAGGGCAGCGGTTATTCGAGAAAGTCGCGCCGACGACCTAGGAAATAGCTCCTGACATCAGTCGTGTTTCTGGGCAATTAGACCAACTGTCGTGACCCATGCTTAAGCTTGCTCTCCTCTTTGCCGGCCTTTTCGCACTCTTTCTGATCGTTTGGCATATTGGTCCCCAGCGCATCTACGATGCGGCGGCGCAACTCGGGCCGGTCGCGCTCCTCGTCATGCTGATTCCCTCCACCATTATGTATGCCGTTGAAGCATACGGTTGGAAAGTCACGCTTGGCCCATCGGCGAAGGATCTTCCGTTCTGGCGTGTGCTTGCGATCAAGACCGCCGGTGAAGTGGTGAACTTGACTACGCCGGCAGGCTACATCGGCGGCGAGCCGCTCAAAGCCTATCTGCTCACAAAGTATCATGTGCCGATGGTCGAGGGGCTTGCCTCGGTCGTCATTGCGAAAACGACGAAGACGATCGCCGAGGTGCTTTTCATACTCTTGGGCATCACGCTCGCAGTCTGGAGGGTTGACAACGACGGCTCATTGGGACCGACCGTCGTAGCGGCGCTGGTCAGTGTCAGCCTGCTGTTGTTCGTGACTGCGTCGTTGGTGTTCGCGCAGCGAAAAGGATTCTTTACATGGCTATTGGAATTTACTCGGAAGATCGGACTCAAGATTCGCTTTCTCGAAGCGCGTGAGGAACAACTACGGTCGCTGGATCGAATGATCTTGGAATACTACCGCCATAATCGGCGGGCCGTGTACTCCTCAACCGGAATGTTCTTTCTTAGTTGGATGGCGGAAGCATTGGAAGTATACGTCATCATCTGGTATCTGGGAGGGCCTGCCCTGGTCCTTTCGGCCATCTCTATCAACGCTCTCTCTGTCTTTATCAAAGGCACCACCTTCTTCATCCCCGGCAGCCTCGGCGCCCAAGACGTCGGGAATTTGTTCTTGCTGAAGGACTTTGGTTACTCCGAGGTCGCCGGTATCACCTTTGCGCTGCTGAGGCGATTTCGGGAGCTGGTATGGATCGGGATCGGGCTACTGTGTCTAGCGGTGCTGCGTGGGCGTGCGGCGGGAACTCAGGACAGTCGTACTCTTGACTCGGGAAATGGCTCCTGACGCTACTTTCTTCCTCTTCATCATTCTCGGCAGACTCGGTGCCAAAAACGGCGAGAATATGCTAGTATAAATTTGTTGGATATTGCGATGTCACTGGCATCACCATCGCGTGACCCCGTCAGTTCCAGGAGCTGGCCTGGAGTGGGTTAGCCCTCATTTTTCATGACGGTTCGTCGCGAAATCGCGTAGTCGCCACGTGAGACAGGCGCGTGGAGCTGCGAGGGAGGGAGGCATACTTGAAACAGTATGTTGACCGACCGAACGGCGAGCCCGCCTGCCTGGACGACGGGCCACTGCGTCCAGGCTTGTCGCAGCGGCGAATCCGCGATTGCAGCAGAAGCGTTCATGAATAATGCGGGCTAGGCTTGCTTTGCCTGGCTCTCATCAGTGGGCGGGTGGGTGGCCACCCAAGCAGGTCGCACTCACGATCCAGGGAATAGTTTCTGACATCTCTTTCTTCTCCCTATCAAGCGTGGAAGGATTATGGAGAGAATGAGGGTCGTTCATTGCGCGCTGTGAAGGACGGTTTGCCTCTTCCTTATAGGGGAGTTGAAGAATCAGAATGGCTTCGCTCGACGGCCGCAGTTGGGCTCGTTCCGAGCTGCCCCGTTGAAGGAGCGGAGATAAAGGTCCTTTCTCCTATGGCGTGTGTACTTTTTTCCTCTCACATTGGATCCCGAGCGTAACATGCTAAGACTTTTCCTATTCTTCGTTGGCTTCCTGACCCTCGGTCTCATCGTTTGGCATATTGGTCCAGAGAACATCTACGATGCGGCAACGCACCTCGGGCCGGTCGCACTCCTCGTTATGCTGATTCCCTCCGTCATCATGTACGTCGTCGAAGCGTACGGATGGAAAGTCACCCTTGGCCCGTCGGCAAAGGATATTCCGTTCTGGCGTGTGCTCATGATCCGGACCGCCGGTGAAGTGGTGAACGTGACCACGCCGGCCGCCTACGTCGGTGGCGAGCCGCTCAAAGCCCATCTGCTCAGGAAGCATCATGTGCCGATGGAGGAAGCGTTTACTTCGGTCATCATTGCGAAAACGACCATGACGATTGCGGAAGTGCTATTCATTCTGCTCGGCATCGCACTGAGTGTGTGGCTGTTAGGCGGGAGCGAATCATCCGGTCAGACCGTGCCTGCTGCACTCTTGAGCGTGGGCCTGCTGGCCTTTGTGACTGCCGCCTTTGTGTTTGTGCAACGGCAAGGACTCTTTATCTGGCTATTGGAGTTTGTGCGGAAGATCGGGCTGAAGATTGCCTATCTCGAAAAGCGCGAGGAGCAGTTGCGGTCGCTGGATCGAGCGATCTTAGGATTCTACCGCCACAGACGTCCGGCCTTTTGTGCCTCCACCGGGTTGTTCTTTCTTGGTTGGATCGCGGAAGCGT
The DNA here is from genome assembly GCA_005239475.1 of Nitrospira sp. Taxonomy (GTDB): domain Bacteria; phylum Nitrospirota; class Nitrospiria; order Nitrospirales; family Nitrospiraceae; genus Palsa-1315. Next base: position 248 of record SPAX01000060.1, on the reverse strand, counting down.
TGGAAGTCTATGTCATTATCTATTATCTCGGGGGGCCAGCCATGGCTCTCTCCGCCATCGCTATCGCTGCCCTCTCCGTTTTTATCAAAAGCAGCACCTTCTTCATCCCCGGCAGCCTCGGCGCCCAAGACGGCGGGAATTTGTTGTTGCTTAATGCCTTCGGCTACTCCGACGTGACCGGCATCACCTTCGCGCTACTCCGGCGGTTCCGGGAGCTGGTTTGGATTGGACTGGGGCTGCTGTGCCTG
>SPAX01000006.1:21909-25429 GCA_005239475.1 Nitrospira sp. | reverse complement strand
AAATCGCCGAATTCAGCGTGATAGGTCCCCTTCACTACGTCGATGCCCTGAATCGTCTCCGGAATGATGAAGTTGAGATCGGTGTACCCCTGGCCATGCCCGTGGGTGCGTAAATTAATCGGCATGTTGTCGACAAAGAACGCCACGTCCGTTCCATGATCGGCATCAAAGCCTCTCAAGAAGTACTGGTCCGCCTTCCCTGCGCCGCCTGAATGCTCAGCGGTGATGAATCCCGGGATCAAACGTAGAACCTGGGCGGGGCGGCCTTGCGGCTGGAGGAGGATATCTTTGTCCGGAATGAATTGTTGCGACGAAGCCGCGACTGGGCGTTCCCCGATGACAGAGACTTCAGGGATTTCCAACTCGGTAACGTCGGGATCGTGGGCTTGTGCCGACTCCGCAACGGTCAATCCTAATGTCATGGCGGCCAGGAAGAACATCAGACGTCTCATCCGTCCACCCTCATGTCCCAGAGTGTGGACGGATGAGACGCCCACGGTGATCTTTCGACAGCCGACTCATCGGCTGGCGCAGACCCTCGTGGCCTGGCTTTTCATGATTGCAGGATGACTCGACGATCTCAGTCGAGCGCGGACGACTTCAGAAGCATCTGGACTCGACGCATGGTACGGCCGATCAAATTCTCGAGCGTGAGAGCTTCGGTTCCCACGACTTCTACCTGAGCACGATTGAGCGGCAACAACAATTTGCGCCCCGGTGCGCCCAGAATGGCGTGGGCAATGCCGGGCGTCACCTCTCCTAACATAGCTCCCGGCAGCACCAGGTTGAGCGACGCGAGGATGACGTCTACTGTGGGGACTGTCTGCGTGATGCGCTGCTCCCCGGTCCCGCTCTGGTTCGCTCCCGCTTGTTTCATCGCCTTGGTTGCCGCCTCATTTGTGCCGAGCGCGATAATCTCGTGCGACTCGCCAAGATGGACCAGCAAACCATGAATCAGCCGCTTTCCAAGCCCACCACCCCGCCCGTCGATCACACACACTCGCATCGCCTACACCAGACCCTTACCGGTCGTCGTCATGGTGAGTTTGCCATGTTTCACGCCCTTGACCGACACCAGAGCGTCCGCCACCTTCCTGATCTCAGCCCCTTTGCCTTTCACCACCAAGACCTCAAGGCAATGGTCATGGTCAAGATGGACATGCATACCGGCCATGATGTGGCCTTGAAAGTCGTGCTGGATATGAGTCAGTTTTCTTGTCAGGTCGCGTACATGATGGTCATACACAAACGTGATCGTCCCGACCGTCTCTTTATCGTCGTCCCACTCCTGTCCGACCAGGTTGTCACGGATCAGATCCCGCAACGCCTCCGAACGGTTCGTATACTTGCGCTTCTTGATGTGCAGATCAAAATCATCAAGCAGATGATGGTCCAACGACACGCCGAATCGAATAAGCTTCTTCATGACAGCTTCATTAGTAGCACGATTTTTAAAAACGTAGCATCACGCGTAGCACAAGTCAATGCAGCATCGTGACAATCAAGCAAGAGGCACGCTTTGCGGAAACCTATGCGCTCAGCAGGGGGGAATAATTCGAACTGTGGGAATCCATCGAAGACCGCCTTCTCTTTTTCACCACCTAGGCATGTGACCGGAGAGCCTTCCATTGCCCGCATCGACGAGCACAGGGGTAACAAGCGCCTTCCGTTTGCCCTCTCCCTCTCACCGGCGGGGGGCGCGGGATGTCTCGGATTGCGCGCGTCCCATCGAAAGGTCAAGGCTAAGGTCGAGGTTGAGGGTCGAGAAGACGCCGGGTTGGATTGATCCTTGCTCAACCTGAGCCTGAACCTTAACCTCCCTCTGTAGGTAAGCGCGCCTTCCCTTTGGAATCTACTCTCCCTCAAAGCGGGGTGGCCGAGGCTGCCCTTCACTGCGCGCATCGAGCGACCACTGCTTCATCGTGGGGGCTCTGCGAGCAAGAAGGGCACCTGGCCACCCCGCGCACTTCTACTCGCCTTGAATCGGAATGTACATGACGTTCCCCTGCCGATTGACCAGCAGGAGTGCAAGATCGGTAGGTTTCAGAGGGTCTGCGAGACGCTGGAAGGTTGCGAAATTGTTGACCGCGTGTCGATTGAGTTCGAGCACGACGTCGCCCGGCAGGAGGCCGAAGGATTCGGCCAGACTGCCTTCTTCAATGTCCGTCACCACCACCCCGACGGTGACAGCCAGATCCATCTGCCGAGCCAACGGAGCGGTCACATCGTCGAAGACGACGCCGGCGAGGGGATGAGCCGTGGCCGCTGCAGCCGATGCAGCCTGGCTCTTTTTGGCCCCTTCACGCGGTGCCTCCTGCACAACCAGTTCAGCCTGGTACGGCTTACTCTCGCGCATGAGGTCCAGTCGGTGTTTACTCCCGATCGTGGACGCGGCCACGAGGTTCCGAAGATGTCCGCTGTCCATCACGTCGCGCCCGTCGAATCGAACAACCACATCGCCGCGCTTGAGTCCGGATTTCTCGGCGGACCCTTTCGCTTGTACATCGGTCACGATCGCGCCTTTCACATCGGGGAGACGAAAGACCTTCCCTAACAGCGGCGTGACATCTTGCGTCGAGGCGCCGAGGAACCCACGGACAACACGACCGGTCTTGAGCAAACTCTGCATGGCAGCCCTGGCCATATTGCTCGGAATGGCGAAGCCCACGCCAACGCTTCCGCCTGTGGGACTGGCGATCGCCGTGTTGATGCCGATTAGCTCACCGTTGACATTGACGAGGGCGCCGCCGGAGCTGCCAGGATTGATGGGGGCATCAGTTTGAATAAAATCTTCGAAGTCGGCGACACCGACATCGGCGCGACCGACGGCACTGACAATGCCGAACGTCACACTGCGACTCAAACCAAGCGGGTTCCCGATCGCGAGTACAAATTCGCCGACGGCGAGGGTGCTCGAATCCCCCCACGTCACCGTCGGCAGATTGGTCGCCTGAATTTTCACTACCGCCACGTCGGTCTTCGGATCAGTGGCCACCACGCGTCCTTTGTATTGCCGCCGGTCGGCGAGAATCACATCCACATCGACCGCATCGGCAATGACATGGTTGTTCGTAAGAATGTAGCCATCCGACGACACGATGACACCGGAGCCCTGACCATATTGCCGCCGCGCCGGGGCATCCTTGAACAATCCGAACGGGAGCGCTTCGTCGCTGAACGCTTGATCGCGGACCATCACCGTTGAGGCAATACTGACGACAGCGGGAATCACTTTGGTCGCGGTCGCTTTGACCTGCGGCTGGAGTTCACCCCCGCCCGCCACAGGAATTACCCGACTCCCGGCCAGAGCTGTTCCATCGACGATCAAGCCCCCCACACAGAGCCCGATTACGATTCGCAATATCACATTGGGTCGAAACACGCCACGGTCCTTTCTAACAGGCTGCTGAAAAAATCCGCCAGCTGCGTTCTCGCATCGTTCAGACCCTCAACGTACCCAAAGGGTACGCCTCGGCCCTTCACTCGCTGCGGCNTTGNNNGNACNNNNCCNNNTNGANCA
>SPAX01000006.1:0-21904 GCA_005239475.1 Nitrospira sp. | reverse complement strand
ACCANANNAGNCNNNACNNGANNGNCGNANANCNNNNGTAGCCTAGCACGCGTGTGCCGGAGGCGCACTTACAATTCCACATGGCGCAGGCGGAGGGCATTGGAGATGACGGACACAGAACTGAAGGTCATGGCGGCACTGGCGATCATGGGGCTCAAGAGTATCCCCCAGACCGGATAGAGCACGCCNGCCGCGATCGGCACCCCGAGCACGTTATAGAGAAAGGCGAACAGGAGATTTTGCCGAATATTCCGCATCGTGGCCTGACTCAGCCTCCGCGCACGGAGCAGCCCGCGCAGGTCCCCTTTCACCAGTGTAATCCCCGCACTCTCAATGGCCGTGTCCGTCCCGGTTCCCATGGCGATCCCGACATCGGCCGACGCAAGGGCTGGGGCATCATTAATCCCGTCGCCGGCCATCGCCACTACGCAACCTTGCGACTTGAGGTCGGCAATGATCTGTCCCTTCTGGCCCGGCAAGACACCAGCCATAACCTCCTCAATGCCAAGTTGCCGAGCTACTGCTTCGGCCGTATCGCGATGATCTCCTGTCACCATGACAATGCGAATCCCTTCGGCCTTGAGCTCTTGCACCGCGTCACGAGTCGAAGCTTTGATCGGATCCGCCACGCCAAGCACGCTGGCAACCGCCTCATCGATGGCAACAAACAGGACGGTCTGCCCTTCACGACGAAGTGAGGCCGTTTCTTCGTCAAACTGCATGAGGCTCTGACCGGATACCCCGACTTCGTGTTGCAAAAACGACGCGGTCCCAATGGCCACGCGACGTCCAGCGACCGTCCCGGTCACACCCTTCCCCGTCACTGAACGAAACTGCTCGACTGGGACGCTCGCGATCCCTCGTCCTTCCGCCCCCGCCACCACCGCTGCGGCCAACGGGTGTTCGCTGCTCCGTTCAAGACTCGCTGCCAGGCGCAACAGGTCGACTTCAGACCATGGCGGCACAAGACGCACCGACAGCAGTTTCGGTTTACCCTCCGTCAGGGTCCCGGTCTTATCAATCACGAGCGTATTCACCTTGCCGAATACCTCCAACGCCTCGGCCTTCTTCACCAAGACACCAACCGTCGCCCCACGACCGGTCCCAACCATGATCGACATCGGCGTCGCCAATCCCAACGCGCAGGGACAAGCAATAATCAGGACCGCAACGGCGTTGACCAGCGCATAGGCCAACTTCGGCTCTGGGCCCCAGATCGCCCAGGCCGCTGCCGTGATCAACGCGGCAGCCACAACCAGCGGGACGAAATACGCCGAGGTCACATCGGCGAGACGCTGGATCGGCGCCCGACTCCGCTGCGCCTCACTGACCATCTGCACGATCCTGGCAAGCATCGTGTCTCGCCCGACTCGTTCAGCCACCATCACAATCCCGCCTGTTCCGTTGATAGTCCCCCCAGTCACCCGAGCCCCCACTATTTTTTCAACGGGGATCGATTCCCCCGTGATCATGGATTCATCCACAGCGGTCGTACCTTCTTGGACCATGCCGTCAACCGGCACACGTTCTCCTGGCCTGACGCGTAGCCGATGGCCCACCCGAATATGCTCGAGCGGCACATCTTCTTCCTGTCCGTCCAGCTTGATCAGCCTGGCTGTCTTTGGCGCAAGCCGGAGCAAGGCGCGAATCGCGGAGCTCGTCTGACTCCGAGCCTTCAGTTCAAGGACCTGACCAAGCAAGACGAGCACCGTAATTATGGCCGCAGCCTCGAAATAGACTGCGATCGAGCCGTCATGCAGCCGGAATGAAGCGGGAAGCAGCGTCGGCACAACGGTGGCAACCATGCTGTAGCCATAAGCTGCTCCTGTTCCAATGGCTATGAGCGTGAACATGTTGGGGGCCCGGTTCACCAGAGAGGCCCACCCTCGCTGGAAAAACGGCCAGCCGCCCCAGAGCACCACCGGCGTCGCCAACAGCCATTGCACCCAGTTTCTCGTCGAACCGGTGAAAGCCTGAGGAAGAGACAAACCGGGAATCATATCGGCCATGGCCAAGAGCATGACCAGGAGGGAAGGCGCAAGACAGATCCAAAACCGTCTACTCATATCCTCAAGCTCGGGGTTTCGTTCATCCTCGAGCGAAACAACTTTAGGTTCCAGCGCCATCCCGCAAATCCGGCAGGCCCCCGGTTGGGTCTCAAGCACCTCCGGGTCCATCGGGCAGATGTATTCGACCAATCCACCAGACGAAACCGGCATGGCGCGAGGAGTGCGCTGTTCAGAAGGAGTCAGGTAGTGGACCGGGTCGGTTCGAAACTTGGTGAGGCAACTCGTCGCACAGAAATAATAGGTCTTCCCTTGATACTCATAAGATCCGGCTGCCGTGGCCGGCTGCACCTTCATCCCGCACACGGGATCGATAGCCACAGCCCCCATCACAACCGGGGCAGCCTGCATCATGGGTAGAGGTCTTCTTGTGGTCGGCTTTGTGGAACTGGTTGGCTGCGGCTGCAACGCCCGCTCCGGATCGGCTTTGAACCGTTCCAGACAGGACAGGCCGCAAAAGTAGTAGCGCTGGCCTCGATGGTCGTGACTTCCGGCTGCAGTAGCCGGATCGACCGTCATCCCGCAGATTGGATCGATCGCCATCTCTCCTCAGAAGGAATGTTGAGTTTAAAGTTCTGAGTTATAAGTTTCCGGACTCACCGTAACTCAACACTCAGAATTCAGCACTCAGAACTTTCGAGTTTACTTCTTTGCATCGGCATCCAGAATGCTCTGGATGATCAGCTTGAGATTCTCCGGATCGATATTATCCGCCTTAATATTCCCATCGATTAGCACGGTCGGAGTCTGCTGAACCTTGATGCGCTCGCCCCACTTGCGCCCCTCTTCGAATATCTTGGCCGGCTTCCCGCTGGCCATTCCTTCTTCAAACGCTTTCGGATCGAGTCCAACTTCCTTGATCAGGACTTCCCGTAGCGAGCGATCCAGCACTCCTGTGATCTTATCTGTATGGATGGTGCGAAAGAGGACGGCTTTCATTTCATTCCCCTTTCCCATCATCTTCGCTTGCTCATACATATCGAACGGGGTCGGGAGCTTCCCATGAATCACCGGGAACCCCACCATCGTGGCCTCAAGTTTGTTTCCGAACTCTTTCACCAGCAGTGCCAGGCCTTCCCCATCGAACCGGTGACAATGCGGGCAGTAGAAGTCGGCGAACTCAACCAACTTCACCTTGCCGGGCGTATGCGTGGACACCTCACCCTTCAGGACTTCGAACTTGCCCTTTAACTCGGGAGGTGCAGCCATGGCTGGTGAGCCCCATAGGACGACGACACTCCATACAACCGCACAGACCACCGAGGCCCATGGCGCACACTGTCTGTTCATCATATCGACTCCTTTATTGGATCAAGGTTGAGCGCTCATTATATCGAATGTGCCGTTAACTTACTCCTTACTCTTCGTGTTAGACTCTCGACATGTTGGCACGTACGCTGCTCTCTATAGTAGCCTTGCTGGTCACGCTCACAGGCTGTGCCTCGACACAAGAGGCGGGGGACGGCTCGGACGCACAGACACTCACCTTCCTCCAAGTCAAGGCAGCACCGGACTCCTTTAAAGGTCAATCGGTGGTCTTCGGTGGAAAAGTGTTGACGGGCCGGCGACAGAAAGACGGCACGAGGATCGAGATCTTACAGTTGCCGCTCGATCGATCGATGCGTCCCGGATACGACTTAACCCAATCACAAGGCCGCTTCGTCGCCCTCCAGCGAGAATTCCTCGATCCCGCGACCCTCCCACCAGGGACCAGAGTCACCGTGACCGGTGAGGTCTCAGGCTCCATCACGCTGCCATTGGATGAAACGGACTATACCTATCCCGTCATCGACATCAAGCGTGTGCAAGTTTGGGCCGGATCGGAAGATGTGGTCCCTCGTATCCGTCCCTATATGGGACCAGGTCCCTATTGGGGGCCTTACTGGAGTCCCTATTGGCGGCCTTGGCCGTATTGGTAAGCGAGAGGGGCGGGACTTGCGCGACGAGCGAGACGAGCCGAACCTCCGATTCTGCTTTCTGCGGCGGTGACATTTCTCGCAAGTCTCGCCCTTCCCGCGTGTCTCGCTTGTTCACCGCCCCGACGTACCGACGATCCGCTCAACCCGATCGTCGCGCCCACCGAGGTTGAGATACTTGTGATATTGGGCCAGTGCTTTCGGCAGATCTTTCCGATGCAACTCATAGAAGACACCCAAGTTGTAGTGCGCTTCAGCATAGTCTGGCTTCAACGCAACGGCTCGCTCGTAGGACTGCTCCGCCTCATCAAGCCTATTCAACTCGGTATAGATCACACCTAGATTCATATGCGCTTCGGCATACTCTGGACGGTACCGCAAGACCTCGAGAAATTCCCGTTCCGCCTCTATGGGCCGGCCTTGGCTCCGATGAATAAACGCGAGGTTATAGTGCGCGTCCACTAACGCGGGTTCCGCCGCGATGGCCTGTTTGTACGAATAGGCGGCTTCCACGAGATCGTTGGTCTTCTCCGCCATCCGTCCGGCGAGGTACCAGGCATCGGCATACTTGGGATCGAGCTTGAGCAGCCGACCCACAGTCTCTCGCGTCTCGCGACTCTCTCCCTGCGCCTCATACAGCAATGCGAGATTGTACAGGGCGTCACGGTGGCTCGGATGGGCGGCCAACAAGGCTTGGTAGGTCTGGGTGGCCGCGGCGAAATCACGACGTCGCTCATACAGCTTGGCTAAGTCGAAATACGAATCGGCATGGCGTGGATCGATCTCAATCGCCCGCCTGAGAGCCTGCTCCGCTTCGGCCGATTTTCCTTGAATCCGATAGACCTCGGCCAGATCGTTCAAGGCATCGGGATAGGCCGACTTCAGCTTAAGCGCGTGGGTGAAGGCCTCGACAGCCTGAGCCGGCTTCTTCTCTTTGAAATAGATCATGCCGAGCAGATGGTGCGCTTCAGCTGAGGAGGGATTCAACTCGATGGCTTTTCTGGCAGCCTCGGATGCCGCGGCAAGATCGCCTTTTCGNAGCAGCGCGGCGCCTCGCTCGTAGTGACGCCGCGCGGCATCCGGTTGCTGAGCCGCTGCCGGGACCAGAACAAGAGGAGAAACCACAGCCGAGCACAGGGTCAACAGCACGATGGCACTATGTTGGAGGAGATGATTCACGGTCAGCCAACCTGTCTTGTTCATTTGGTTTGTTTGGTTTGTCTTGTTTATTTGGTTGAACCAGACCAGCGCGTTGAACTAAACAAACCAGATGAACCAGACCAACCAGAGAAACCAGCTAGACTCGCAATAGTCCGGCAAACTATAGACGGCAGCAACCATGAAATCAACGACTCGCGCAGAGGCTGCCCGCTTGGTGAGCAGCCGATTCGACGAGATGGGAGCGGTCACCGGCGGTAAGTGATCAGATGCGTGATTGCAAGACCTGCATCCCAGTTTGAGGCGAGCATCGACCGCCGGACGATCCATTGACTCATTCTGCAGACCCGTATATCATCGCGTATATACAAATAGGATATAGAGGAGGGTGCCTTCATGGCCACAAAGAAAACACGGCTCTTTATGAGCGGAAATAGTCAAGCCGTCAGAATCCCGCGGGAGTTCCAGCTTGACGGCGACGAAGTCGAGATTCAGCAACGCGGCAATACCCTCGTCATTCGTCCGAAAAAACTCTCGTGGGCGCCGCTCATGGACAGCCTGAAGAAGTTCACGGCGGATTTCATGGAGCAGGGGCGTCGGCAACCTGCCGTTCAAAAGCGGAAGCGGCCTTTTGCATGAAGCTGATGCTAGATACTAATATCTGCATCTACCTTATCAAGCAGCACCCTCCCTCCGTGCTCGAACGGTTCCTCTTGCATCCGGTCGGTGACATCGGAATCTCCAGCATCACTGTAGCGGAACTCGATTACGGCGTGAGTAAGAGCCGGCATGCCACGAAGAATCGTCTGGCCCTCGCCCAGTTTCTCTCTCCACTCGAAGTTGCATCGTTCGACCGAGATGCAGCCGCCGCCTATGGACGACTCCGCGCAACGCTTGAACAGAAGGGGACGCCGATCGGATCGATGGATCTCTTAATTGCCGCTCACGCGCTCAGCCTCGGTGTGCGTCTCGTTACGAACAATGCGAGAGAATTTCGGCGCGTCCCCGGGCTACGCGTTGAGAACTGGGTCTAGCGAAGGCATCAAGGCCGCCATTCCACGCCGCGCGCGCCTCTTCGCTGCACAAGATGAGCAGCCGATGCGATGAGATGGGAACGATCACCTGCATGTTCGGGCTGCGATGTGTGATGGCGAGACCTGACGCCATTTCTTAAGCCCAGTTTGATGCCCGTGAGGTCTGCCGAACGAACGACTTTTTTAGGCGGCAGTTTCCGGTTGGCTGCGCACACCCAATATCTCCAGGATCTGACCGCGCAGGGCCGGAGCTGAAAAGGACTTCTTCACCGGCACACGGAGCAGAGGAATCCCGGCGACGCGCAGGACCTCATTGAGGAAGATGTCTCGCTCCTGTCTCTCCGGTAACTGATGTGAGGCGTCATCCAGCTCGATCACTAGGACGGGAGCAACGGTCTGCGGATGACACAGCACAAAGTCTACGTGCTTGGCTTGCACCCGATTCATGTGTGTCTGACGATTGGACAGGTTCTGCGGCAACCAGAGGAGGTCCAGCAGTCTCACTTTGGCAAAGATCAAGTAGCCGTCTCCCACCGCTTGACGAAGTGCCTGATAAAAGTCCCATTCTGCGGGAGACAGCAGGTACCACTTCTTCTGGTAAGGCAGGGCCCCCGATGTAGTCATCTTGCGAGGGATCGGCGCATCTTTCCGTGCGAGCCAAGAAAACTTCTTGCGCCGGAAGTAAGGGCGAATCCACCAGTAGAGGAGAGCAAGAATAGAAGTCCAGGAGACGACAACCCAGATGGTTTGCATAAAGGTTTTCACAGATCGCCTTCCAAAGATAAGCGCAGTTCCAGCCCAACTCCAACCTTGAATCCGTGTACCATGAGACAGATCAGTCGCCTAGAAACTTTTCAAATGCGGTGCTGCCACTCTGAGGAAAGATTCCCGGAACTTTTTCTTGTTCTGACATGCCAGTTCGCTCCGTTCATCATCAACACATGGGGCTGAAATGGAGAAACGGGGTCTTTTGTTGCCTTCATCAGCCGTCAGCTATCAAACCGATTCAGAAAGACTGATTGCTGAAAACTGACGACTGAGAGCTGAAGGCCGTTCACGGAGTCAGAAAAGACTCCCGGTACCTTTTCTGCTTCTGCGCAGGGCGAGCAGCCGATTCGACGAGATGGGAACGATCACCAGCGGCGAGGAATCCGATGGGTGATTGCAAGACTTACCCCAACTTTTCTGACCTTGGAATATTCCTGTACGGCACGCTCAGGAATCACGATGGACGTTGTTTCTCGGCAATCATTCACAATATAGGAAACGTCCAGGTACCCGTTAAGCATAAGTTCCCCTATTTCCCCTTCACTCAAGCCCAATCGTCGTCCGGCATCTAATGGTGCCACGCCTCGCAATCCTGGGTCCAACCTTTCAGCTTTACACCATTCGTGAGTTGAATAGACTTTCTGCATGTCGCACCTCCATGATCGTTTTACTCGATTGAGTAAGGTAGCTCAAGACAGCTTAGATCAAACTTTACCAGTACCCTATTTCACCCGTTCGGAGACTCACGTTTCTGCTGTTCTTCCTGCTCGCGTCGGATACGCTTTAAAGACTCTGGTGCCCTTTCGGCGGCTTCCTTCATTCTTTGAGGCCAGGGAGGATCATAAACGAACATGTTCCACCTCCCCGACTGTTGAAGATTCAGGCGATTTTACCACGGATTTTCCGAGAACATGCTCTCTTCCGAAGGAGCAAGAAACCAGAAAAGACATCTGGAACATTTTCACCTTTCAACCACCGAGCGCTTGCATCAGGCGCTCGGCAGTTGGAGTCCAGAGGAGTTCGAGCGGCAGGAGAGCGGCTCTTAATCGACGTGTCTGTGACTCCGCGGCACCTCAACTTGACCCCATTTCTTTCCATCCCACTTTGTGCGCCTTACCGGCCTAACCATCCTTTCAACAAGTCTTCAATTGCGGTCCACAGTACACCATCTTCAAGCCCGGATCGCTCGAACCCCTTTCTCGTCTGATGAAATATCACTCCATTAGTAAGTAGAAAGTTTGCCATCTGTACTGCCTGCAAAATATCCTTTCTCAAGCCGCCTTTTGTCAAAAGATGAGGAACGAGCAATTTTATCAGTAGGGCTTTCTGATCTGTTAGCAGGACAGGCGACCCGAAGATTTCCTGTAAGGTTGAAATTTCTTTGAAGAGAGTGCTTGATGGCAGCCATCGGCCGCCTTGACACGCTACAAGGACAACACGCTTAGGCTGAAAAGGAGCAATCCACTGGGCCACTTCATCCCATGGAGCGAACCAATCAGAGGTCAGTTGCAGGCCAGCCTGGTTGCTGTGGCCACAGACAACAATGATATCTACCGCACTACACTCTTCCGCGCATCGAGCCAGCTGTAACAGTAGTTCCTGCCGCAAGCCTGCCGGGATGAAATATCTCTTCGCAGACGGGACCAAGGTCCCGACAAGATTATGTATGTCCCTTGCTGATGTAAGGGAATGAGCAGCTAATTTGGCAGGATCGCATTCCAGAATGAGTAAAGCAGGACGAACTGGCCTAGCTCTCCGAGATTTCCGAGCAACCGTTCTGCTGGCAGGAGGTTTGGTTCGCTGACCGGTAGTCACTCGCTTTGGCATTTGATCCCATTAGTTACACTGCAAGTGGAATGACTCCAGAAGTTGGTCAGCTTCGCCAAAATGTACGCTGCAAGGGGGTTCAACTTCTCACTGGAGAGTCAGAAAAGACCCCCGGTACATTTTCAGATTTCGGTTAGACTCTATTAACATTCTGCTTGTTGATTACTGCATTTGATTTAAGGAATTTGATCAGTAAGGTTTCAATCTGTTTTCTCAATGTGGCTTCCTCGACTTTAATCCAAGACGCAGATTCGACGATCGGACTCTTGAACCAAAACTTTTCATCATGATCCTTAATCCGTTTTCTTATGTTTCCTCCCTCGCCAACGTAGATGGGTCGTTCGCTGATATCATAGAGAACATAGATGCCTGGCTCAGAAGGACGATCACTATCGATATGCGGGTCGAAGTCTTCAAAAGCCCCGAGACCTTGGACCTCCGCCTCCTTTGCCAACTCCATTGCAGTATCTTCCGGAACTGAAACTCCTAAGGCATTCTCAAGCTTCTTGCGTGTCGCCTCGCGCGGATTGGGTGTCTCACCAGATTCGATTCTGTAAACTGCCGCCGGTGTGAGGCCAGCGGTGTGCGCCAGTTCCGGAGCGGACCATCCTTTCGCCGAACGTGCTTTCACAAGCCACGCCGCGAGCGGAGATGCATTCGCAACGCCATTCTTTCCCTCACCGAGGTCAAGAATTGTGCGCAGGATCCTCTTCTGCTCTTCGGAAGGCTCTCCTCTTGCGCGTTCCCAGTTGGAGATTGTCGGCTGGGCAACACCGAGTTTCCCGGCAAGTTCACCCTGCGACAATCCGGAACGAATTCGAGCTTCACGAAGGTTCTTCATTGCAGATGCTCCTTTGCCACCTAACTATGTATTATCTGGTTCTGCATAAGAGGCCGATTGTCTCGTGATGTTAGATAATACCCTCTTCCGATATCCTGCAAGGATTCGCGCCTAAGTCCAAGACAGGTCTCTGAGATTCATCTGGGCTTCACTTCTCCGTGGCGTCTTATACGGAACTGCATAAGATGCTCTGCCTTCTGGTGTGTCACAGCCCATCGGCTGGATTCCGTACACCGCGAAGATGAAACTTGGGCTTGGCATGAACTTTGACTTTCACATCCCATATAGGTCAGGTCATTCGTATCAATCGTTCCGCTGAAAACAAAACATTTTCGGCAAACCTGCGTGGTCCACGAACCCTGGCCCGGTGTCACTCCTCTCCCACAAAGAGACAGGTGACGACCATGGCGGTAAGCGCATTAAAAATGAAAACCCGCTACCGGCTTCATCCCGCACAGTTTGGCGTGACACTCTTCTTCCAAGGTCGCCATCAGTCGTTCACGGTCGTAGGGCTTCCCCAGTACGCGTGCCTGACGGACGACGGTAGCGAAATCGCCTGGAGTCAACGTCCTGAGTTGTGACAACCTCACATTCACCGACTCCGCATCCGTCGTGGTTGAGTGTATCCCTGGATGTCTGCGAGGACACGCGTAAACAGTTTTCCTGCCTGGTCCGGCTTGAGAAAGTCGAACTGGATATTGGAATCGAACTACCGGAGGATTGCCGGATCGAACCGGTCCAACAGGTTGGTTGTGCAGACGAACAGGTGCTCGAACTGTAGTGGTGGAGGCTTGGGCGCGGCGACAACGTTGAAATGCTGGTGCCCTAACAGACTGTGGAAAGGTAGTTTGACACGCTAAGATTTCGATGGTCCGCGGGTCTGTCGGCACAGGAGGACATTCTCGCAGGATGCTCAAAATGGCATCCCAGCAAGGCCGCAGGGAGTTCGGCGACCGAAGCGTACCCTTGCGGTACGTTGCAGGGAGACGAGCGACCGAGAACGACGCTGGGGGGCATTTTCAGCATCATGCTAAGAGCGTCGATTGGAAGGCGTGATGGCCTGTTTGAAGACCGTGCGGAGGCCGAAGTAGGCAACGGAGTCTTTGAGGTTGGAATACAGCCGCTTGAAGGTTCCCATGTCCGGGTTGGTGACGTATTCCATCGTTAAGGCGATCCGTTCTTCCCCCTCGCCAAGCGGAGTCACCGAATGCCAAAGTTTATCTCCATTGAAAATGACGAGGTCCCCCGGTTGTGTGATCAGCTCAAGGTGCCTAGGGGATTTCACAGGATCATCCTTAAACAACTCACAGACCAGCTTGCATTGCGTAGACTTATCGACGAGCCCCATCAGAATGGTATAGCGAGCCCCCTTATAATAGGACGTGTCATAGTGAAACCCGATATGGTCCCCCGGCTCCGTATAGTAGTAGAGCGCACAGGAATGGGGGTCGTTCTCAGGGCATAGACTAAGCTTGGCCTGTACCAGGCGGCTCAAGAATTCGATGAAGGCCCCGGATCGATACAGATCGAGAAAGCGCGGGGCCTTCTCCATCACAGTGTAGTAGCTCACGCTCCCGCCTTTTTTGTGGCCGGGAATGTAGTTACGATTCAGCTCGCTCTTTACCCCTTGCGCCTGAGGAACGAGATGCTCTTCCACCAGAGACCGAGGGAGAAACTGTGGAACAAACAGGAATTCGTTCTGGTCCCAATACTCACGCGAGAGTCGATCGAGATCCAACCGCTTGACCGCTTCGTCGACCGCTTCAACCAAGGAACTGACCATTGACTGATTCATATACTCACCTTTCCCTCAATCGCCCACCAGGCTGCTGAAAAAGCCCGTCAGCGGCGTTCTCAGTCGCCCGTCTCCCTGCAACGTACCCCAAGGGTACGCTTCGGTCGCCGAGCTCCCTGCGGCCTTGCTGAGCGGCCTTTTTGAGCAGCCTGCCAGAATCTATCGCAAATCAGTTTCCATCACATTCACTGTGGAGCACTGAACACTGGAGCCTTCACCACTTCCACATCGGCAGGCAACTTCAGTTCGAAGAGTGAGTCGCCGAGACCCATGTTGGATTGGGGCGACGAAAATTCAAAACTCGCGACATTGCCGCTGACTTCGTAGAGAGAGATCGTCCGAATGAAGTAGGTCTTGGGAAACACTTCTAGCACGATCCGTTGTAACGATCTCCCGGCTTCACCTTCACGTGACTTAGGCAGGAGGGTGAGTAACCGGATTCCTCCCACGCCACGCCCCTTCCCCGGCGTCGGCTCAATGTCAAACGATTCCTCCAGCTTGGCCGCCCCTTGCAAGAGCTCCAACGGGGCCTTGGAGGCCGCCATTTGTGTGAGCTTCCCTACCAACACTTGTTTGTGCTCCGGCACATACACTTTGACATCATCCCGATTGACATAGATGTCCTCGACCGAAGGGTCGAGATAATTCCACCGTAACCGGCCAGGCTTTTTGATATAGACCTTCCCCGAGGACGTGATGGGCCGCTCGAACCCCTCGATCGTGGTCTTCTGTGTAAAATCCGCCTGGAGATCTTTCATTTTCTCATACCGCGCCTGGAGCTGCTTCACCACCTCTCGCACTTCCTTCAATGCATTTTCATCGCTCTCGCCAGCGCCGAGGAACGGCACTGGCAAAAGAACCCACGTACAAACAAATGCAAGTCCCACTCTCATCAGACCAGATGGGGTGGCTGAGGTGCTCTCTAATGCGCGCGTCCAACGAGGGCCTTCGGAGGCCGCGCGTTGCGCGAGCACGGAGAGCGCCTGGGCCGTCTCATTGCCTCTCACGCTTCCCGCAAAACATTTCCAATTCAATTTCTTCACCATACCAATCGTAAGGGGAGAGGCCGAGGCTGCCCTTTACTGCGCGCATCGAGCGATATACATGTTCCCTCCAAGCTTGCTTGTTTTTTCTTTAGGGATGGGGGCTGATTGATCTTCCACTGCGCGCGTCCAACGAGGGGAGTCCGCGACCGCGCGTTGCGCGAGCACAGAAGATCATCAGGCTCCAGCCCCTCCTCTGTTCTGCGAGCAAGAAGGGCACCTGGCCACTCCCCTCACACCTCCTCTGCTCCCACCGGCCCACGCCGCCCAACGACTTCTCTCCGTCCATCGCGACCAGCTGCGCCCACGAGGCCATCTGCCTCCATTTGCTCGATCATCCGAGCCGCCCGAGGATAACCCACCCGCAGCCGGCGCTGAATCAGCGATGCAGAAGCTGAACCGGTAGACAGGACCAACTCTTTAGCCTGCTCGTATACTTCGCCCAGCGACTCTTCCTCTTTCGCCCCTTCCTGTTTCAGTGCGACCTGCAACTCCTGATTGTAGGCGGGGCTGGCTTGATCCTTGACGAACTCGACCACGCGGCGGACATCGTCATCCGACACAAACGACCCGTGCAGACGCATGACGCGTCCGGTCCCCGAAGCCAGATAGAGCATGTCCCCACGACCAAGGAGGGCCTCCGCACCGTTCGCATCCAGGATGGTGCGCGAATCGGTCTTCGACGACACTTGAAAGGCAATGCGGGCTGGGAAGTTCGCCTTAATCAAACCGGTCAGTACATCGACCGACGGACGCTGCGTCGCCAGCACGAGATGGATGCCTGATGCACGAGCCATCTGCGCCAAGCGCGCAATCTTGTCTTCCACTTCCTTCGGTGCCACCATCATCAAGTCCGCTAATTCATCGATCATCACAACGATATAGGGCAAGGGCTCCGGCGGGGTCGGCGGCGGCAAGAACGATCCGGGGCTGCCATCCGGAAGCGCTGTCTCTCCGGCAGAGAGCCGCTCCTCTTCAGTCAGAAACTCAATGGGCAATTCTGGCTGGTCCAACTTGGCCGCTGATTCCGCCTCCAGCACACCCTGCGCCCCGGCGACTTTTCGATTATAAGTGTCGATGTTTCGCACCCCTGCCTCAGCAAGCAATTTGTATCGCCGCTCCATTTCAGCCACAACCCAACCGAGCCCACGAGCCGCCGACTTGGGATCGGTGATGACAGGCCGTAACAGGTGAGGAATGCCGTCGTACGTTTGAAATTCGAGCATCTTGGGATCGATCAGGAGGAGCTTGACCTCATCGGGTCGGGCCGAAAACAGCAGGCTCAGGAGCATCGTATTGAGACTGACGCTTTTGCCGGCCCCTGTGGCGCCGGCAACCAGCAAGTGCGGCATCGTCTTCAGATCGGCGATCATGGGGGCTCCGAAAATGTCCTTCCCCAAGGCCAGGCTGAGCTTCGATCTAGCACGTGAAAATGCCTCGCTCGTCATCACTTCCTTCATTGACACCGTCTCGCGATAGAGGTTCGGCACTTCGATCCCTACCACCGATTTTCCCGGAATCGGCGCGACGATCCGGAGACTGATCGCCTTCAGCGCCAACGCCAGATCATCGGCAAGGTTCACTATGCGCGCAACTTTGGTCCCCGGCGCCGGCTCGAACTCATACATCGTCACGACTGGTCCAGGACGAACTTCCGTCACCTTCCCTGCGATGCCAAAACTCAGCAGGGCGCGGGTCAGCACATCGGATTGCGCCTTGATTTCTTCTTCTGTGACACGTCCGAGGGGGCCTGAAGGTTCGCTCAAGAGCAGGGCCGGATCCGGCAAGATATAGTCCCCCGTCTTCGCTTGGACGGTCAAGACCTGTTGGTCCGACTCGGATTCAATCGACTCAGTCGGTTCGGGAATCGGTCGTCGTGATGGCTGAATGACCGGCCAATTCAATTCCGGTTCCGCGGCCGCCTCAGGCAGCGCCTCCTCAATCACCGCACGGATGGCTACAGACGATTTCTGTTTGGCTTTCCGTGGAGACTCAGAATCGGATTCCTCCACCGGTCGTTCCGGGATCGACGCACGCACCTTACTGAACATCCAATTGCCCCATCCGGGAAGCCGCCGAGCGATCTCCGACAGAGAAATGGGCGCCGTGAAGAGGAGCGAGACCAGCAGTCCAGCTACGATCAGAATGTGGGCGCCGGTACTTGCAAAATAGGCGCGTAAACTCTCGGCCAANACTTGCCCGAANAAGCCTCCCGCCATCCCTCGATAAATAAAGCCGCTAGAGACGGTCGGCACCGCCGTGATTTCGAGATGGAACAGGCCGCTGAGAAACAGCAATGCCGCCAGCGAGGCGCCGGCGTTCCGCAGACGGATCGACAGGGCGCTCTGAGTGAAACAGCGGACACCCATGAGGCCAAGAAGAATGGGAAACAAGTAGGCGGCCCCGCCGATCGACCAGAATAAGGTTGACGCGAAGAACGCGCCGACCGTACCGATGAGGTTTCTGGTTGGAGGCGTCGCAACTGTCCNTGCCTTGAGTTCCCCTGGGACAAAGGACACCATGCTGAGAAGCGTCAAGAGCGCCAACGCGATCAGAACGACTCCGATCACTTCTCGTTTGATGTGTGAGGGGGGGGAAGCGGCGCCGCGGGCCTCGCCCCGCTTGGCCGAAGTGGTGACAGCCATGATCGCGATGCTAGCACAGGGAATCGGTCAATTCAAACAAGAGCCGGCCTAACCAGCATTATTCATGAAGCTTCTGCTGCAATCGCAAATACCGGCTGTAACGGGCAGTCTCGCCGTTAAGCCCTCCGAGTGCCCGTCGCGCCTCGCGTCTGCACGCTTTCGCGACGAACCTTCATGAATAATGAGAGCTACGCGATCCACAGAATACACTTACACCTCGTCAACCGAGCGCAAGAGAGAGCCGGAGAAAGTCCTCAACCGACAACGTCTCTGCCCGGCGAGCCGGAGCAATATCTAATCGCTGCAATGTCTCGGCAACAGGATGAAGTTCATACCCTTCGTCTCGCAGAGAATTGACAAGCGTTTTTCTTCGATGCGCAAAGGCCGCCTTCACGAGCGCGCGAAATGCGATGTCTTCCTGTCGGCTGAGCCTCGTGCGCTCTTTCGTGCGCAGCAGTACCACCGCCGAGGCCACCTCCGGTCTGGGGCGGAAACACTGGGCTGAGACACGAAACAGTTTGGTGATCTCGGCTGCGTACTGCGCCATCACGGAGAGGACGCCATAATCGGACCCGCCTGGCTTTGCCACCAATCGATCGGCCACTTCGGCCTGCAACATGAGCACCATCCGGGGAAACCGGCCCCGCTGGTCGAGTAATCTAAAGAGCAACGGGGTCGAAATGTAGTAGGGAAGATTGGCCACGACGACCGTGCCCATCGGCAGACTCTCGACCGGATAGGCCAGCGCGTCCTCACAAACCAGCTCCACATTCGGAAGCTCCGCCTGCCTCGTTTCGAGATAGGCATGGAGCCGTGAATCCACTTCGACCGCCGTCACACGACCGGCCGCGTGGGACAGCGCCTCTGTCAGGATGCCGCGACCTGGACCGATTTCAAACACATGATCGTTGGGGCACAGTTCCGCCAATGCAACGATTTTGCGTACGATGTTAGGATCGATCAGAAAGTGTTGGCCGAGCCGTTTGTTCGGCGGAGGAAGTTCAGGGATCGACACCGGTCAATTCCCGCCGGAAGGACGAGGAGTTGCTTGTGCCAGTTGTTTCGCCAGATCGGCAAGCGGGGTCCGGAAATAGTCGATGAGATCAGTAAACTCTTCCACCAGATCGTTGGTAAAAGAGGGCCCCGGCTGCAGGGCGGCAAACGTCTGCCCTTCTTTCTGGCCCAGGGATTCGGTGATGAGCGCAATCGTCCTAACTTTCCATTTTGCCACGCGTTCAGCTCCGGCAACGGTTCCATTTTGCCACGCGTTCAGCTCCGGCAACGGTGTTGAGCGTCTCCATAGTCTCTTGGAAAATCTGGTCCAATTCCTTCAACTGCTTCTGAAGCATGTTAACCGCCGCACCCGATTGATTGGTCATCAATATGCTCCTCTTGCGATGGTCTATCTGGTTTGTTTGGTCTGTCTGGTCTATTTGGTTTATCTGGTTTATTTGGTTTGTTTTGTTGAAGTTTCCGTCAACCAAACAAACAAGACAAACCAAACAAACCGCATCACTGACGCCGAGTAGCTAGCTTGGCGGCCAGCGTGATCGCCTCGACCAGACTACCTGGGTCTGCGATGAGCTAGCTTGGCGGCCAGCGTGATCGCCTCGACCAGACTACCTGGGTCTGCGATGCCCTTCCCCACGATATCAAACGCCGTCCCGTGATCGACCGAGGTGCGAATAATCGGCAACCCCACCGTCAGGTTCACGCAGGTGCCGAATGCAACGAGCTTTAAGGGAATCAACCCCTGGTCGTGGTACAAGGCCACCACACCATCGTAGCCACCCCTCGCCGCCTTGCCAAACAGCGTATCGGCCGGCAAGGGATCGCTAGCACGAATGCCCTGAATTTGCGCCGCACGAGCGGCCGGAAAAATAACCCGCGCCTCTTCATCCCCGAACAGTCCATGTTCTCCGGCATGAGGGTTCAATGCGGCGACACCGACTCTCGGTTTCTTGATTCCGAACAGGTCCCTCAACGCCAGATGGGCCAGTCTGATGGCTTGTTCTATTTTGGCCTGGGTGAGGAGTGCCGGCAAGTCTTTGATCGCGACGTGGGTCGTCACAAACATGATTCGGAGCGGTCCACCGATAATCATCATGCCGGATTCCTGCGTCTTGGTCAGGTCTGCCAGCAGTTCCGTATGGCCGGGGAAATGACAGCCGGCCATGTTGATCGCTTCTTTGTTGATCGGTGCGGTGACGATACCGTCGATGCAGCCAAGCTGCGCAAGCTCCACGGCCTTCTTGATGAACAGCACGGACGCAGCCCCAGTTTCAGGCGCCGCCACTCCACGCGGGAATCGCCCAAGGGGATGATCGAGCGGGTCCAGCACGGCAAGATCATTCGACCGTGGAGGCACCGCCTCGTGGCCCTCCACGCGAATCACGTTCATCTTGAGTTTCAGGCTCTTGACCGTCTGCTGCATAACCGGAAACGAGCCGATGACCAACGGACGACAGAGTCGTCGCACCGTTGCCCTAGCCAAGGCCTTCGCAATCACCTCCGGACCGATCCCCGCCGGATCGCCCATCGTGATGCCCAATAGCGGACGGGGCTCGTGGGCGGGTTTTTTTGGTTTGTTTTGTTTTTTTGGTTTGTTTAGCTGGGACTTCATCGATTCGCTCTCCGTTGAAACCAAATCAACCAAATGAACGAAACAAACCCTCTTACCTGCTCACCAACCATAGAGATACACCACATACCCTATATAAAGGAGGGCACTCCCGCTCAGCAACCAGGGCCGCCAGAGACCGCCCCACACAGCCTGCACCAATAAGAAGGTGGCCGCCCCCATGGCAAGTACCATGGTGATCAATGCCGTAGGTGCCAGCGCCCAGTCCGTACCCAGAAGCCCGATCGAGACCGGGATTGTCCCCTGAAAAACCATCGCGCCGGTGACATTCCCTACCGACAAGCGATCTTTCTTTCGGTAGAGCCAGAGGAAACTGTTCGACATCTCGGGCAACTCTGTCGCCAGGGGCGCGACGAGGAGGGCCAGGATTAATGGAGAAATCGACAAGACTCCCGCAATCGTTTCTGCGGCGAGCACGAAGAGATGCGCGCCGAGCGCGAGCCCAGCTAAACCAAGGGCTCCTTGAAGACCGATAAGTCCAAACGACGGGATTGCCGACTTTCTGGCAAAGAGCAGCGGCTCAAGCCCACCCTCGCCCCCCTCCTCACCCGACTCACTGAACTTCAGCTTTACGTAATAGAGATAGAGGCTCATCAACCCGACGGCGGCTATGACGTGCAGCGGTCGAGACGGGACAAAAGCACAGGCCAGCGCGACGCCATAAGCCACCACAAAAAAAGAGAGATCGCCCTTCACATCGTGATAGTTCAATTTAAAGACGGCGGTTCGCTTCCCCAGTCTGGCGTAGACCACCAGCAAGATGGCCAAGATGGGGATCACCAATGTGCTCAGCATGAAGGGAGCGCCGAGGATCGCGCCCAACCCCACCTCCGCTTCGGCACGGCTGGCCCCGAAGAAAATGGCAATGATGGGGATCGACGTTTCAGGAAGTGTGGTGCCAATGGCTGCCAACACACCGCCGACCGCACCTTCGGACAGATTGAACCGCTTGCCCAACCACTCAATGGCGTTCGTAAATAGCGTGCAGGCTCCCAACGTCACCACGACGGATACGAGGAACAGGAGGCTGTAGAGTAGGACCGTCATCACCGGCCCGTCGGCCGAGCCACCCGCTGTTTGGCATAGGCAAGGGCCGCGTCTTCAAGCACCTCCTTCACGGGACGGCCCGTTCGTTCGGCTATCCGCTTGCAATCGAGATATTCCGGAGCCGCTTTGGTCGTCGTCTCGTTCACATCGGCGATCTTCATTCGAACAACTCCCCCGCGCACCTTCACCGAGATAAACCGCCGAGGGAGGATCTGTCGCATCACCTCACGAATCCGGACTCCCAATGTCGTCGTTTCCTTAAATAAGACGTCAAGGATCTGATCCAGCTGCGCCGGAGCCACAAGACAGGTCAGGACGATGCCGGGTCGTCCACGTTTCATGATGACCGGTGCGAGCGTCACATCGAGCGCCCCACGAGAAAATAACTGTTCCATCACATACTCATACGTTTGCGGGTTCACATCGTCGAGGTTGGTTTCAACCTGCAACACGGTATCCCGTTCACGCGCTCCTCGGGATGACGGCCGTACGAGAAACACGCGCAAGGTATTCGGCCAGCCTGCGGGATCAGCATCGCCCGCTCCATAGCCGATGGCCGTCGGCGTCATGACCGGCATGGAACCAAACTCCGATGTCAGCGTGCGCAATAGCGCCATGCCGGTCGGCGTGGTGAGCTCACGGGGAGGGCCTGCACTGTATATCGGAATCCCTTTCGCCAGAATGGCGACCGCCGGACCAGGCACCGGCAGGATCCCGTGAGCCGATTGCAGCGTCCCCGCTCCTACATTGACGGGGGAGGCCGTCACGCGCGTCACGCCCAACAGTTCACAGCCAATCAGGCCGCCGACGATATCGACAAACGAATCCAAAACCCCCACTTCATGGAAATGGACGTGGTCCTTGGCCACGCGATGGGCATGCCCTTCCGCTTCGGCCAATCGATCGAACACCGATCGGCTTTGCTGCTTGATCTTGTCGGGGAGTCGACTCGCGGAGAGGATGGCGTGGATCCGATGAAGCGAGAGTGGCTTGCGCAATCCTGTCGTGATCACGACGTCCACTTTCGTGGCATGGATCGCCCCTCGATGCACCCGCCGCTTCCGTAGCGTGAACCCTGAGAGTCGGAGTCGCTTCAGCCCGCTCACCAAGTCTGGAAACGAGGCTCCCGCATCCACGAGCGCGCCGAGAATCATGTCGCCGCTGATACCGGAATAACAATCAAAATGGAGATGCGCGCTCATGTGCGTCCTTTCTCTGCCTAACCCGCATTATTCATGAACACTTCTGCTGCAATCGCCGATCCGCTGCTACGACAACCTTCGGCCGGCGGGCTCGTCCCTCGGACCCTCGACGTACTGCACGACTACGCCTCGGGGCCTCACGGCTCCGCGCGCCGGTCTCGCAACGCGGCTCAGCGATTTCGCGACGAACCGTCATGAATAATGCGGGCTAATTCAAACCGCGCCCATCTTACCCAAGACGCACGTGAACGGCAATTAGTTCAGAAGTCTAGCAGGCTGAAGGATGAAGTATTCGGAACTCCGAACCCCGACCTTCAGCCTTCATGTCACGCCTGTCGCGCTTTTCCCGCCAGTCTCGCCCGTCTCGCTTGAATGCATTGACAGCCTATCAACGCTGTGTTATCCCCACTGATCGGGCACTTCGAAACGGAATAGTGACGCGCGTATCCCCTATGACGATCTTTCGCTCCTTGATCACGCCCTGCTCAGAGTTATTCGGATCGTGGAGTGGTCGGGTCGCCTTGGTGTTACTCTGTGCCACGCTGTTGCTCTGGACCCCGCTGGCCGCCTCGGCAAAATCGAAACGCCACCGGGCCCCGCGCCCCGAACCGGAACTCAAGATTCTCGACCTGAACGTTTCCCCCAACCCCTATACAGTCTCGTCCGGCTCGTTGCAGTTTTCTGCCTTAGTCCAGCTGCCAAAGGAGCTGAACGACGCAACCCTGCTGGAAGTCTCCTCCTTCATTACGTCGCCGTCGAAAAATTCGCTCCGTTTTCTGACCACGCGTAAACCATTGGAGCCGCACGCCGCCTCAACCGACAGCACCGCCCCTCCACGAATCTCCGTCTGCTGACGTGGGACGGGTTGGACCAGAAGAAAATCCCATCGGGAGCAGGGCTCTATCAATACGAAGTGCGCGCCAAGCTGCTGGCGAACGGCGAGAAAGGTCCCAGGACGCAGATGGTTGCCTGGCCGAAACGGGGCACAGTAGAAGTGAGATAAGCCTCGGCGGGACGCGCGAGACAGGCGCGACTGGCGGGAGGAGCAAGATCTGTCACTTGTTCAGCATCTCACCTTTCGCGCTTGTCACGCACTTCTCGCTCGTCGTGCCTCTCCCCTAACACGTTAATCCGGTGCGCAAGACAGCCGGCCCCATACCCATTATCAATGTTCATCACGCCGACCCCCGCAGCGCAGGAGTTCAGCATCGTCAACAACGCAGCCAGTCCGCCGAAACTCGCGCCGTAGCCTCGACTCGTCGGCACGGCAACGACTGGACAGGAAGCCAAGCCACCGACCACGCTCGGGAGGGCTCCGTCCATCCCTGCTACCACCACGACCACCCGGGCCTGCATCAGTCGGCTTTGACGCTCCAGCAATCGGTGAATGCCGGCCACGCCAACATCATAGATGGTCTCAACCCGACTCCCCATCACCTCCGCCGTCACTCTCGCTTCTTCCGCGACAGGAATATCCGAGGTGCCGGCTGTAATCACCAAGACATGTCCCCGTAGTTGCCGCTTGGGGTCACGGATCGCCACAATGCGCGCCTCGTCATGATAGACCGCTCGAAGTCCGCCGAAACTCGCGCCGTAGCCTCGACTCGTCGGCACGGCAACGACTGGACAGGAAGCCAAGCCACCGACCACGCTCGGGAGGGCTCCGTCCATCCCTGCTACCACCACGACCACCCGGGCCTGCATCAGTCGGCTTTGACGCTCCAGCAATCGGTGAATGCCGGCCACGCCAACATCATAGATGGTCTCAACCCGACTCCCCATCACCTCCGCCGTCACTCTCGCTTCTTCCGCGACAGGAATATCCGAGGTGCCGGCTGTAATCACCAAGACATGTCCCCGTAGTTGCCGCTTGGGGTCACGGATCGCCACAATGCGCGCCTCGTCATGATAGACCGCTCGA
>SPAX01000059.1 GCA_005239475.1 Nitrospira sp. | reverse complement strand
AATTCAGCAAATTGTTCAGGTTGTGGTGCCGTTCTCGGATCGAAACATCCGGCATCCCTTAATAAGTACAAGTAATTGAAATCGGCGAGCCACTTGCTTTTTTGGTTTCTTTCTTCCGCAAGAGAATAGTAAATCTCGTGGAGAGGTGTCTGCGGCGCTGAGCGTTGTATGGCTGTAACACAGTTGAGTATGGTTGAAGCGCTCTTTTTGTGAATGAGTTGCATCCCCATTGGTGAATTCATGAAAAAGACCAAGGCCGCACCAGCAGCGATGACCGCTAGAACGATAAAGAGGACTTCCATGATCCCCTCCCTTGCTCATACAGCATTCTCAAGGCTTGAGTTCTAACTCCAAGTGCAACACTACAGGCCCTGCTGGGTTACGGTGTTGCCATGACAACGAGATGCTACAGACACATGAGTGCCGAAGAACGTGAGACCTTGAGCCTGGAATGGCCCAGCGTTGGCTGCGACAGAACAATGCATGGGAAAGTGACGGAGTGGGATGGAGCACACAGGGCATGAGGAAGTCCTCGGTGGTGGTGCCGGAGGCCGGGATTGAACCGGCATGGACCTTTTGGGTCCGAGGGATTTTAAGTCCCTTGCGTCTGCCAATTTCGCCACTCCGGCAGCAGGAGCCGCAGTGGCGGGACTCTAGCATCGGGGTCTAGGTCGGTCAAGGTCAGCGTCGTAGGCAGGCGCAAACAGCCGAGGCCGCATTATTCATGAGCGCTTCTGCTGCACTCGCAAGCTTTCTGGCGAGAGGCACGGGGCCAGAGGCTAGGGGCGATCAGAAGGAATGTCTTTCCTCTCGCCTCGTGCCCCTCGCCCCTCGCCTGACTTCTATGCGTTTGCGCCACAGGTCTGATCACTGCGCAAATCGATCCAACTACACCGCTTCGATCCGCGGTCTCTGATCGTCCTCGCGGATGAGAGACTTACTGCGATCCATCACTTCTTTCACGCCGGATTGGACCGTCCGACTCCATCGAGTCGCTTGCAATTGAGCCTTTTTTGCATAGCGACTGACATCACGCCGGGTTGCTGACCCCTCTTGCGGCGCGAAGAGTAAACCAATCCCCGCTCCGATCACCGCCCCACCTGCCACCAACGCTGCGACCTTCGCTGCCTGACGTCCCTGGTCTGACATGGTGAACCTCCTTGACACGGTTGAATGAAGAAAGTGATTGCCGTCACCCTGCACACTCATGTTCTATCCCTTCAGCAGTAAGCGTGCCAGACGAGAAACCATGAAAATATCCCATGATTCGTCACAGCCCTGTTTTCACAATTAAAACTGATCAATTTTCAGTTGTGTTTTCCTCACAGTTCACGACACAGGCGTGACAGAAAACCAACATACGAAAGTGGTAGGTCTCTCAAACTGGCTCTGATCAAGGGTCAGAATTGATTGTCCATGGGGGCTTTCGCGTGCTTGCAATGGTTGAGACCCTCACCTATTATTCCCCAACACCCACATGAGGCACTAATGACCTGGTTGCACGCGATCCCTTATCCCAACATCAGCCCGGTTTTTTTTGAGTTGGGGCCCCTGCAGTTTCGCTGGTACGGTCTGATGTATCTGATCGGACTGGCGGGCGCCTATTTCCTGATCATACGTCGAGTGGAGTCGAGGGGCCTCTCCATGACCAGGGACCAGGTCTACAATATGGTCGTGTGGGCTGCGTTCGGGGTGTTTATCGGAGGACGACTCGGCTATACGCTCTTCTATAACTTTTCCTATTATGTGCAGCATCCGGCCAATATCCTGGCGGTCTGGGAAGGGGGGATGTCGTTCCACGGCGGCCTGCTCGGCGTCATCGTCGCCTTATTTTGGTTCAGCCAACGGCAGGGTATTCCCGCCTACCAGGTCGCAGACTTGGCAGCCGCCGCCACGCCGATCGGGTTAGGATTCGGGCGACTCGGCAATTTCATCAATGGGGAGTTGTATGGCCGAGCCACCGATGTCGACTGGTGTATGGTATTTCCGAATGGGGGGCCTGCCTGCCGCCATCCCTCACAACTGTATGAGGCAGGGCTTGAGGGTGTTTTCTTGTTCACCCTGTTATGGGTCCTCGCGAAAACCATACCGCCACCCGGTACAATCATCTGGAGTTTTGTCACCGGCTATGGAGTCAGTCGGATAGTCGTAGAATTCTTTCGCGAACCAGATGCCCAACTTGGTTTTATCCTTGGATCCTTCTCCATGGGCCAACTCCTCTCCTTCCCCATGGTCGTGGTGGGAGTTATCATGCTCGCTTTCGGCTATCAGCGACGAGCGTTGATGCAGGCTAAATCCTGACACAAGCGAGACGGGCGAGACTGGCGGGAAAAGTGCGATTGCAGAGAGTAGCGTGAATCGTTATACGTGAAACGTGAATCGACGATTAACGGTTAATGAGTAACATCCTTAACGAAGCTGCACGTCACGCGAGTCGCGCTCGTCACGCTTGTCGCGCCACTCCGGGTTAGTACGGCATCTCCTCGTCATCTAACCCGACATGGTGTCCGAGTTCATGGACCACCGTATCGCGGACTTCATGAATGACTTCGGCCTTCGTCCGGCAGAGACGCAGGATGGGGCCTCGATAGATAGCGATACGGGCTGGCAGCTCGCCGGCAGGCTGGAAAAAAGATGCCTGATCAATCGGGACGCCTTTATACAGACCCAGCAGATCGTCCTCTGATTCCAATTCAAGATCCTTCAGAATATCGGACGAAGGTTCCTCTTCGACCACGATGGAGACCTCATCGGCGAGCGTTGCGAAACGGGCCGGCAGTCCGGCGAGTGCCTCTTGGATCCAGGCGTCGAATTCTTCCGGCGAGACAATCATTGGACGTTTATCTGGTTTCTCTGGTTTGTTTTGTTTATCTGGTTGATTTGGTTCATCTGGTTAGTGTCGTTCAACCAAACAAACGAGACAGACCAAACAAACCAAATAACGGCCTGCTAGACATCAACGGTGACACCTGGCCTTAAAAAGATAAACTGGAATGAGACAGACGACAATCCCAGAGAACTCGCGACGGCTCGCGAATAACTCTCCGCTTGGGATCGGTAGCGATCCGCTCTGGTCTGTATGCCCTCAGCCGCCACATCATCCGTCTTATAGTCGGCAATCCAGATCCGGTCGTCAAACTGGTAAATGAGGTCAATCACCCCTTCCATCATCTGCTCCTCGCCTAAGGGCATGACGAACGGGACTTCTCGCCCGAGCACTGTTGCACATTGCAGTCTTTTGTACGGCTCAGAGGTAAGGAAGTTTTCAAAGAGCGCCGTGAGATCCTCGGTGACCTCGCCCCTCAGTTGCGGGTGATCCTGTCTCACATAACGACGACAGGCTTGCTCGATGACGGTACTGATATCAGAGCGAGGCCTGGTGAAGTCCCATTGTTCGAGCACCGCATGGGCACAGACTCCAACTAGCCGAGCAAGATCGGTGTCACGCCCTGTCACGGTGCGAGGGAAAACGGCCTCAGGCTTGTTTTCTGCGAGGCTCGAAGGGGTCAGTCGTCGCGGCGTCGTTCGATGTTGTTCCCACGTAACCTGCCGCGCACGGCGGCGAATGAGAATGGGGCCAAGGGCCGGCCTAGGGGCTATCGTGGACAAGGGTTCCTGTCTGCGCCGTCTCGCTGCCGCCGTGGCCGGCGTAATGACACGCGTGAGCCGGCTTGTTCCGATGCAGATCTGGTCAGCCGTCGAAGGCCCCCCCTCGTCTGTAATCGCTTCTCCGAGCAGAGAGAGGACGGTGTCATGTCCAGGTTTGGTGGTCTGCCCGCCGGATAGGACCAGTAGATCGCGCGCCCTGGTCATCCCGACATACAGGAGTCGCCGCTGTTCCGCCTCCTCCCGCGCCGCCATTTTCATGTCCACGAGCGCGGCTCCGAGATTCGAGCGGCCTCCCATCTGCAGGCTATAACACCGGCTCGACCAATCATGATGGATGGAGGGTCCCTTGCGAGGATTCTTGGACCCCTGGTGCAGGCCTGGAAGAATGACCACAGGAAATTCCAATCCTTTGGCCTTATGGATGGTCAGCACGCGGATGGCGTCCAGTGATTCCTCGGCCAGGGCACTTTCTGCCTCATCCGGCTGTTCCGATACCCTGGTCATCATTAGGTTAACGAACCCGGTCAAGGTCAGATGGGGGCGATCAGCGAGTGTTTCGGCCATATCCCGTGTCTTCCGCAGATTGGCCACCGCTTGCTCGCCATGGAGCGACGCGGCGGCTAATTCCAGGACGGGCAATCGTTCGAAGATCAGATCGATGGCGTCAGGCACAGGTCGCAAGGGAGCGAGCTGGTGCAACTCGACCAGGCGATCATAGAGCCGCCGTACCATTCCTGCCTGTGGATGGTTCCAGGCAGACAGCCGTTCCCGTTGCTGATAGTCCAGCCCCTCTCTCTGCTGGAGGGCCAGCAGGTCCCGGTCCGTCATGCCGCCCAGGGGTGACCGCAAGATTCCGACCAGCGCAATCGTATCGTGCGGGTTGTCGATGACCCGCAGGAGGTTGACCAAATCGATAATTTCCTGCCGACGATAAAAATGCTTTTCCCCGTCAGTGATATAGGCGATGTCGTAGCGGCGAAGGGCATCGAGATAGACCTGTGCCTGGGTCAACTTTCTGAAGATCAAGGCAATGTGGCCCGGTTGGAGAGGACCTTCGCGTCGATCACGATCCATGATTGTCGTGCCGGCAAGGAGCTTCTCCTTCAGCCAGTGCGCCAGCGCTTCCGCCTCCGCCCGAGTGGCCGCCTGTACATCGAACTCCTCATCATCCTCTCCTGAGGTGACGAGGCGAAGCTGAACCCCTGAGACCGAGACTTCCGGTTGGCGTTGAGGCCTGGCTGCCAGCCGTTCATTGGCCGGCTGAACATGTTCTGTTGGCAGGAAGAGGCGGTCGAAGACATTATTGACGACGTCGAGCACGGCCCCGTCGCTGCGAAAGTTCGTCACCAAAGAATAGACGCCTCCCCCACCCGCTCGAATTTTCTCCACCACCCGTTCGAAGGCTTCAATGTCGGCTCGTCGGAAGGCATAGATCGATTGCTTGGGGTCCCCCACGATAAACAATTTGCCCGGCTCCAAGTCAACGTCATGCCACACGGTCTGATGGCTGCCCGCCCGTTCACCGAGGTAGAGGATAATCTCGTACTGCACCGGATCGGTGTCCTGAAACTCATCGACCAGGATCGCCCGATAAGTCTGTTTAATCCTGGCTCGGACGGCGGGATGGTCGCGCAAGAGCGTTTTAGCCCGTGCCAATAACCCATCGAATGCGATCCACCCAGAGGTGAGAAACTCATGCTGTACCTGATCGAGAAAGGGTCGTACAAGCGTCACCACCTCTTGAAAGTATGACTGGTCAACTGTGAGAAGCTGTTGGGCGAGCCCGATGATGGAGGCCGCCTCCTGAAACGCAACCTCATCCCATCCGGCAGGGGCCTTCCCCAGATCTTTTTCCAGTACGGCCCGTTCATCCTGAGCTAAGTGCGCAAGCCCTGGCGGCCCATTTTCCAACAAGAGTGCCAGCGACTGTACCGCGGCGGCAAGCATCTGCTCCGCCTTACGCCGTTTTGGACGATCTTGCGCCGCAAGGAGCGTAGTAGCACAACCATGCGTGGCTGCGATCCAGTCTCGCAAGGCTCCCTCCAAGGAGCTGGTACGGCACTGCCGTTCCAACTCATCGAGTTCCACAAAATCCCCGGCGAGGGCAGCGGTAAACTGCCGGAGATCGTCGAGGGTGGTCCCGGCCAGGACTCGTCGCCATCGCCCATGCTGTAGTCCGGTTGATCCAAGCTCATCGTCCAACCAACGGTCCCAAGACGAGTGAAACAATTCCTTGAAACGTGACCCGTCATCCTCTTGAAATAATGGATCAAGTTCCGACTCAAGCGGATGGAGCCGCAGGAGGTGCGCGGCAAAACTATGCAACGTGCCGATCTGGGCTTTTTCCATCTGCTCAAGCGCAGTCCCGGCCCGCTCTCTCACTTGTTCAGCTGAGAGATGGTAGCGGGCCCGGAAGGTGGCGATCAGGTCATCGGCCTGTTCGGTCAGGCGAATGAGTTGCGCACGAAGTCGCTGCTTCATTTCAGTGGCAGCTTTATTGGTAAAGGTGAGGGCCACGATCTCTGTGATGGCCAAGGGGTTCGGCTCTCTCAGCAGGAGGTTGAGGATGCGATTGACGAGGATCGTGGTCTTGCCGGTTCCAGCTCCCGCGACCACCACGACATTGCGGTCCCAGGTGGTCTCCGCCAGGAGGCGATCCTGGGAATCCGCGAGTGTCAGGAACTCACTCATCCTGTACCTTTTGCTTTCTCAAGCGACGTATGACTCGGGCCTGGGGCGACCGGTACGAGCGCCACCACGCCATGGCGTCGTGGCGTCGGCAGGCACCGGAAAATTCGCAGTAGTCGCAATAGCCGTCGGGAAGAATAAAAAATTCTCTGTTCGCGATGCCTTGGAGCAATGTGGAGAGCGTCTGTCGGATCATGTCGCCGGTGTGGCCAATCCAGAGACCGGCGTCAAACGTTGAGCGAGAGATCGGCTGTTTCCACTGTGGAGCCAGGAAGAGCAATTGGACGTCGGTCGCGGCCGGCAGCGAGGGCAGCGTCATACGGGCATAGAGTGGTGGTTGCAGTCGAAATCCGCGCACGGCCGACAGAGCAAGGTTGCGATCCACGGCGGTGATCTCATTTCCCTGTTTAAATTTATAGTCCACGATACGGAGCGCCGGAGGGTCAGCGCGATAATCGACACGGTCCAAGGTGCCATGGATCTTCAAGGAAACCGGTGACGCATCAGACTCCAACGGTACGGTTCCTTGGGCAGCTGCCTCAAACGCAATAGGGCGAAATCCGGTTGCCTGATACTCCGCCTGGTCGGAAGAGACGGCGGCCGTGACCAACGCTGTGGCCTGTTCTCGTGCCAAGGTCCAGAGCAGGGCATGACCAGTCCCCTGGCTTGCAGCATGGGCGGCAAACGTATCGGTCACTGCCGCATTCACCGTGGATTGCACTGTGGCCTCGGTCAGCGAGCCATCCGGCCACTGGAGCTGTACCAACCTTTCGTAGCTCACACGAAGTGATTCGTGAACAAGGGTTCCGAGCGTTAAGGGAGGTAGATGGTCGTGAAGAAATCGGCGCACAGGCTCCAGCCGAAGGACTTTTTCTGCAAAATACTGAAAGGGACAGGTCGCATACCGTTCCAATGCGGTTGGCGAGAAGCTCCGTTCCATGGCAGTGGGTAAGGCCGGAGGCTGTGTTCCGACCATGCCGTCGAACGGACCAAGCTCGGGGGATTCTCGCTCGATGGTGTTCAGGGTGGCGAGGCCCTGTTCAAAGAGGGGACGGTCTCGCCCCATCGCATCGAGTACGGGTAGCGCATCGTGGCCCTGCAACAGGCAACCCAAGGCCAATTCCTCGCCCGGTAACAGGTCTTGGATCGATGGCTGTTCGCTGATTCGTTGTGTCAGCCGCCGCGGAACCGCCTCTTCCGGCTTCCCGACGAATCGTGGATCGCGCAGCGCCATGGCGATGAAGCCGGAGGGCGCCATGACTCGTCCTGTTTCGTCGGCTCGCTGGTACGACAGATACAGCCGATTGGTTGCCGAACGGCTGAGGAGTTCAAACAACAGGAGTTCTTCTTCGTGCCCGGCTAGTTTCTCATCGATCTTGTAGCCCAGGGTTGATTCCAGTACGACGCGTTGACGATCACGAAGAAAGGGGTCTTCGCGCACGAAGCGCGGAAAGATTTTTTCGTTCATGCCAAGAACAAAGAGCGCTCGAACCGTCCTGCCGCGGGCCGTCATGGCATCCAGCACCTGAACACCCTGGTGGCTGCCCGCTTCGATGGGGATGCTCGTCTCGCCCAATACCCGCCGGAACAATTTGACCCATTCCTCCCATGAAAGGTCCCCTCCCAGCGGGTCCAGCTGCTGCAGACGGGCCAGCGAAGATCGGATCAGCGAGCCAACCTTGGTGAGATCGGTCGGATCTGGTGACTCGCTCAATGGTATGTCGAACAGATCGGGCACATGAACATGGGATTGCACCAGCGTGAGAAATGCTTCGGTCAGGGTTCCGATCGATCCTTGCGCAGGGAGAGCCCGGCAATCGTGAATCAATCGCGACACGAGCTCCCACAAGTACGTCAGCTGAGAGGTCTCGCGTGTCCCGACCATTGCCTGATCATCTTCGTCAGGCCCCGCTTCTGCATCGCGAAGAATCGACGAACTGGCTGGCTCATTCAGACGCCTCCATTCCGCTTCCCCTTTCGTAATACCCAAGGTGTAGACGAGGGAGCGCCAGATATCAGGCCGGAAATTCTCTCGGGCGTCGCCGACGGCCTTTGCGTGATAGAAGGGCGACGTGACCACATCCAGCATGGCATCACGGTCGAAATCATTGAGGGGGAGCGACGCGAGGCGCAAGAGGGTTTTGACCAGGGGTTCGCGCGACAGTGGCTGACCGGCCGTTGACGTAAAGGGCACCAGATACTGATCGAACACCGATTGTAGCCGAGACTGATAGGGCTCCAGTGTGCGAGCCACCACCCCGATCTCGTCCAAACGATAGCCGTTCACCTCGATCAAGATCAGGATTTCACGGCAGACCGTCGCCAACTCCTCTTCGACCCCGATTACGTTCGTGACGGAGAGTTCGACCAGCTCCGCTGTTGCGGTTCGGTCCCCTTCCCCACTCCGATCCTCATGGGTTTCTGCCAGTGGGAGAAGATGCCGCTCAAAAAATTGGCGGGCAAAGAGAAAGGCCGGGAAATTCTGTAGCGGAAAGTACAATGTGGTCGGCGCAACACGGATCACCGATCCAAAGAACGAGAGTTGGACCTGCGAGAGGTCGTAGAAACCATAGTAGAACAGGCGTTGCAGCCCCTTAAGAAACGAGGAACTTGAGAGATCCCGGCCAAGTGAGGCCGCCAGGTCATCCGGGGAACCGACCCCGAGCGACCGGCCTGCTTCCATGATGGCCGCGTGCAGGGTGAACATGGAACGGAGCCAGGGTTGGTCCTCCTCCTCGAACACCTCTTCCGTGAGGGCCTTCAACGCTGTCGTTGGCGTGACCACCGCATCCTTTAAATCGCGCACCGTCGCCCACAGGCCTTTCCAGGTTCCTGGTGAGGCAGGCAAGCGCGTGAGCGGTTCAAGCCCTGGAAGATTGCGCCGAACCACCTGCTGCACCAATTGTTCGAAGAAGAAATCGTCGACCAGCTGCAGGGACGGTTCCGGACTGGTTTCGGGGACCACCGCGAGCTCATCACGCAGGCGGAGGGCCAACTGGTGGAACGTCAGGAAATGGATATTGAGGAAGGCGCGGGGCTCGTGACGCGCGAGTAACTGTTTCAGTTGCTCGACCAGGGAGGCCGAGGGGACAATGACGGCGAGCGGAGCAAAGGGATCGTCGGTCTTACAGGACCGAATGTCCTCGACCAGGGCACGATCAAGAGTTGGATGAAAAGGCCCGGTGACGATGCGAAGCATCTAGGATCGAATGCTGAATGTTAAATGATGAATGTTGGGTGACAGACAATTCACCATTCAAAATTCATAATTAGACATTGCCTCGGCTAGCCGGTTTCCGGCCCCAACAGCTCGCCATTGCAATCTACACAGCACCAGCCGCCATCGATAAATCCCATCGGATCGCCGCACATGGGGCAATCCGGTGGAGGTCCCTTGTCGATGACAGGGAGCTCAGGTAGTTCAAAGTCGTCGTCGTCGGCCATGGAGCGGTTCTTCCCCTACTCGCGCGGTTTCATTTTGAGTAACAAGGCCTTCTCGGCGCTCTCCCGACTCGGAACGCCGACGAACGTCAGTCGTCCATCGATGATCGTGGCAGGCACGGCCCTGACCGCATGCCGGTCGGCGAGGCTCCGTCCATCCTCTGTGGTGATATCCACCTCGCGATAACTGAAGCTATATTTCACTCGCAACTGTTTCCAAAGACTCTTCGCAGAGGGGCAGGCCCCACAGCTCGGCGAAACTAAAAGCAAAATGTTCGGCACCGACTCCCTCCAACAACTGCACGATCTTAACACCGGGTCGAATGGGGCGGCAAGCGAAGGGGATGGCGCTGGTCTTGCAAACTGACCGTCACCGTGCTAGCGTGCCAAGGCTGTAGCACTCAGGAAACGGTCTCCTTCTCGTATAATCTCGTGCGGGGAGGAACAGTATCAAATTCATATCGACGTCACGGACGTCGCTCGACTTGAGAATAAGGGGGTCAACCCCCCTCGCCTGCGCTAAGTAGGTGATCTGCAAGTCTTGAGGGGAGGTGAAGGCATGGGAGTGGTTTCGATCAAGGAACTGTTAGAAGCCGGTGTCCATTTCGGGCACCAGACGAATCGGTGGAACCCGAAGATGAAGAAATTCCTCTTTGGAGAACGCAACGGCATCTACATCATCGACCTTCAGCAAACACTGACACGGATCGAGCAAGCCTATGCCTTCGTCCGAGACACCGTCGCCGCAGGCCAATCGGTCCTGTTTGTCGGGACCAAGCGTCAGGCCGCTGAGATCCTCCAAGAAGAAGCCTTGCGCGCCAACATGTTTTTCGTCAACCAACGCTGGCTTGGCGGGATGCTGACAAACTTTCAGACCATCCGGAAGAGCATCGATAAAATGAAAAAGCTGGAGGCCAAGCTGGCAGATCCCAGCCAATACGGGCTGAAGAAAAAAGAAATCATGAAGATGCAGAAGGAGATCGTCAAGCTCCAGAAGTATCTGAGCGGCATCAAGGACATGCGCGGCGTTCCAGGAGCCGTTTTCGTGCTCGACACACGCATCGAGCACATTGCCGTGCAGGAAGCGAACCGGTTGGAGATCCCCGTGATCGCGATTCTGGACTCGAACTGCGATCCGGACCACATCACCTATCCGATCCCTGGAAACGACGATGCTATTCGCTCCATCAAGCTGATCACATCTCGCATTGCCGACGCCTGCATTGAAGGCGCCCATTTGCGGACACAGCGCGAAGAAGCGGAATTCAAACCTGTTCCTGCAGCGGGAGACAAGGCCGCAGCCATCAGCTTCGCGAGCGCACCGGCTTTATAACGCCCAGCATCGTAGGCATCAACGACTACACTCACTGTCTACCGAGAAGGACTGTCACGTATGGCTGGATCAAGTCAGCTTGTCAAAGAACTGAGAGAAAAAACCGGCGCCGGCATCCTCGACTGCCAGAAAGCGCTCACCGAGAATGGCAGCGATATCGAGAAAGCCATCGATTATCTGCGCCAAAAAGGTTTGGTCGCCGCACTCAAAAAATCAGGCCGCGAGACCAACCAAGGTCTCATCCACGCCTATATCCACATGGGCGGAAAAATCGGTGTGCTCATCGAAGTTAACTGTGAAACCGACTTCGTCGCCCGGAATGAAGAGTTTAAGTCGTTCGTCAACGACCTGGCCCTCCAGATCGCTGCCGGAAAACCCTCCTACGTCAAACGGGAGGATATTCCCGCCTCGCTCATCGAGAAGGAACGCGCGATTTATGAGGGACAGGCCAAAGAAATGGGCAAACCCACTGCCGCATGGCCGAAGATCGTCGAAGGTAAGTTGGAAAAGTTTTTCCAGGAGAGCTGTCTGATTGAGCAGTCGTTCGTCAAAGACCCGGCCGTCACAATTAGTGACCTTCTCGCACTGAAGATTTCTAAAATCGGCGAGAACATGAAAATCCGCCGCTTCACCCGGTATCAATTAGGCGAAGCATGAGCTCTGCCACCTATCGGCGCATCCTCCTGAAAGTGAGCGGAGAGATGTTGGCCGGTGAGCAGGGCTACGGCATCCAACCTTCCATCCTTGAAGGCCTCGCCTCAGAAATCGCCTCCGTCGTGGCTCTCGACATCGAAGTCGCCGTGGTCATCGGCGGCGGCAATATCTTCCGCGGTATCGCTGCTAGCGCATCCGGTATGGAACGCGCCTCCGCCGACTACATGGGGATGCTTGCGACGGTGCTCAATGCCTTGGCTCTGCAAAATGCGCTTGAGCGCACCGGCATTATGACGCGGGTCCAGTCCGCGATCGAAATGCGCCAACTGGCGGAGGGGTATATCCGCCGACGAGCCATTCGCCATCTTGAGAAAAAACGCGTGGTTATCTTCGCCGGCGGCACAGGGAATCCCTACTTCTCAACCGATACCGCGGCGGCACTCAGGGCGATGGAGATCGGGGCCCAAGTCATCATGAAAGGGACCAAGGTCGACGGCATCTATGACGCTGATCCCGTGAAGAACCCCTCTGCCAAGAAATATCAGACGATCTCCTTTCTCTCGATTTTGAATCAGAATTTGAAAGTGATGGATGCCACGGCCATTAGCCTCTGCATGGACAACAACCTTCCGCTCATCGTGTTCAACCTGAAGGAACAAGGCAACTTCAAACGCGTTGCCATGGGCGAAGCGATCGGAACCGTTGTCACACCCGAGCGCCGCTAACTTTCTGGGGAGTCTCTCATGTCCAACCCTGCCGCCATACATCAAAAAGTCACGGAAAAGATGGAGTCCGCACTGGAGCATCTCAAGCGCGATTTGGCCGGCCTACGGACAGGGCGAGCGTCGGTCGCCCTCTTCGATGGCGTTCGGGTCGACTACTATGGCACGATGACCCCGTTGAAACAGGTGGCCAGTATTTCGACCCCGGAGGCCCGCCTCATCACGATCCAGCCGTGGGAGCCGGCCCTGATTAAGGAAATCGAAAAAGCCCTGGCGGGATCGGGCCTTGGCATCACACCGTCCAACGACGGAAAGGTCATTCGCGTTCCCCTTCCGCCACTCACCGAAGAACGGCGCAAAGAGCTCAGCAAGATCTGCAAAAAACACGGCGAAGACACGAAAGTCGTTGTGCGCGGGTTTCGTCGAGATGCCAACGAAGAGTTGAAGAAACTGCAAAAGGATGCCAAGTTAACTGAGGATGACCTGCGAAAGTCCGAAGCCGACACCCAGAAACTGACCGATCAGTACATTCAAAAAATCGACGACGTGGTAAAGAAAAAAGAACAAGAAATTATGGAAGTGTGACCTCACTTTCGACCTTGTTACCCACCTACGCCACCGTCAATCTCGCGGCACTTGCCCATAATCTCTCTCGCATCAAGCGCTACCTGTCTCCCGGCTGTGAGGTTATGGCGGTCGTCAAGGCCAATGCGTACGGGCATGGAGCTCTGGAGACCGCTCAGGCGCTTACGCGCCAAGGCATCGGGCGGTTTGCCGTGGCCTCGCTCGACGAAGGTATCGCACTCCGCCAAGCCGGTCTCTCAGCGTCTATCGTAGTTCTGGGAGCGCTCTTTGAGAAACAGGTGTCCGATCTGGTCGCTCACCGGCTGACCCCGGTCGTCAGCGACGGGCGCATCCTTCCCAGCTTGGCCAAGGCCGCTTGTACACATCCGACCCCCTATCCAATTCACCTCAAGGTCGAAACCGGGATGGGGCGGTTAGGATTTTCTCCGGAAGAGCTGCTCTCACTCCTCGACAACCCTCTCGTGCGGAGTCCCCTCCAGGTCGAGGGCATGATGACCCACCTTGCCGACGCAGACGGGAAAGACAGCACCTTCACGGAACGACAGCTCGGAGCATTTCGTGCCGTGCTGGAACAGATCCGANAACGTGGTNTNNCCNTCCCGNTNGTGCANACGGCAAACAGTGCCGCCATCGTCAGGTTTCCCGACGCGCACTNTTCACTCGTGCGNCCAGGCATCATGCTCTACGGGTACCACACCTTGCCAGCCACAGTCCCTACTCCCGATCTCAGACCCGTCCTCTCACTACGAACCACAATCGTCCAACTACGGACCATTCCACAAGGGGGAACCGTCAGCTACAACGGGACATTTATCGCGCAACGACCGACGCGCATTGCGGTGCTGCCGATCGGATATGCCGACGGCTATAGTCGGCGGCTCTCCCATCGCGGATCGGTCTTGATTCAAGGGCGCCGCGCTCCCATCGTCGGTCTGGTATGCATGGATATGATCATGGTGGATGTCACCGACCTCGCACCGGTGCCAGTAGGCGAGACCGTCACGCTGATCGGACAGCAGGGAGGGGAATCGATCTGGGCTGATGAAGTGGCTGACTGGATCGGCACGATCCCCTATGAAGTCCTCTGCGGGATAGGCTCCCGCGTTCCACGCATTTATGAAACCGCCTGACGCGCGACGTTTCGCGCATAGCCGCGCGAGACGAGCGAGACTGGCGGGAAAAGCGCGACAGGCCAGACGAGCGGGACAAGGTAGAGATCCAATCTATCCCCATCTCGCCTTTCTTACCTGTCGCGCATGTCTCGCTCGTCCCGTCCCTCTCGCGCATCCGGCTAGTAGATCATTCGAATCGACACTCCACCGGTATGCAGCGTGGTCCTGTAGATTCCGTTGACGGTCGGGTTGCGATTCCCGACCACTGTACGATCCTCGTAGAGCGCCGCTTGAAACGAGAGATCGACTCCGATCGCTTTGGGTTTCAGCGAGCCCACGCCGAGGTCTCCACATCGCATCAATCCCAGAAAAGATCCCTGCTCCTTGCACAACAATCCAAGCCCTCCCCCCACGACATGAAGATCCGAAGAAGGAATCCCTGGATCAAAGGTCAAATCAGGCATTTGTGTCTGCTGGTTGGTATAGCCGCCCCGCAGCGCCACCTCCCAGTTCGGGAGCGATTCAAGCGCCAGCCACTTGTATTCGGTTCCGAGCATCACCGCATAGGTATTACGCCAGTTCTGCGGCTGCGCGATCGTCGCACCGGTTCCCAACGTGACATCGAGATTCCGAACAGACCTCCACCCCACGTAGTCGACGTCCATCTCCAATTTCCATTCCCGTTCACTCGTCCGGACAGGCCAGATCGCAATCGCCCCCGTAATGACTTGCGGTAAGACCAGCGTGGCTCTGGCATCGGACACTTTGCCTCCATTAGCCAATAATGCGCCGCTCAGGTGCAAGGTCGCTTGGCTGCGGTAGACGACACCGATGTTCGCCAGTGGCTTCCCATCTACATTGCGCAACGCCGTATACAACAGGCTGGCGTTGAAACCAGCCGCAGTATCTTTCCCGAAGAGTTCAGTAGTCACCCCGGCGGCAGGAATCGACTGTTTCTCGACATGACCTTCGCCGACGAGTCCGGTGAATGTATAGATATCCGCGCCCAACCCTAGAGAGAGGTTCTCCGTCACCTTGTAGGCAAGGGTAGGCTTGATATCCAGAAGCGGCAGCGTGCTGAAGGTCGTGGCCGTCCTGAACGGCCCATCATTCGGCCAGCGAGTCAGCGAGCCGAATGGCACCGTCAGGCCAATTCCGGCAGAAAGGCCACCCAGAGCCGTCAACCCGAGATCCTTCAAGTTCGCTGTGATATATGTATGACCGGGAGGGGGCCACGCCACAGTCCCGTTTCGGTCGCCATTTGCAGTCACCCCCGTCGGGCTAGTGAAGTCTGTTGACCCTCCGACAATCAGCGCCCCTGCCATAAACTGAAGCCCCTTCAACTGCGTCATCCCTGCCGGATTGTAGTGTAGAGCCGAGGGGTCGTTGGCTTGGGCTGCAAAGGCGTTGCTCATCGCAGATGCGGCGGCTCCCTGCCCTTGAATACGGGGCATCTGTGCTGAGGCCATCCCAGGGAAACACGCCGAGCACAGCCCTATCCCTATCATACAGACCCACGGCACCCACATCCGACGAATCGATCCAGTCCTGCGCCAACGCCTGCCCCAGACTCTCGTGGTTATACTCCTCCTCATCTCACTCATCCGGGCCTGCTCGACTCCCCCGCAGACTCCGATGACGGTCGCTCCAAAGGCCGAAACCAATAGTCTGCAACCCGTTGCAGTTCGTCGACATCGAACGGCTTCAGTACATAGGCCTGCGCACCCATGCCAATCGCGCGAACCGCCATGTCTTTGGAACCTGACGCCGTGACCATCACAATCGGGATCTGCTGATCCCATATTCGAATTCGCTGAAGCACGTCTAGCCCGTCTATTGTGGGAATGCCAATGTCCAATATCATTCCCTCGAACATCTCGGCCCGCATCGCTTCTAGCGCTCGCACTCCGTCAACCACCGACTGGACACGATACCCCTTGGCCTGCAAACAATCCTGGAAGAGCTGACGAATATCCGGATCATCCTCGACGACCAGAATCTGGGGCGCCTCTGTCGGTGAAGCACCGCGCGGCATCGCGATCGTGGGACGCAGCGGAATCGTGAAGGATAGCTCCGCGCCCTGCCCCGGTTCACTCCGCGCGACGATCGTCCCACCGAGCAACTCCACCAACGTCCGCACGATCGACAGGCCCAAGCCCAGCCCTTTTGTTCCGCTCCGGACCTGCTTGACTCGAAAGAACGGATCGAATATCTGATCGAGGCACTCTGGAGGAATACCAGGCCCGGTATCGCGCACGGAAACCCCGGCGAGGGTCTGGTTCTCCTGCCTCACCGTCACCACAATGCTGCCGCCCTCCTGGGTAAACTTCACCGCATTCTGGACCAAATTCGTAACGATCTGGATCAGGCGATCGCGATCCGCCCAGACCACCAGCGGGACAGGGGGAGCGACCGCCTCCAATGTTTGCCGCTTGGACTGGGCCAACAGACGCAATTGCTCGATTGCATCCGCCACACAGGGTCCCAGGTCGATCTCATCGGGAACGAGATCCAATCTCCCGGATTGAATTCTTGTACGATCCAACAAGGCCTCGATCATACGGATCAACCGGTCGGAATTGTCTAACATTCGTGACAAGTAACGCTGCTGTTTCTCATTGAGCGGCCCCGTCAATCCATCGAGCAGGTTCTGCAAAAATCCCTTGATCGAGGTCAACGGCGTCTTGAGCTCGTGCGAGACATGTGAGAGGAATTGAGACCGTAAGCGATCCGCCTGCTCCAGCTCAGCCGTGCGTTCACGCACTTTGACTTCGAGTCCCACATTCAGCTCTTCAATTTGTTCATACGCGGAAGCATTATCCAGTGCGATCGCGACTTGATGGGCGACCGTCATCATCAACTCAAGATCGTCTTGAGTCAGACTGTGCGCCTGTATTCGATCAACCGTTAGGCTTCCCAGAATCCGGTCTTTGATTTTCAACGGGACGGCGATCCACGCCTTGGTCTGCGTCAGCAGGGCGAGCTGTTGGTTCAACGGATGAATGCGATCCCACACCGCCTGCACATCCCCAACCAACAACGGCTGACCCTGCAGCAGCACGATGCCTTCCGGGCTCATGGGATCGGTAACGGGAATCTCTCGAGCGCGCGCAAACGCCTGAATCTCAGGCGAAACGCCGAGCATCCGCGCATCCATGACGATCTGGCGGATCGGATCGTAGAATGAGATCATCGCCCGATCGTACTGCAGGTCACTGGTCAGAGCCTCCAACACTTTCTGCATCAGAGCTTCTCGGTCCAGCGTCGAACTGAACAGCAATCCGGCACGGTGGAGGGCTGTCAGCTGGGCCACTTTTCGGCGCAGTTCGACGCGTGTCTGCTCCTGCCCCAAATACGCTTCTCGCAATTCCTCGTGGCGTGCCTCCACGAACGTAATCTGCTCATGAATTAACGCCTCGCGTTGCCTACTCTCCAGACGATGATGGCGATTGATCAGCATCCTTGCGACAAGGATGGGCGCCAATCCGAGAAGAATGACTTCGCGTAAGTTTGCCGAGGGATTCATCACGCGGAGCCCCGCGGCCAGAGTCAGGCCGGTTAGCGCGCCGCAGAACGACCACGTCACATGCCGCCGTGATGGTGTGGTGCCGGCCGCTGCAAGGAATGGCGCCATCTCCACTCCTCGCTCGCCAACACTTTCTTTGGACGGAGTATCCTCAGCCTGTTCGTGAGAACGGGATATGTGCGGTCGAACTTGCGACGACTGGTCCTCTCCCGGTCCTGCCACCACCTGCCAGACCCTATGGCGCCATGTGCCCTGTCCCTCTACCTGCCATCGGATGGCCCATTGGCACCACTCGTCGTCATTCGCAATGCAGGAAAGATCCGTCAGAGTGGCTGGTGGCAGGCCATGGACGCGAACCGGTACCGCCGCCATAATACCTTGAGCAGCCTGACACATCAGCGTCGCGCACCGTCTTCGATACGGGCCAAACTGGCGAAGGGTGCGACCGGAAAATTTCATCGCCAGGGTCGCAGAGGCCGGCGTCACCTCGACCACTCGAAAGTCGACCGAACCGGACGCGAACTTGTTCCCGAAGTAGGGAAACATGCCGTAAATCTGCGCCAGCGAAAACGGCCTGGCAAGCACCTGCATGATCGAAGACGCCTTCTCCATCCCACTCCGAAACACAAATCGAGGATCGCCGGACATGTGCTCGCAGAACTCATAGAGATAGGCCGTGAACTCATACGAGTAGCTATTCCACGCATTTTTCAGAAACTCCGGGGTCACATGATAGACCGGATCTCTAATGCGTTGATTCAATAGATGGCACAGGTTCTCTACCGCCTGACTCCCGGCTGAGGCTTCCCGCTCACGCGCCAGCGACTTCTCGAGATAGACGACGACAGCCCTGATGCTCATCCCGCTTAGATCTCTGATCGTGTGCCCCTGCTCGTCCAATCCAAACGGACGGAACTCCATCACCTCACGCTCAAGAATCATACGGTCCTTCGGCAAG
The DNA here is from genome assembly GCA_005239475.1 of Nitrospira sp. GTDB lineage: Bacteria > Nitrospirota > Nitrospiria > Nitrospirales > Nitrospiraceae > Palsa-1315. The sequence goes on along the minus strand of SPAX01000059.1, from coordinate 6,287 downwards.
AGCCCAAGAGCAGATTGCGTCTTGAGTTCAACCTCGTCTGTCGCACTGCTGTTCATGCGTCACTCTTTTGGGTCATGCCTCTGCGGATGGCGATGCACTCTGGCGCTTGTGATAAGCAGAAGGCTGGGTCAACCGCGGTCCACCAAGTTTCCAGCCAGTTGTCACGTCGTCACCACCAGCGATTCTTCCGGCTCTGCTGAATGCCATCGCATGACGCACCACGACTGAAAACAAGTGCCAATCTAGGGGTCGGTAGTATATAGAGGCAATCTCTTGCTTTCAAATACCACCAAAATATTTTTGGCAATTGACGAAATGCAGGTATTTCGACGCCTCACCTTAAGCAGGCAGCCTCGTTGATTTGGACTCGTGACCGTAAGACATGGACGCTCTACGAGCAGGGTGCTGAAAAACTATGGTGGTCTATCTGGTTCATCTGGTTTGTCTGGTCTATCTGGTTTGTTTTGTTGCTTGACCCAGAGAAACCAAATAAACCAAATAAACAAGACAAACCAAACAACGGTCCCCATACGCTGGCGGACTTTTTCAACAGTCTGCTCGACAGCTGGGCAGGCATCGCAAGAATGTTGTGTGATAGCGGAAGATCGAACGAGAACTGCCTTAGAGATGAGCCCCTCACCTTAAAACTTCGGGAGAATCCAAGACGGCTCATCCCTTTCGAGATCGACGATGATCACGAGTCAATGAGTAGCATGATGGCGCCTGTGGCCCTTGCAGTTCATCTAACAGGATGCGGAAAAACTATTTTGACCAGCTAGAACTTCGATGGTCTGCACGTGTGGCACTCCAGCAGGATGCTCAAAAATGCCGTCCAGCAAGGCCGCAGCGAGCGAAGAGGCGAGGCGTACGCTTCGGTACGTTGAGCCTCTGAGCGATGCGAGAACGCCGCTGGCGGACTTTTTCAGCATCCTGCTAGTGCTTGATCGATCGCTTGAGCATCTTCTCGACGCTCGCAACCTTGCTCTGTAAACGCCCTGCGGGGCCTTTCCGATAGTCGACTTTGATCGTACAGGAAATGCGACCGCAATCTTTCTTCATCCGCTCATAGCACTGTTTGACGACGGCAAAAACCTCATCCCACTCCCCTTCGAGCACCGTCCCCATCGGGTTCAACCGGTAGTCCACTCCGCTCTTATCGATAATATCGAGCGAGCGTGCCACATACGTGCCAACGCTCTCTCCCTTGCCTAACGGCGACATACTGAATTCAAGCAAAACCATAGCGCTCCTCTCTTGCTCTTGCCTTCCGCTTCACGTTTTATGTTTCCAGCCCCTCACCCCTTACGCCTTACCCCTCACGTCTTGGCAGCCCGCTCATCCAGCCAGACCTTCGGATACTGGACCTTGCCCAACAAGCGAAACCCGTCCAACGCCTCACGCAACAACGCCCGGCGTTTTTCGAAATCCGGCTCATTCGCCTTAGTTTTCTCCCGAAGTTGGCCGAGCCAGTCTACAAAAGCGGCAAACTCCTCACCGAAGATCTTTTCCATATCTTCCTTCATGAAGCCTGACAAGGCCGGAGCGACCCCGCTCGTGCTGATGGCCACACGCAAATGGCCGCAAGCCACCACCGCCGGCATCGTGGCCGTCGAGGCTTCCGGCTGGTCAACCGACCACAATAAGACCTTCTTCTCACGCGCCTTGGTGAACAGTGCTCGGGAGAAATCGCGGTCCCCACGAACCATATTCAGCACCAGAATCGCATGGTCCAAATCGTTATCACGAAAATGGCGCCCACGGTGCACGACTTTCCCCGAGGCGGCCAAATCTTTAAGTATGGCGTGTAACGTCGGTGCCACGACGATCACTTTCGCCCCGGCCTCCATCAATCGCTGAGTTTTTTCCGCGGCCTCCTCGTCTCCCCCGATGACAAGCACCGGGTACCCCCTCACATCTAGAGACAATGGAAAGCCAGAGTTTGCAGCCATGATGGTCCCTCCCAATTCGATAGCGGGGCCTATCATACAACACCCAGTTTTGCAGCGTAAACCGTGCCGTCCACTTTTCTATCGACCCCCGCTCTAATGCGCCGGAACGCGAGACAGGTTCATCTGGTTTGTTTAGTTTGTCTGGTTGATTTGGTTCATTCGGTTAGTTTCGTTCAACCGAAAAACCAGACAAACCAGATAGACCAGACAAACCAAATAACGGTCTTCATCTGCTGGTGGACTTTTTCAGCATCCTGCTAAATTGTACAGAGTGCTGGATGTGGTGGGTCGATTAGGTCGAGATGGACAGACAGACCGGCACAACCAGGCAACATGGAAGGCCGCTATGCCGCGTAATGTTCAATGATGAATGTTTAATGAACGAGAAGGGATGGGCTGGAGCAATGTTGAATGATAAATTTTGAATGTATATGAGAAGAAGTGACGGGCTGAACAGAAGGCAATATTAAATGGTCAATGTTTAATGAGGGGAAGGGATACGGCCTGAGGGGGTGGCGGGAATATGACTGAACATTCAACATTGAAAATTAAACATTGAACATTACCAGTTAGGTGTCAGCCGGGTCGGCATCCAATTCCATATTCCAATAAAAATAGTCACGCCAGCTGTCCGGTGTGTTTCGAATCCCGATGGTAATGGTTACAATCGGGTTCCAGCGCGGCTTTACCGGTTTTTTCATGAGTCGCATGCCGGCTTCATCGGGCGTGCGACCGCTTTTTTTGTTGTTGCAACGCCAGCAAGCCGTCACGATATTTTCCCAGGTCTTTCGCCCACCCTTGGCGATGGGGACGACATGATCGAACGTCAGCTCCTCGGTCCTGAACTTGTGACGACAGTACTGGCAGGCATAGCCATCGCGCGTAAAAATATTGATGCGGGAGAATTTGACCGCGCGGTGGATATCCTTGAGCCGGACCAGCTTGAGGAGTCGCATGACGGAGGGAAGTTTAATGGAGATCGACACCGCGTGGACCTCTCGGTCGTAGACCTCGAGGACTTCAACTTTACCTTGCCAGAGGAGCGCGATCGCCTTTTGCCAATTGACGACCCGCAGGGGTTCATACGTCGCGTTGAGGAGAAGGGTCATTTCCACGCAGCAACCTCATTCCCAACCGAGGCTCCTTCTGTGCAAGGGCTCGGGGTTTAGTCTTGAACGCGTACACCACTCTATGCCATAAGCCTCGATCGAAATCAAGCTACTGGCGGGTCTGCGGAACGTATCTATTGCTCGGTTACTCGGCCATGAGGAAGGATCAGCGCCATGCCTGAATTTGTCACCGTCGCGGCGGTGGAAGATATTCCTCCGGGGACTGGACGGACCGTCGAAGTCCAAGGGGTTTGGATAGCCCTGTTTAATGTCGACGGGTCCTTTTACGCCATCGACAACACCTGTCCGCATGCGGGAGGGCCGCTCGGAGAAGGCCATCTAGATGGCCTTCTCGTCCAATGTCCGTGGCACGGATGGCGCTACAACGTACAAACCGGCAAACGACCGGAAAATCCTGACATCACCGTCGCCTGCTGTCCCGTCCGGATCGAAGGGAATCAGGTTCTGGTCGCGCTACCAGAGAACTTCACCTAGCCCGGTCTGTCTGGTCTATCTGGCCTGTCCCGTCTATCTGGTTTGTTTTGTTTATCTGGTTGGCCTTATTTAACCAAACAAACGAGACAAACTAAATAAACCAAGTAACGGTCTGCTAAGGCTTAGCATCAGGCTCTTTCGGTGTCACCCCATCAGCAGGCAACGACGCGGCGTTGACCTTCTTCAACGAGAGGTCGGCATGCCAAATGAACTCCCGCTCGAACCATTGGCCCGTCACCCCTTGATCTCGCAACTGAATCCGTATTTCGTACAGGTCCCCCTCCACCTGCTTCACCCGCCACTCACCCAGCCGGGCGACCCGATTGCGTTCGCTCATAGAACGCACGTGCTCAGTCATCGCTTGGAGGATGGTGGGATAGCCCTGAGCCTGATGGGTTTGCACCAATGCGAGAGCTTCTGCGGCCCGACGATCGACGATGGGATTCATCGACGGAGGCTTCATCCAGACATAGTAGAGCGCGCCCAGCACGAGTACTGCCACGACCGCAGAGCTAATAATCTTCACCATCGAGAACGAGGAAGGTGCAGAACCGGCGGAGGAATGATTCTGTGGCATGGACATCGTGTAAACGGGGTTCGACGAGAAGAAATGGAACCGCTCATGATCGCGCTGCATCTTAGGAAGAGCACCAGCGCGATGTCAATCTGACCGCAGCCAGTCCGATGAACCGCCTGCGGCGCGGCTTGTACGTGCGAAAGTGGGTATGTTAGATATACATGGCTAGGCGATAGGCATGTACCCTTGGGCGGTGAATCACCATTGAAATTCTTTCTCTACGGGGACCATCTCAACCCCACGCAGCTGAAACGGCGCGCTCCGGAGCATCAATTCCTCATGCTGGCCACTCTTCCAGAACATACAATAAAGTTCTGTCGATGGTCTTCGCAATGGCGATGCGGCCTCGCCAGTGTGACTCCGTCACCGGGAGAGCAGGTCTGGGGCGCGGTCTTCGACGTGACCGACGAAGATCTCAAGCTGATGGACCTCTTTGAAGAGGACGTACCCCCAAGCGCGTTTCGCCAGGTCCAAGTCACCGTGCTGACAGAAGCCGGGGAGAAAATGCTCGTCACTGCCTATGCCGCCACCCCGATCGGTAAGTTCAAACCCAAGGCGCACTATCTCGATTGGGTGATGAAGGGCCTCAAGCATTGGAAACTTCCGGAAGAATGCATCGCGCAGTGGCAGTCATATCGTCCACAGTAAACCCGGAGCGTAGGGCCCAGATCTGACACGTACCATACGCCATTCGCTCTCTCAGTAAGGAGAACCCATGCCGAAACCCCAGTATCACATCGTCGTCTGCACCAACGCCCGTCCCCCCGGCCACCCGAAACCCTCCTGCGGCAGCGCCGGAGCAGCCTCCCTTCTCATGGCCTTTAATATGGGCCTCATGCAGAAGGGCGTGACTCCGGGTGACGTCCTCGTCAGCGGCTCCTCCTGCCTCGGCCCCTGCGAGCAGGGACCAACCGTCGTCGTCTATCCGGACGCCACCTGGTACTCCAAAGTGACGGAAGCGGACGTGGCGACCATCATCGATGAACATATCAAAGGCGGAAAACCGGTCGCAAAACTGAATCCGGACGCAGTGTGGAAGTAGGTCAAGGCTAAGGCCAAGGTTGAGCGAAGCTTTGACTTACTTCATCTCAGCCTCAGCCTTAACCTTAGCCTTCCGATAACGCTGGCGGCCTTTTTCAGCATCCTGTAAACAGTATGGGAAGCCACACAGCTCAAGAACACAAATCCCATGCGCCCAAGTCGATTGGGTGCATGGTGATTACCTGTAGCGACACGCGGAGCCCCGAGACCGATACGAGTGGCCAACTTATTCAGAAACTGCTCAAGGCGCAGGGTCATACAGTGGCCGTCTATCATCTCGTCAAAGACGAGCCAGCCCAGATCAAAGACCGTATTCGGGAAGGCCTGGCGAACGAAGCAGTCCAAGCGATCATCATCAATGGCGGCACCGGCATCTCAAAACGGGATGCAACCTTTGAAGCTGTCGATGCGATGCTGGAGAAGCGCCTGGTGGGATTCGGCGAGATCTTCCGCTACCTCACCTATCAGGAAATTGGCTCCCCTGCGATCATGAGCCGCGCGACCGCCGGCATCATCAAGGGCCGTATTCTGTTCTCCACCCCCGGATCAGAAAACGCCGTCCGGCTGGCCATGGAAAAGCTGATCCTGCCGGAACTCGGCCACCTCGTGAAGGAACTCACAAAGTAACGGTAAGGGGTAAGTGGTTAGGGGTGAGGGGTTCGCCGAAGCTCATCGAGTGTATTCTATCATTACCCCTTACTCCTTACCCTTTACCCCTCACCAGCTTCTAGTCTTGGGTGATCTTCGGTTCCGAATACCCCTGCACTAGCGGAATCATCGATTGCGCATACCGCTTATAAAACAGCAACAGATCCCGCACTGAAACCACCCCCACAATCTCCCCTGCTTGGGTCACAGCGAGATGGCGCACGCCAAGGTCACCCATCATATCCTGAGCATCATCAACCGGCTGACTGCCTTCAATCGTGCAAATGGGAGTCGTCATGATCTTCTCGACGGTCAGCTTACCAAGACTTTTATTAGTCGCGACGGCACGTCGGACAATATCCGTATCGGTGACGATCCCGACCAGCTTCTTCCCCTTCTTCACAAACAACGACCCCACCCGCGCAGTCCGCATTTTCTTGGCCGCGCTCACAACCGACACGCCAGGCC
>SPAX01000058.1 GCA_005239475.1 Nitrospira sp. | reverse complement strand
TGCAGGAGGAGACGAGTCACATGCTGGGAGACGCCAAGACATCGATCGGCAAGGTGATCGAGCAGGGCAAGAGTCTCGTGGGGTAAGCGACTACGCGATTGCGATATAGGATCGTTCGACAGACGGCAGTGTTACTAAGTCGGTGCACGACGCAGAGGAGGAAACAGTGCTGCATAGCGCTGGTCCGCCTATGACCCTGTCGGAGATCATCCAGAATAATGGTGCATCCTCAGGAAAACAACTTCTGCCTCCAGTGAAGGAAATGATTGGAGGAGAAGACGGACAGAACCTGACCCGCCGGGATAGTGGGGACAATATCAGGAGAAAAAGCCTATGCGATGCCAACGTTGTCAAGGCTGTATGATCAGCGATTATTTTATGGACCTTCGGAACGTCAGCGGCGAGCTAGATTTCAAAGGGTGGCGTTGTCTGAATTGTGGAGACATCTCCGACCCCGTCATTGTGCGCCATCACCAGTTGGCAGCGATCGTTCCTGCGAAATCGAAGCGGCGTTGGTGGGGAATCACTCTCATGCATTCATGCATTCCGGTTCGTGAAGAAACAGAAGGAGTGCCGCGCCAAACCGTTGGATGATTCTGCATTTCTTTTCTGTCGAAAAGACCGCACGGGCGAGGACCTGCGTCACGATTCACACATGATAGACCGTCCACATACGCAGAGGAGATCCTGAATGACGAACCGCTCGGCCGCCATGCCGTTTCGTTTCGTCTCGTGCATGGAGTTGCGAGAAGTGCTCGGCAAACGCGCCATGGACGAGCATCGCTTGCTTGAACTCATCGAGGAAGTTCCGGCCGACAGTATCTATTACCACACCCATAGTTATTTCTTGAGGCATGCCTATACCCAACAGCTGTACTCGAATGATTTTGCGACCTGGGTTGTGCTGTATGCGCAGGATCGGGTGTTGGGTGAACGGCTGGGCGTGCTCGACCCTTTCGACTTCAGTGATATTGAACAACTCCGCGACGAGATCTTGCGCATTATGGCTGACCACTTGAATCACTCCACAGCTGTTCCACGGTGCGTCGTCAGTGAGCCATTCGAGTTTATTCGTTCACATATCATCGAAATTCCCTTGGGCTTGGAGACCAAAACACTGTCTGAGTTTCATGATGCTTTGGCTGACGTGGAAGTCGGAGCGGTCTACAACCATGTGTGTGAAGCACGCATGCGTAAGAGGCTTCTCTCGGTTGATTTTGCCCGCTGGCTTTCTTCAGAAGAAGGCTTGGGGCTACAAGAATTGGCACTCAACGTCGAGTGTGTGGGACGCCTCGGGCTCAGCCTGGAGGGCATGAGAAACAAAATCCTTCGTCTCTGCGATCAAGAGCTGGCAAGGCAACGCGGTCTACACCAATCAGGTGACCGGGATGCTTGAAGATTATCGAGACGTCGCTCCACAAGGAACCGTGGAATTGTTGCGGCAACTCGGACGCCGAGTCGAGGGAAAAACAATGGTGCATGTCAATTCGACGCGATACGGTGGCGGGGTGGCGGAGATGCTCCATCGTCTTCTTCCGTTATTCGAGGAACTGGGGGTCAAGGTTCGGTGGGAAGTGATGTCAGGATCCGATCTCTTTTACCGCGTGACGAAGAGTTTTCACAACGCCCTCCAAGGGACCAAACAACGAATCACGTCCGAGATGTATGACGCCTTCATCGAGTGCAACCGCGACAATGCGAAGCGGCTGAACCTCGATGCGGAGTTTGCGATGATCCACGATCCTCAACCGGCCGCGTTGATTGACGCACGTCCTCATGGGGCCACGTGGACGTGGCGGTGCCACATCGACGTCTCGACTCCTCAGCACTCTGTCTGGCAGTTTCTGCGCCCGTTCGTGGTCCGGTACGACGCCGCAGTCTTTTCACTGCCCAAGCTCTCGCAAAGGCTGCCTCTTCCACAATTTCTGGTCTACCCCTCTATCGATCCCTTCATTGAAAAAAATCGCGAGCTGGGGCCTGACGAGATCGACAGGGTACTTCAACGATTGGGTGTGCCTCGGGATAAACCGATCCTGCTGCAAGTGTCACGGTTCGATCGGTTCAAGGATCCAGTCGGCGTGGTGGCGGCTTACCGACAGGTCAAAAGAAGCCATGACTGCCGCCTGGTGCTGGCCGGGGGGACGGCCACGGACGATCCGGAAGGTGCGGAGGTGCTAGCCGAAGTTCAGGAAGCCGTGGGTACAGACCCCGACGTGCACATTCTGTTGTTGCCTCCAACCGCCAACCTGGAGATCAATGCGCTCCAGCGCGCTGCGACGATTGTCTATCAAAAATCTACCAGGGAAGGATTTGGCCTGACAGTGGCAGAAGCCTTGTGGAAAGGGAAGCCGGTGATCGGAGGGGAAACCGGAGGCATTACCGTTCAACTGATCCCGGGGGTGACCGGATTCACCGTGAATTCACCGGAAGGTGCGGCGTTCTACACCAGGCGTTTGCTGAACGAACCAGATTTGATGGCTCTGTTGGGCCGACAGGGCAAGGAATACGCGCGATACCGGTTTCTCGTCACGCGGCATCTTCAAGAGTATTTGGGGCTGCATATTTTTCTTCGGCAGAGAGTTCGGAATGGCTGACAGAGCATGCTTGTGACCTCATCCACAGAAGGAGAACGTGATGTCTAATTTGATTGTTGTTTCAAACCGTGAACCCTATGAGCATAACTCAGTCGAAGGCAGTGTTGTCTGTCAACATACTGATGGAGGGTTAGTTTCGGCTTTGGACCCAGTCTTGAAACGTATCGGCGGCACGTGGGTTGCTTGGGGTAGTGGAGACGCCGATCGGGAGGTGTCAGGCCAAGTCGATAGCCTTCCTGTGCCTCCTGATTCGCCGGCCTATCGATTGCGGCGAGTTTGGTTGGACCATGCCGTGGTCAGAAACGGTGGCCAGGGCTACGCCAACCAAGTCCTGTGGCCGCTCTGTCATGTCACTCTGGATCGGGTTTCCTACCGCAAGGCGTTCTGGGCCGGCTACCAGGCACTGAACCACAGTTTCGCCGACACGGTGTTGGACGAATTAGACAAGCAGCCTGCTTCCGTGTGGATCCATGATTATCACCTTGGCATGCTACCGGCGTTGATCAAGAAAAACTTACCCGATACTACCATCTGCCATTTCTGGCATGTTCCCTGGCCGGGACCGGACGTATTTCGCATCCTGCCGGAACGCCGAGAGTTGCTCGAAGGTCTTCTCGCGGCCGATTGTCTCACCTTCCAGACGTTGTCCTATGCGACGGCGTTTGCAGATTGTGTGACGGAGTTCTTGAACGCCTCCGTCTCCATCGATCCGTCGAAGGCGATTGTGCTCTACCGCGGGCATCAGACAAGACTGACAGCACGCGCGATCAGTGTGCACTTTAACCAGTTCTCCGATCTCGCAAAGTCGATGGAGGTCGAAGACCTCATGGCTCGAACACGGCGGCGACTGGGTGTCTCCCGCGGGGTTCGAATCGGACTCGGTGTCGATCGGCTGGATTACACCAAGGGTCTGATGAAGCGTCTGTGGGCACTGAAGGATTTTTTCGATCGATACCCCGAGTATTACGGGAAGTTCACCTTTCTTCAGGTGGCCATCCCGACTCGAAACAATGTTGAAGCGTACCGCCAATATCGGGATCTCATCAGAAAGACCGTGACGGAAATCAACGAGCAGTTCGAGTTACCGCCAGAAGGAAAAAACAAGGGATGGAAGCCGATCGAGTATATCGAAGGACGCGTGACCCCATCCACGCTCGTGGCGTACTACCGGATGGCTGACCTGACACTTGTCAGTTCGGTGTACGACGGGATGAACCTCGTCGCCAAGGAGTATGTGGCTTCGCAGGTCGATGAGACCGGTGTACTTGCGGTGAGCCACCTGGCCGGAGCCGCGGAAGAACTGAGCGGGGCGCTGGTTGTGAATCCGTACGACCAGGAAGGAATGGCCGATTCGATCAGGCGGGCGCTGGAGATGCCTGAATATGAACGACGCGAGCGGATGCGGCAGATGCGTCTTCATCTCAGCACGCACGATATTTATCACTGGGCCGAGAGTTGTTTGCGCGACGTTGATATTGAAGTCGATCACCCACAGAGCGTGCCGGGATAAACCCATGGTGTCGCTTCGAGCCAGACTTGCGGCGATTCCGATGAATCGCCTAATCCTCTTTCTGGATTTCGATGGCACGTTGACGCCCATTGTGTCGCGTCCCAACCGGGCCAGGCTGAGCCGGCCGGTGAGAGAGACGCTGGGGAAACTTGTCGGCCTGCTGCCGGTCGTCGTCATCAGTGGGCGAGCCCCGAAAGATCTTCGACGCCGAGTCGGACTACAAAAAGTGTGTTACGTGGGACATCATGGATTATCCTGCCTCGAAGCAGGCGGGGACGTGACATGGTTGACCACACCGCCGCATAGAACATTGGTTCGCCGATGGCTTCAGGCGCTGCGAATCGCGGCGGAGGGAATCGAGGGCGCGTTTGTCGAGGACAAGGGCGTGACCGTCGCGCTGCACGATCGGTTGGTGAAGGTAAAGCAGCGTTCTCAATTGAGGCGGCGCGCCCGGCGTGTGCTTGCCCCGTGGATCGCGCGAGGGTCGGTCAGTCTTCTGCGGGGATATCGCGTGTTGGAAGCCAGGTCCTCCAGAGCAGGGAACAAAGGCACAGCGGTGTCAATCCTGCTTCGGCGACCGTGGGCACGTCATCGAGTGCCGGTCTATTTTGGGGACGATCGTACGGATTTCGACGCATTCTCCGTGGTACATGGCCGAGGACTTGCGATTCGAGTCGGCGGGCGGCGTGGCGCGGCCGGTGAAGATGCCTGGATATGTCACCCCAAGAAACTCCACTCAGTTCTGGACTGGCTGGCAGCAAGACAACGGAAGTGATGGTTCTTGCGTGACGCAGGGTTACAGCGAACCCTGATGGGGAGGAGCAAAAGGAAACAGCCGGTTACTGGTGACCTGAGCCACAGCGGGTTGATACGTGCACGTAGTGGATTGTGTTCCACTTGATACTAATACTTTCAGGTCTCCCCCTCCGAATCACCACCGAGTTTTCTCACGGCTCCCAACGTGAACACGCCCAGTGTAGGACAGGTTTCATCACCGCTTCTAGTGAGCTTTCCTGGCTTATGAGACCTGTCCAACAGTAAGCAGGGCAGTATACGTCTGCGCGCACTACCTCAAGGCAGAGATCTAGTCTCCAAGGTCAAGAGGAGTTGTTTTTGAACCATACCAGAATCGTGTGGACGCGTCGGTCTTCCAACCCTTATCGAGTCAGCGACACGAATGGTGTTCAACACGCCAGCATACTGAAGTGAACGTTGAGGTCTGTTCCCCCTTCTCTTGCAGGTTTTCCCCTTCCTCAAATGCTGGGATTCACCTGATAGTGCGTTCCCCCCGTCTCGGGTACCTTTACGCAGGGCGCAACACCGTAACACCTTGCCAGGAGGGAACCATGAAGTACGAACCCAACAACATCATCTCACGCATCGCATGGTGCCGGCTCCAGCAACAACTCCACTCAATCACGAAGGATGAACGCGCAGGCTGGCGGGCAGAGGAGGCCGGCCTTGTGGATGCCTTGGGCTGCAGAGATCAGATAGCCTTCATGAGAGAGGAACACCGGTCTCAGTTCATACGCTATCAATGCGGTTTCGAGGATGGGCGAGCCCTCCTCCGCCTCAGCACTCCAACTCCCGGTGGCATGACACGTATGGAGGAGTTGGGCCCGGCCACGCTCAAGACCCCGACTTGGGTGGACCGCCGTCCCTCACAAGCTCCTCCACCAGTGCAGGTGGAGTCTCGACGATGACCTGCCCACGCTGTGATGGCCTATTGGTCCAGGAGTACCTGCTCAATCCCCGGGAGGGGTCCTTGTCCGGCTTTCACGGGTCGCGGTGCTTGAACTGTGGCGCGATCCACGATGACGTCATTCTCATGAACCAGCGTGTGCCGCCGTCACTGAAACGGGTCCGGCCTCCCGTCGCCGGGTTGGTCCTTGCGTATCAAAGAGTAAAATCCGTGGCGCGCTTACAGCACTCGAATGATCGGAGAGGGAACTCCCATGTTGAGAAGACGCATTCTGGTCGTCGATGACGATCCTGATCTCCGAAGCGTCCTTCAGGAGCGACTCACGTATTGCGGGTACAGGGTGGAGACCGCCGAAAATGGGCACGACGCCCTGACCAAGCTGGACCAGGCGGAGTTTGATGGTGTGCTGCTCGATTACCTGATGCCGGGGATCACCGGCGTGGCGGTCTTGCAACACATCCGGCAGCATCGTCCCTCACTACCCGTGGTGATGATGACCGGCGAGACCAGTAGCCAGGTGGCGGCTCAGGCGCGCGCGGCAGGAGCGCGAGCCTGCTTGCTCAAGCCGTTTGACCAGTGGACGTTGGAGCAAGTGGTGCAGTGTTGGTTCTGAACAGCGGCGTGAGTTTGGTCGTCTCATACAACAGGAAATGGAACGAGGTCAACGCGACGTGAGATGCACTGATGAACCATCGTGTCGCACACCGCCTACGACACGATGACGGATCAGAATGGAAGGAGAGTGCAATGATCGAACCGAAGCGACACGACGTGGTCGGGTTGTCTCCTCTACCGGGAAGTGTGGTTCACAATGCGGAAGGCCGATGCGCCCCACATCGGATATCGCTGAGGCTGACGATCTCGGTAAAGAAAATCGACCTTTTACTAACCGACATCCAGGACCAAGTCGAGGAACTTCAACGACAGATGGCGAACCTGAGACTGGTAAGAACTCAATTGGCCAGCTGTCAGCAAGAACACGGGGGCGAGGAAGGACGGGGACCGTACATTCATGCCACCCTCATCGACGTACGGTCCGATCTATGACTGCTTCTTGGTGTCCCACGTCGCACGCGTAGCCGAATCGCATAAGCAACCTGACCGAGGCTGGGCCACGCGCTTCTGGATTTATTTAGCGAAGGACGGATCAGAGGATGACATTTTATAGCGACACACACGAACGTCGGCGTAGCCAACGGATTTCGCAGTTCGTTCCCCTCTTCGTGAGGTGCCTGGATCCTCCCGTTACATTTGGGGGTAATCTCAAGACCGTCGAGGTGAGTCGCCACGGCTGCGTGATCCATGCGCTCCGTCCCTTCCCGCACGGCACCAGACTGCGCCTGGATATCCTTCACGGCCACCGCACGATCACCGCGCGTGTCGTACACTCCGACCCGATTGGAAGCGGCATGCACCTGACGACATGGACCGTTGCGCTGGAACTCGACAAACCGGGAGACGTCTGGATAGGGAAGCCGCCGCCACCAGACTGGGCCAAGACCTAGGAGCAGCAGCAGAACAGGGAGAATCCTCTTTCAGGTTTCGACAGAGATACCGATTAAGAGAACCGGTGTGACTTGCGGTTCAGGCAGTAAATCCAGGCTCGCTCAGATTCGGGTGTTTACCTCGGTCGACATTCAGGTGATTACCCGATTGTTCTTCCCAGGCCTATACCCTACCTTTGACCTCCATCGGGTCAGAAGATATTCTTCTTACTACGAATGAATTGCGGTTGCGCGTGCGTTGTTCAGTCCCATACAGTACCTGGGCCAGGGGGAAAGGAGGAATCTGTTTGAAATGAAGGCCCACTGGGACAGATGGAAGGCAGGCTATTCAATCAACATTCGGTAGACCAGCGGTATGATCGCGGTGCGTCGATCGATGCAATCACGAGTGTATGTAGGAGGGATCGTCATGATGGATGCAGGAGGTTCCCATGGGTGACCAAAAAGTAAAGAGAAGCGAAGACAAGGGCAAAGGTGTCTCACCAGTTAGAGAAATGCCTCCTCCCGATGACGAGTCTACCGTTTCATTGCTGCGCGAACTGGTCAACCACCTTCGGAAAAACCGAACGCAGCTCCGTGAGGAGTGGGCGCGGCGCATCACGGCGGCCAAGTTACTCGGGGCGATGAGTAGCGAGGAAATGTTTGCCGAAGCCACATCGGTATACGATAACTACGTGGAGGTGCTGGAAACCGGCGCCGTCGAGGCGTTGCAAGCCTACGCCCGCGATCTCTCGGAACGCATCATCCCTAGAGGGGTGGAAACCGACGAGGTCGTGGGTATCGTACTGCTTCTGCGCGATGTGCTCGCGCGCTCGCTCTTCGCGAAGTACCAAACGGACTTCCAGCTGCTCAACCGCATCCTCGACGCGTATGAGCCTGCGGCGAACCGCATTGCAAACACGGTGGCCGTGGGCTTTGTCCAAGAGCGCGAGCGTATCATTCGCCAACAACAAGAAGCCATCCGGGAACTCTCCACGCCCGTGCTCCAGGTCCGCGAACGCCTGCTCATCTTGCCGATCATCGGTGTGATCGATTCCCAGCGTGCCCGGCAGTTGACCGAACAACTGCTGCGAGGCATTCGGACCAACCGCGCCAAGGTCGTCGTGATTGACATCACCGGTGTCGCGGCGATGGACGCCACGGTGGCGAATCACCTGGTACAAACTGTGGAGGCGTCGCGGCTGTTGGGGGCCACCGTCATCGTGACCGGCTTATCGCCGGAGATTGCACAGACACTGGTCACCATCGGCGTAGACTTGGGCAAGATGAATACTGTCGGAGACCTCCAAGGCGGCATCGAGGAGGCTGAACGGCTGTTGGGCTACAAGGTGACCCCCTTCAGCGAGGTCTCTCAACAACCCATCTAGGGAGTCTGCGACCATGGAAGTGCCCATTCTGAAGCAAGGACTCTATCTCATCGCGTCCATCCAAGCCGCGCTCAGCGATGTCGATTTGGTGCATCTGCGGGACGCGTTGGCTGAGAAGGTCGGCAAGTTCCGAGCTCGCGGGGTCATTGTGGATGTTACGGTACTCGACGTGATGGACTCGTTTGCCTCTCGCACCCTGCGTGACCTGGCCCATATGACCAGGTTACGTGGGGCGGAAACCGTGATCGTAGGTATCCAGCCTGAAGTGGCATTTGCGATGGTTCAACTCGGATTGACGCTGGAGGGAGTGGACACAGCCCTGGATTTGGAAGAAGGGCTCGCGTTTTTGGACAAGAAAACGAAGAGACACACGTCCCGTGGCTAGCGAAGCAGTTATCCCTATCAATTCGGATATCGACGTCGTGGCCGCTCGACAGAAGGGGCGTGAGTTAGCCACAGAGCTGGGCTTTGTCTCAACAGATTCGACCCTCCTTGCCACCGCCATCTCGGAGTTAGCACGGAATATCATTCGCTATGCCAAGTACGGCGAAATTCTCATCGTGTCGGTACAGTCTGGCGATCGGGTGGGTATTACAGTGGTGGCTCGAGACAAGGGACCTGGTATTACCAACATTTCACTGGCTATGCAGGACGGCTTCTCCACGTCAGGTGGTTTGGGCCTGGGCTTGCCCGGGGTGAAACGTATGATGGATGAGTTCCATCTCGTCTCCGATGCGAATAATGGAACGAAGGTCACGATCAAGAAGTGGAAGCGATGAATATCCCGTTGATCGAATCGGGCATCGCCTGTCTGACGATGCCAGGACAACCCCAATCGGGCGATCGGCACCTGGTGCAACCATACAGCAACGGGCTACTTGTGGCAGTGGTCGACGGGTTGGGGCATGGCGAGCTGGCGGCTGCAGCCGCCGATCTTGCGGTCAGCACACTGATAAAACACGCTGGCGAATCCGTGATCGCGCTCGTGAAACGCTGTCACATTGCCCTGCGTGATACCCGAGGTGTGGTGATGGCCTTGGCGTCGTTCAACGAACTGGATCGGGCCTTGACCTGGATGGGGATTGGAAACGTGGAAGGTCTGGTCCTACGAGCGGAGGGTTCCCCCCCTTCGAAACACGAAAATTTGTTGCTGCGCGGGGGAGTGGTCGGCGACCAACTCCCATCGTTGAGCGCATCGATCATCCGGCTGATGCAGGGCGACACGCTGGTGTTCACGACCGACGGTATTCGCGGAGACTTTGCCAAGGATCTGTCTTCAAGCGATCCGCCTCAGATGATGGCCGACCAAATCATTGCCAAGTACAGCAAGGGTTCCGACGACGCGCTCGTGCTCGTTGCACGCTATCTGAAATAAGTTCACCATGCGAGAGACCATGGAGATGCTGGAGGACCAATATAGGGCCGCCCTGCGCGATTCTATTGCAGGAATGGGAGAATCCTCCTTGCAACAGGCGTATGAGTTGGGACGCAGAGCGTTGACCGAGGGGCTGGGCGTGCTGGACATGGCCGCCATGTATCACAAGGCGCTGACAGCAGGTTTGCCTCGGGACTCGACGCCTGAAGAGACTGCGCTGATGCTCCAGGCAGGGGCCAGTTTTTTTGCAGAGAGCCTCGCGCCATTTGAAATGACTCACCGGGGGTTCCGAGACACCAACATCGCGCTCCGTCACCTGAATCAAACATTGGAGCAAGAAATTAAACGGATCGCCCATGCCCTTCATGATGAGGCGGGGCAACTTCTTGCCTCGGTCTATCTCGCCTTGAACGAGGTGGCTGCAAACCTGCCGCCCGCCAGGGAGCATCTTTTAAAAGTGAAAGGGCTGCTCGACTTGATCGAAGGACAGTTGCGGCGACTCTCCCATGAGCTTCGCCCCACGATCCTTGACGATTTGGGACTGCTCGCTGCCCTCGAATTTCTGGCCGAGGGCGTGGCCGCCCGGACCGGACTCCTGATCACGGTGGAAGGGGACTCCGAACTTGCACTCTCCCCACTGCTGTCGACCACCCTCTACCGGATCGTCCAGGAAGCCTTCACCAACGTGACGAGACACGCCAAGGCGACGCAGGTGAATGTCACCATTCAACACGAACTCCAGACTCTTCGGTGCTCCATCAAGGACAATGGGGTCGGCTTTGATGTGTCGTCCCTCTCGGCGCAAATCGGCGAACGAGGCCTTGGTATGATCGGTATTCGCGAACGGCTGAACAGCTTAGGTGGTTCACTGTCGCTCGTGTCCACCCTCGGCCAAGGGACCGAGTTGGTGATTATCATTCCTCACACAGATTCACTGGAAGCGTAAGATGTCGTTGCACATCCTGCTAGCCGACGATCATCTCATCGTGCGTCAAGGCCTGAAGCTCCTGATAGAGAGGGAAGGCTTCACCGTCGTGGGGGAAGCGTCCGACGGCCGAGAAGCAGTCCGGTTGGCCCAGGAGCTTTGCCCCGACATCGCTCTGCTCGATCTCAATATGCCCCTGTTGAATGGCATTGATGCAGGAGGAGCCATTCTGCAGACCTCTCCCAAAACGAAAATTGTCCTGTTGACCATGCATGCGGAAGACCATCATGTGTTAGAAGCTCTGCGGGCCGGATTTAAGGGATACGTGTTGAAGACAAAGGCGGCTGAGGAACTGATCCAAGCGATCCAGGAGGTCTCGCGAGGGAAGCTCTACTTGACTCCCGGAGTCTCGGAGGCAGTCGTTCAAGCCTATTTGGCCAAAACCGAGGTGCCGCCAGAGCCGCTGAGCCGTAGAGAGCGGGAGGTGCTCCAACTCGTTGCCGAGGGGAAAAGCACCAAGGAGGTTGCCGTTGTCTTGGGGATCAGCACAAAAACCGCGGAGTCCCACAGAACCAGGATTATGGCGAAACTCAACATTCATGAGACTGCCAGTCTGGTCCGCTATGCCATCCGTCGGGGCTTAGTCCAACCGTAACTCCCCGTTTCAAGACTTCTCCACTCCTCAGGGATTTTCTCCCCTTCTCTTGTAGGGTTTACCTGATAGCGCGGTCCCTCCCGCTCGTGTATTAGATCAATTACACGGCCTAGGAAAGAGAAAGGAGGACCTCGTGGAAGAGAATAGAGAGGATGTCTCAAGCGCCCATACGGAAAGCCTGGCGGTCCCGCAGGCGGGGCCCGGGATTATGCTGCTCACGACTTCCATGCGATTACTCTATAAGGATCGGCGGGCATGGGAACTGTGCCAGCAAATCATTCGATGCCAGGACGGGAAAACGGCAAACGGGGTGCTTCCGCCAGCCGTCGCGAGTCTCGTCGGTCAAATTCGGAGGATCCTCACGGTCCGAACCGATCCGAAAGACTGGGAGCAGATTCAACTCACACGCATCGTGAACACTCTCCAGAGCTCCGTGCTCCTGTGCGGCACGGCCTTGATTGATCAGGCCAAAACAGAAACGCGAATCCTCATCGTGTTGAGCGAGACAGGGATCGGCGCGTGGCAGGACAAGGTCATCGTCCAGGCGAAGGAGCGGTTTCACCTGACCGCACGCGAAACTACGGTCGTGCAACATCTCTTGAAAGGCTGGACCAATAAGGAAATCGCCAACGAAATGAGGCTCGCAGAACAGACCATCAAGGAGTATTTCAAACACATTTCTGAAAAAACGAGCACCACCACGCGCACCGGCATCGCCATGACGATTATCCACTCCGGATTACGCCATGCACTCGCAACTCCCTCACCACCTGTGATGGTGCCTCCAATGAGTGGTAGGCCCAACGAGCTGGTGGCATCGGCGTAGGAGCCCTTCGCACTGTTCTCCCTCTCTGAAAGCTGAGCCTGCGAGAATGAAAGAATCCTGAGGGCCTGCGGTCCCCCAAGACTGTACTGCCCCACCTAATAATTTCTGGACAGTTTGTTGAACATTGCACCCATCCATTCTGCAAAGAGTTCAACCATCTTCAAGCCTCGACATCCCCAGGGAAATCGATGGTACCTGCCCGCCACGGTATTTAGAGCTTCTGCGGTTTCCTCTTACAATGATTTTGAACGAATTTCACTGGGTTTCCCGCATCTGCCTGACTAATCTCTCTGTCCAAATTTTAAGTGGGGCTAGATCACAACTCTGCGAACTCTAGAGGCACACTGTCTGGTGAGGACAACTTGTCCATCTTCACCTAACGTCTTGATTGTCAATACACTCCGAATAATGTTCGGTTGATAGCACTAGACAGACTGTCTTGTCGGTGACCGTTGCGCTCTATTTATGCACAATCGCAATTGTGTCGTTATCCAGTTGAAATTGTTTTTGTAAACAGCCCCTCCATCCGACGTCTGATCCTGAGGTCAGTGTCTTGCTTAGTGGAGAGGTGGGCTCAGCGTCATGGAGGTACGTCTTCCCTGACAGATTCTGAGGGGTCACGCACGGTGTCGATTAGGGTGATCAAACAAAGGAAGACAACCATGAAAGCGTTTGCGGTGACCATGATCAGTGTGTTGATTTTCGTCGGAACGGTGGGTCCGATCGCCCTCAGCGAACTGCTGGCAGCGACCACGCTGACCGGCAGCACGGTCGAATCGATTGACTCGATCGGTCTGACCATCACGGTCCAGACTGCCGGGGACGGAGACAAGCTGTCTATGCCGGTCGTGGGCCCTGATGTCATGAAGGGAGTCACAGTAGGAGAACATGTCAGTCTCGAGCTGGACATGCAGGGAAGGGTTGTGAAAATCATCAAACTTGCACCGGCCCCTAAGGAAGAGGAAGCGCCTGATCCGGGCGCCTGATCAATGATGTTCGTCAGGAGGATGGAGTGAGAGGTGAGCGATGAACAGGATCTTTGACAGCGTCCCACGGCCATGCTGGCTTGTCCTTGCCATTTTCTTGACTGCCTGCGCCTCAGACGGTTTCGATGCCAGCGTGCAAGCTAAGGGGGTCGATCAGGGGGATACTATTCAAATCTACAAGAAGGTAGCTCCGGCCACGGTGTTCATCAAATCGGTATTGACGAGCGACTACCTGATGAGCGGGGCAGGCAGCAGTATCGGATCCGGGATTATCCTAGATCACCAGGGTGTCATCCTCACAAATGCGCATGTGGTGGACAAAGCTGCCAAGATCCTAGTCACTCTCCATGATGGTACCCAGTTAACCGCCGCCTTGGTGGGAAGCGATCCGTATACGGATCTGGCCTTGCTCAGAGTCGATCTCTCGAAGAATCATCACGCCACAGTCCTTCTAGGAAATTCAGATCGTGTGGATATCGGTCAGGAGGTGGTGGCCATCGGTCATCCATTCGGATTGGGCTATGCGCTCACCACAGGGGTTGTCAGTGGGTTTGGGACAACACCCGACCCTCGATCCACTCCCCACGAGCGAGTGATACAGACCAGCGCCGCCATCAATCCGGGAAACAGCGGTGGGCCGCTTGTCGACAAGAAAGGCGAGGTCATTGGCATCAATATGTCGATCCTGACTGGTGGGCAGAACATCGGGTTTGCAATTCCCATTAATACCGCCAAGACCGTCGTGAACGAATTACGCGTGCATGGCCGTGTCGTCCGTCCATGGCTCGGCATCACCGGGAAATTCGTGCCCGATCAAGTCATCGACCTCTTTGCGGTCCCTATGGGAAAAGGTTTGCTCGTGGCTCATATCGAGGAGGGGAGTCCGGCGCAGAAAGCGGGACTACGGGCTGGGACATTGAACGTGGTTGTAGAAGGAGAGCCATGGGTGCTGGGTGGCGACATCGTCCAAGCCGTCAACGGCAGGGACATTCAGACTGTGGAACAGTACGCAGCCATGTCCAAGACACTCGAGATCGGACAGACCGTGACATTGCGAGTCCTGCGGAACGGTGCGTATCAGTACATTGCGGCGACGATCGAGGAGCATCCGCAACCACAAGCAGCCGCAAGTCAATCACAAGTTCAGGAGAATATGGGGTTCTTTCGCCTGATGAACCAACCGGGTGAATCGCATGAATCCGGACGCCCGGGCATCAGGTTCTGAACAGACCGATAGCAATACGTGTCCAACGCCTATGTCTTGCAAAGGAGGTCTCTCATGAAGCTCCTAAGAACTCTCCTCGTGGCATCGGCGTTCAGCGTCGGCCTAGCGTCTCTCGGCCAGGGGGCCGAGCCAATCCCGACCGACTCCTCCAACGCGGCAGCGTCAGACCTGACGATCGTGAGAGATGTGCAGATGATCGAAGGCGAGTTCTACTTTGTTAAGGATACGACTGGTCATCAAGTGCGCCTGCACGTATATAACGAGACCAAGTTGGAGGACAGGATCAAGGTTGGTGACAAGATCGAAGCGAGGGTCACGTCGGAAGGGCATGCCACGTCTATCACGTTGCAGATTCCGCAGAACGGCACGGTGCCACTTTTACCGAACATGGCTCCGATATCTCCACGATGATCCTATTCGGGATGCGTTGCTCAATGAGACCCGATCGAATCTTCCAACCTTGATGGCTTGTGGTGACGATGCATTGAGGGGACATGTCACGGGGAGGCGATATGAGAAGGATTTTGTCGATGCATCTCATCGGACGCGCCATGATTTGGCTGTTGGTCATTACGACCTTGGCGATGGGTACGTATCCACCAGAAACTGTGGCGATGCTGGTCCCAGCTTTGCCGGCGGCGGCTGAGTCATCCACAGATTCGCATCGAATGGCGGATCTTCAGAAGATCCAAACCGTGCTGGAATCGAAGGTTGTCAGGCAGCGGCTGGAAGATTTCGGGCTCTCCCAGGAAGAGATCAACGCCAGGCTGGCCGCACTATCGGATGACCAACTGCATCAATTCGCAACAGACGTTGATGCCATTATCCCAGCCGGCGACGGCCTTGGAATCGTCGTCGTGCTTCTAGTGATCGCTATCCTTGCAGTCATCTTGATGTATCTGCTCAATCACCGGATCGTCATCACCAAGAACGGCAACTAATAGAGAAAGGTCTTCAGAGTGGCCCCGATGAGCAAATATGGATCGATTGGTGCTGTCCTGGCGATCGGGCTAGGAGTCCTCCTCCTGATCGGCTGTGTGGAGTTGCCCTTGCCAGGATCGGCCGAGATGCACATGGGCGCCAAGGGTGAACAGATCCAACAAACTGCGGATTATCCGGACTCCTTTGGTCAAGTCGCGCGGGTCGTGGTTCCTTTCTTTCCCGACGGCACTGATCAATGTGGTCCGGCCGCTCTGGCCAGTGTGCTCACGTATTGGGGGATCCCAAGTGAACCGGCTGTCCTCAAAGCAGAAATGTACAGGCCTCAGCTAGGGGGAACATTACCGATCGATCTTCTCCTGGCAGCCCAGGCTCGAGGCCTGCAGAGCGAGGGCTCCAGCGGAACACTGGAAAGTCTCAAGGCCGAATTAGATGCTCATCACCCTGTAGTAGCACTCCTGAACCTTGGTTGGGTCGTCTTTCCCCAAGGCCATTATGTGGTGATCACCGGCTATGACGAGCGGCAGCAGGGGGTTTACATGCATTCAGGATTGGCCCGCGATCTGTTCGTGCCCTATGCACAGTTTTTCATTAACTGGGAGAAAACTGGTCGATGGATGTTGCGGCTTCAGCCGATGGAGCGTCACGTGACTGTCTCCGAGCGAGTCGAGCGGATGGGTGAATGATGGGCAGGATTCTGATTGTTGTGTTCGTTGCAATCATCGGAGTCAGCTTTTCCGCCTGCTCCGATCTGCCGCGAGTCCGAGTCCTGCATGATCCGCTTACCTCGGAGGAGCATGTCAGGCTAGGGCTGGCTTATGAAGTTGAAGGTCGCCAGGAGTTGGCGGCGCGGGAATACGATGAAGCCCTGAGAAAGGAACACGGGTACATGCCGGCGTTGATCGGACTCGGCAATCTGGCCTTTAACAGGGAGGCGCTGAAGGAGGCTGAAGCCTATTATCGACAGGCGTTGAGCACGGTCCCAGAGGACCCTGGTGTGAACAACAATCTGGCGATGGTCTATCTCACTCAGCAGGAAAAGTTGGACGAAGCCGAACGACTGGCTAATCTGGCACTCGCGCAAGGCGGTCCGCTGCGGCCGTATGTGCTGGATACGATAGCGCACATCTATCTTCAACAGGGGCGATATCGTGAAGCACAAACGGCTCTGAACAATGCCGAGGCCCTAGCCCCCTCATATGACAGGGCTCTTCATCAACGGCTGACTCAATTGCAGCACGAACTGGCCATTTCCCGTTCTCGCACAGAACAGGGTTTGGAGGTGGCGCCTTAGGGGGTCGGGTAATTCAAGGACAGCATGAGCTTGCAAGACGTGGCAACAGCGTGTAATCCGATCAAGGAGGGTCGCCAATGAAACCAGCAGAGAAGGCTTTAGCACGGGCGCTCGCCGTGGGGATGCTCATCGGGCTCATCGTATGGAGTCCAGCAGAACACACCGTACAGGCAGCAGAACAGACCGGCGAGACGTCGCGGAGGGCGGCGCCGCAGTCGGATTTCTGAGCAACACACCGGACGGGACTGCCTTTGCGTTCAATTTACACGCCGACCGATTCTTGCAGCGGAATGTGTCGTTCGGCCCGCTTCTACAGCTCGGCTTTACAGGAGACCTGACCCAGGTCGGGTTTTCCGGTCAAGGAAAGTATTGGATCGACCTTCCCCAGACCGACAACCGAGCCAAGCTGGTGCTGCAAGCCGGGATTGGGTTCGTTCACGCGGATTATTTTCGAAACGATACCTCGTTCTTGATCCCTCTTGGGATAGGTGCTGACTATTCGCTGACTCGGACCCTAAAGCTTACGGGGACATTTTTGCTCAACTTTACTGATCTCGATACGGGGCAGGGATCTCATACGAACGTGATGCCCGGTCTCACATTCGGGATCCGGTTCTAACACCCGCGGCCGCATTATGTCCCGACAGGGTTGGAAAGCCGTAAGACCGATCACGATAGCGGTGCAAGCCGGACCACCGCATGGCTTCGGCTGAAGCGAAGAGAAGCGTGCTCATACCGAGGAGCACGCCTGCCGAATTGTGATTTCGTCAATCAGACAACATTGCCAGGAGTGCACTTCTTATGGTGGGTGTTCGTTATTGAGACAGGGATGGATCGGTTCCTTCTGCGCAGGCCCTGCGCAGAAGTTCAAAACCGCCAACTGATCCCGCCGGTGAGTCCATAGTCCGGTGCCCCATCAGATAGTCCGACTAGAGTCGCGGCATTGAACCTGAGCAGGTCGCTGGCTTTGTAATTCAGGGAAAAAAGAAGGTCGCGAGGGTTCGATAGGCCTGCGATCAGCGCCCGATATTCCTCGTAGTACATGCTAAGCAGCAGATTCTTGGTCAGGTCGTATCCCACACCGAGATCGTAGTACCATTGATTTCGCAGATTCACGTCCGATGGATCTCCGATCAACGTATACCCTGAGTCCATGAAGCCCCACCATTGGCCGCTGAGTTTCTTGTACACCTCGAGACCAGCACCTTCGTCGAATTCCCCGGTTCCCAATCCGCGGCTCGCGTCCGCCGTAGGCATCTTGATTCGCCCCGTCACCGCGATTGTCGGGATCCAATCCCGTTCTTCCACCAGGAAGTATCGGCCACGAAGGATGAGATCGCCGATTCCACAGTCCGTCGAAGATACCGGTTCGACGTTCCCAGGCTTTTTCCCCTTGCCGCCGCCGCTCCCACCTGACCCGCCGTTCCCGTTTTGGTTCACGCGGTTCGGCACACCGCCCACTAGGGTCACTGCCCCGTTGCTCGCTACGCAGAGATAGGGCATGATGAATGTGACATCACCGTTATCGAAGAGACGACGAACGGATACCGGCAGATAGGTAATCGTTGTCGTCGAGTCTGTTCCATAGTCACCCTTTAGATAGCTCGGTGAAAATCCCACTTGCCAATTCCGCTCGGTTTGGTTGGTGTTCTGGTCAGCCGCGCCGCCGGGATCGGAGTTCATGAGAATGACGAGAATTCCCATGCCGGTGAAGATGCCGATCAATCGTTGCTTCATCATGACTCATTCTGTGCCGGCTTTGGGCCTGCTCGTGTATTCTCGTCGACACGTTCTGGCAGGCCGCACCACCTCCCATGGCTTGTCAGTTATCGCTTGATGTGCTCAGGCTTCTCCGGGCGATCTGGCCGTTCAGGTTTCTCCGGCCGCTCCGGTCGTTCCAGTCTTTCTAGTCGTTCCGGTCTCTGCGCCCTTTCCATGCGCTCTCCGCGCGTCTCTCGCTGAATGTCGCCTCGGTCGTCACCCTTGCCGGCTGTCAGCTGATCCTGATGAAGATCTCGGCGCAATTCGTTCATAGAATGCCTGACGTCACTGATCAGCGGACCAAGCTTGAAACCGAGCTCCTTGGAGATGCTGCCCCATCCCTTCCCATCATCTCTCAACGTCCCGATTCGTTCCTGGGCTGCACTAAGAGTCGGAAAATTCGTTGGATCGGTTTTGGTCAGTTTGTCCGCCAGAGCCAGACGGATTGTAACCTCTCCCCACCCTTGACCTCCATTGCGAAACTTTTCAATCTCGCTTCCTGGCAACTGGAATTGTTTCGAGAGTAGCTCGATGTGTTTTTGCTGCCCGCGCTTCACCACATCATTGTCGGTTTCCCGTTGCATGGCTTGCATCCGTGTCTCATCGGCATCGGATTGGGCAAGCGCCGGTCTTCCGGCGCAGAGTCCCGCAGACATTGCGCACAAGAGAAAAATCAGCGGTTTCTTGATCATATTGTTCCTCCTTTGTGACTCATAGTTCCATGTCGGCAGACCAGAGTGGATGCCGTTCCCGTCTTTCTAACACACCAGGCCAGCGGCGCGTCGCAGGTCTTCGACTGGACAGCATGCAGTTGAATGCGGTGTGCTCGTGAAGCGTTGGAGCCGCCAACAGCACCAGGCTGCCGCTTGGGGGACAAGGAGCCCAACGCCGATTCCGATGAGAAAACTTGTGCTGAGCTTCGGATTCTTGAAGATCACGCGCTCATGACTCAACTTAAAGGATGGTGTTTCCGAACCATGAATGTCATGGCTCCTTAGAGCCCCGAAGTGTTCCGACGCGGCTCTGATCAGTCGAACGCATCTCTTGTCGGATCGCTGTACCCGTCTCGCAAGTGTCATCAAAAGTTTCACCACGTTCTGTCTTTTGAGCAATGTGATTGATGCAGATCACTTCACCTGCGTCACATCGCGCGGAGACATAGTTGATCTTCCCCTCTCCCAGCACTTGCGAGCAAGAGGGTGCAAGTGGCAGACCTCGAAGGCCAAAGAGATCTAAAGACAGGCAAAATTAGCGAAACATGCGGAGTGACCGCAAGAGAACAAGAGGCTTTTGAGGATTTCATGTCCTTTTTGTATCAACTGCAGCATGCCCAAGTCATTGGAAAATCTTGAGAGTGACGCGGTGACAAGTTGTTCCGCTATGGACGATCTGTCCAGAACTGTTTCAAGGGCCGTTGTCACATGCGCCTGGTTGCTCTGGTTTATTTGATTGAACAAAACCAACGAGATGAACGAAAAAACCAGACAAACAACAAACGAAGAGGGCGGCCTTTTCAAGCGCCTGCTAAGGCCGATCGGTGGAGAGTCGTTTCGCGAGGCGATGGGCAAGTCGTACCATGCCGGCTGAGCGATCGGCTGGATCGAGCAGCACATTCAGGAGATGCAGGTGGCTGGAATCGGCTAAGGCGGCGGTGAGTCCTTGTTCGAACTCCCCTTGGGTTGCGATCCGCGTGCCGACTCCGCCTCCGATCATGTCGCAGATCCGTTCATAGTGCCACTCGTGGACGTCGTTGAAGGGGCCTTCGAGAATTTCCCGTTCAGTGGAGTAGCCTCGATTATTCAGCACGACGACGATCGGCGTCTGACCATATCGCACGGCGGTCGAGAGTTCCGTTCCCGTCATTTGAAACGCGCCGTCGCCGACCAGCACGATCGGTCGAAGCGTGGGATCGGCAAACGAGGCGCCCACGGCTGCCGGGACCGCAAATCCCATCGAGGTGTAATAGGCTGGAGAGAGGAACTCGAATCGCCGGTGGACGTGGAGATCGGCCGCGGCAAAGAGCGATTCTCCGACGTCGGCAATCACGAGGGTGTGTTCATCCAACAGACTATCGAGGTGGCGGAAGAGTCCATTCAAGGTCACGGGGGCATCCGGCGCAATCGTGCCTTGTGCCACGGGGAGCGGTGCCGGCAGTGGGCGGGAAGGAAACGAAGGGAGAGGGTTGGTCACCAGTGCCCGCACAAAGTCTTGAAACCGGATCGCATCGTAGCGATGGTGTTTGATGGCCACCCGATCGGCTGTCGCGTGAATCGTGCGGCCTTCCGACAGTAAGGGTGAATCGACATCGAGATCTTCGACATCGGATAAGATCGATCCCAGGATCAGTAGACAGTCAGATTCATTGATGAACTGTTGGACCTCGTCACGCGCGATGAGGCCGCCGTAGACTCCGACGTAGAGTGGGTGGTCTTCACGGATGACGGATTTGCCTAGCAGGGTCGAGGCGATGGGGACGTTGAGCCGTTCGACCAGGCGAGTCAGATCGTCTTGCAGGCCGAATCGCCCGATCTCTGCACCGGCTAAGATCGCAGGCCGGTTGGCCGAGGCCAGCATAGCGCGGACTTCGGCGAGGGCTTCGTCCAGCGCGGCGGTATCGCTGGGCTCGTCGTCAAGACATAGGGGGCGTAACGGGTGTGCCAGTGGTGTATGCACGAGATCACGAGGGATTTCGATATAGATCGGACGGCGATAGCGCAACAGCGCCGCAAAGGCCCGATCCATTTCTCGTTCAGCGGTTGAGGGATCATCCAGCGAGATGGCGGCCACCGTGATCTTCTCGAAGACCTCGCGTTGCGTGGAAAAATCCCGCACCATGTGGTGCATATAGGGTGTGCGAATACGCTCTGAAAGTCCCGGTGATCCGGTGAGCAGCACCACCGGAGACCGTTCGGCATAGGCGCAGGCGATCGCGTTCACGGTATTGAGTCCGCCGACACAGTAGGTCACACAGACCGCGCCGATGCCATTGATGCGCGCATAGGCATCGGCTGCAAACCCCGCACAATCTTCGCGTGTGGTCCCGACATGTTGAATCGGTGAGGCCTCGATCAATTGGTAGAGGCTGAGAACATAGTCGCCGGGGATTCCAAAGATATGACGGACTCCCAACTGGTGGAGCCGGTCGATCACGGCGGAGCCGATGGTCGGTATTTGGGTCATTGTTGGGCTTCCTGGTTCATCGAGTGGAAATCATGCGGTATCTCACGTGTAGACGCAGCAAACCACAGCCCGGGTCAGCCGTCAAGCAACTAGCCTGCACTATTCATGACGGTTCGTCGCGAAATCGCGCCTACCGGCCAGGCCAGGGGCGCGAGGCTAGTGGCTAGAGGGAAGAGCCGTGCTTTCGACGGAAAGTCTTTGCCCCTAGCCTCTGACCCCGTGCCTCTCGCCCAGCCATTGGCGATTGCAGCAGAAACGTTCATGAATAATGCAGGCTAAATGCCGGTGGAAGGGCTTGACGTTCGGGTCGCGCCATTGGATAAGTACGCCATGACTTTTCAGGATGACAGTCCCCGCGGGCGCGTCCGTCTCTCTCGCACACGTGCGATCGAGGAATTAGGGCATCTCTGGATCTATGCCGGGTATGTCGAAGAGGTCAGCGGCGAGCTGGTCTCTGGCGATGTGGTCGATGTCATGGCGCCGAATGGACGATTCTACGCCAGAGGTCTCTACAATCCTGCGTCCAAGATCCGCGTGCGAATCCTGACCTTCGACGACGAACCCATTACAGAAGAGTTTTGGCGGGCGCGACTCGCGCAGGCCGTCAGGCTACGTCGGCAGGTCGTCACCGGCACCAATGCGTATCGCCTCATCTATGGAGAAGCGGATCGATTGCCGGGCCTAATTGTGGATCGTTATGACGATGTCTTGGTCATGCAGACCCTGTCCTCCGGTATGGACCGCCGGAAAAACGTATTAGCCGATCTTCTGTGTCAGGAATCCGGTGCCTCGCGAGTGTATCTGCGCAACGATGCCAAAAGTCGCACGTTGGAGGGACTGTCGTTGGAGAAAGGATTTTTCCGAGGCGGTGGTGCGACGACGGTCGACATCCAGGAGGGGCCGGCGCGATTTCTCGTCGATATCGAACGCGGGCAGAAAACCGGTTGGTTTTGTGATCAGCGAGAGAATCGACTGGTGGCGGCACGGTTCGCGGCAGGCGCGGAGGTGCTGGAGGTGTTTGCGCATACTGGCGCCTTTGGGATCCATGCGGCGCTCGCGGGAGCGAAATCGGTCGAAGGGCTGGATGTGAGTGAGGAGGCCCTGGCGCTCGCGCGCCACCATGCGCAGTTAAACAAGGTGGGTGATCGTTGTGTCTATCGATCGGCGGATGCATTTGAGGAGATGCGAAAACTGGAACGGGCAGGGCGCCGCTATGATCTGGTGTTGCTCGATCCACCGGCGTTTGCCCGCAGTAAACAGGCCGTGCCTCGTGCCCTGGCAGGATACAAAGATGTGAATCTGTTGGGGATGCGACTCACCAAGCCGGAGGGATTTCTGGTCACGAGTTCCTGCTCCCACCACGTGACTGAACAAGAACTGTGGACAGGGATCCGCCTTGCTGCACAAGATGTGAAGCGGCAAGTCCGCCTGCTTGAACAGCGTGGCCAGGCCTGCGACCATCCGATTCTTGCCACGATGCCCGAGACCCGTTACTTGAAGTGTTTCATACTTCAAGTATTGTGAGCGTGAGATCGGCAAGGCAAGATCGTCGCTCGTATGCAGGGCGCTCAAAAAGGCTGTCCAGCAAGGCCGCAGCGAGTGAAGGCCCGATGCGTACCTTCGTGGTACGTTGAGGGTCTGAACGATGCGAGAACGCTGCTGGCAGACTTTTTCAGCGTCCTGCTAATCGCTCGGTGGTTCGAAGTGGCCCGATGGACGGTTCTGCCACGGGATCGTCGCCTGTTTGGCTTGTTTGACGAGGCTACGTAAACTCACTTCCGCTGCACGGAGCAACTTCGGTTCGCCGCTTTGCATGATGGCTGTCAGCAGGACGTACAGCGAACGATCCATCCGTGATCCGGCGAGAATTCGTTCTGTGACAGGATCGGGACCTGCGGGGATGGAACTCGCATCTTCCTCTGGATCGTCAAACAAGGTACGAAACGAAGTCGGATGGCTAAAGAGCCAGGCTGGGGGGATCTTCAGGGCGGCAGCGAGCGCTTCGAGTAGCGAGGCAGAGGGATCAACTTCTTCCGCTTCAATTTCCTCTAACATATGAGGGAGAAGACGCGACTCGGCTGCCAAGTCGTCGACCGAGTGACCTCGCGAGATACGCCAGGCTTGAATCTGTTGTCCGAGCGCCATGGCGCGATGATACTGAAATTATCACCCTCTCTGCAACCTCACCGTGTCGGGCTTTTGGCATAATACACCTTAAAATACAATGGCTTATACGTAATTTACCTCGGTGGAAGATGCGCGATGAAATCAGGTATAATGCGAGTCCTAATTCATTCTCGATTCAGTGAGGAGGCGCATCATGTTAGGAACAGATATTCGCGGAATTATCGCAGAAGAAGAAGAAGTTCAGCGGCGCAAGGACGCCTTGAAGTCGCTCTTAAGTATGCGTTCCAAACAATTACGCGAGTCGTTGGAACAGCGGATCAAGCGGGCTCGGACTTGTGGAGATTGGATGCAGCTTTCTCAGGAAGAATGTGCCACGCTTCACAAGCGGGAAAAACTCCATCTCAAGTCTCAGTTCGACAAGCTTCAGCACGAGCAGGATCGAACCAGAGGGAAGTTGACCGCACTCAAACGAGCGAAGGCGCGGGCCCAACGGATTCGGGCTGCCGAAGCCGCATCCGGGAGGAAACGTCGCTGAACCAGTTCTCTCCACTGTGACGCACTATAGCCTGGACTATTCATGAATATCTGCTATGTCGTCCGATTCTCCCGCCTGGCATGGATTGTCTCGTTCGGCCTCCTCGACGGACTGCACGTACGCCTCTGTCGGCCTTACTTGCGAGAAGTTCCGGCGGGCTTTGGTCTTGAACGTCTCACGACGGCATGCATGAATAATCCGGGCTAGCGTGGCTGCTTCACTCCCCCTCCTGACGCGCTCGCAAGGGGCGCATATTCGTGAACTCCTCCTTGATAGACGTGTCCGAGCACAGGATGCCGCCTTCGTGGTCGAAGGCACCCACGCAGTTCGAGATCTCCTGACGCAGTATCCTCAAGAGATTCTCACGATCGTTACTGCCCACGGTTATCTGCAAAAAGAGAGGCCGGGCGAACGATTGGTTCGACTCGCCGCCTCGACGCAACAGTACTCCTGCCCCGACCTCCAGTTCTCG
>SPAX01000057.1 GCA_005239475.1 Nitrospira sp. | reverse complement strand
CGAAACTCCAGCAGTTCATAATGCCCGTCAAGATGTCGATACTCAGCGGGACTTGGATGTTCGTCTTTTGGGGGGCCATCTTCTGTGACTGCGCGCGATGGTTGGCGTCTTCTTGGATTCTGAGTACCATTGCGATCTTGGCTAAGAGCTCAGCCTTGATTACTGGCTTTCGGATATAGTCGACAGCACCGCGCCGAAAGGCCAATTGGATAGTGCCGGGGGTCGTATCAACTGAGACCATCAGGATCGGGACCGCTTCAAATTGCTTCATAGATTTGATCCGCGTGCAGGCGTCGAGTCCATCGAACCCAGGCATCCTGACATCAAGCAAAATCAAATCGATGGGGGCCAAAGACTCGCCCTCAGTTAACCCCTTCAAGTACTGCAACGCCTCTTTCGCTGAGTTAGTAGTGACAACTGCGTAGTCGGCGGACTTCAGGTAGGTCCCGACGAGCAGACAATCATCCAGTGAGTCATCGACGAGTAAGATGGCCATAGATCGCTCTCAGGAACAATGCGTTACCCTACCAGGAATGGACCGGCCAGCCAAGGCATTGCTGAGAAATGAAATTGAGAGAAGGAGGAGGGACGACTTACACCTATGAGCCGCCGCTATTCGTACTGGCCGATACTATTTGTCTCTAAACCAGCGGGAGCATGCGTCGAAGGACCTGATCAATCGAAATGAACCGAGAGGGAGGTGAGGTATGGTTTTGAACACTAGCAAGTTGAAATGGTGGCAGGACTGATTTCGCGGCGCGTGGCGGGGAGCTGGTCTATCTGGTTCGTCTAGTCTATCTGGTGTTTGGTTCGACGAACGGAAGAGACACGCAGACCCGCCACCAGATAGACTGCCTCTGAATCGCCTTCCCCTCACACAAGGCCTCAACAATGCAGCAATCCCCGTTCCATGCCAGACGGAGGCATGGTCTAGGCCATACAAAAAAAGTAGAATGTCCCAATTTCTTTTCCTGCGTTGTATCGTTGGGTTGCACAAGGACCTCATGAGGATCTGAACGATGAAGGGTGAGTCACAGATGGAGTACTCCCTGCGCCAGATTCCCCCGGGGATCTGGGTGTTGGGTTTTGTCAGCTTGCTGATGGACATCTCGTCGGAAATGATCCATAGCCTGCTGCCCTTGTTTATGGTCACGGTACTGGGGACCAGCACAATGGCAGTCGGCCTTGTTGAAGGGCTCGCCGAGTCGCTGGCGCTGGTCGTCAAAGTCTTTTCAGGAACGCTGAGCGATTACTTGGGCAAACGGAAGGGGCTGGCCTTGTTCGGCTACGCCTTAGGCGCATTCACCAAGCCGCTCTTTGCCATAGCCTCTGGCGTCGGCCTCGTTTTGACCGCTCGCCTGCTGGACAGAGTCGGGAAAGGTGTGCGTGGCGCGCCACGGGACGCCATGGTCGCGGACATCACCCCACCGCAACTCCGGGGTGCTGCTTTCGGCTTGCGGCAGTCTCTCGATACAATCGGTGCGTTCCTCGGACCCCTGCTCGCGGTCGGATTGATGCTGCTCTGGGCCAATGATTTCCGAGCCGTCTTCTGGGTGGCCGCTTTTCCGGGAATGATGGCCGTAGCGCTCTTATTGTTCGGTATTCATGAGTCTGAGCATCGGCAGGCATCCAAGGGCAAGAATCCCATTCGATGGGACAATCTTACCCGCTTAGGGCCGGCCTACTGGTGGGTAGTGGGGTTCGGAGCCATCTTCACGCTTGCTCGCTTTAGTGAGGCCTTTCTGGTCCTCCGCGCTCAGCACAGCGGAATTCCCGTCGCCTTAGTCCCCCTCGTCATGGTTGCGATGAATCTGAGCTATGCCTTATCGGCCTATCCGTTCGGCAAACTCTCCGATCAGATGAGTCACATGAGGCTGCTCACACTTGGGCTTCTGGTTTTGATTGCGGCCGATTTGGTATTGGCTATGAGCGATCACTGGGGCACTGTCCTTTTGGGAGTCGGGTTGTGGGGCCTTCATATGGGCATGACGCAAGGTTTGCTCGCCACCATGGTAGCCGACACCGCACCAGCCGATCTTCGAGGAACGGCGTTTGGCTTCTTCAACCTCGCCAGCGGCCTGGCGATGCTGATTGCCAGCGTACTAGCAGGATTCCTGTGGGATCAGTTTGGCGCATCATTCACATTCTATGCAGGGGCCGTGTTTTGCGGGATCACTGTCCTGGGGCTAACCCTTTACCAGTTGAAGCGCAAAAAATGAGTGTCAGGTCGTTTGATTCTACCTTTCGCGGCTCGTGGCGGGGAACTGGGGCAGCGAGTTGAACTGGTCTTTCTGGTCTATGTAGTTTCTCTGGTTTCTTGGGTTTCCCTTAACAAGAGAAGCCCGCCTGACCTCGCCTGCCTCTGGTTTCTCCTTCTTCTCCTGCCCTGCAACCGGAAAAGATTGAGAGCCTGCAGTCGTTTCTCGCTGGTGGCTCTTACCCTATGCCTTCCAAGATCGCTTTGGAACCTGCTATATTTATCTCTCACCTTTTTTGAGGCTTCCCATGGACATGTTGATGATCGTGTTTCGCACTTCACTGAAAGAACGCGTGCACGAATTATTGCGAACGTGCGGGGTTATGGCCTACACTGAATTTCCCGAGACGGTTGGGACGGGACAATCGGGATCGACGGAAGGGATCTCGTTCTATGCGGGGGGGAACAGTGTGATCCTGGTTTCGCTCGAACCAGCTCAACGTGACAAGGTGGCCGGCGTGGTCAAGGCCTGGTGTGCAGAAGCGCAGCACTCAGGATGGGTCAAACCAGCTATCCGGATATTCTCCTGGCCTTGCACACAGCTCATTTAGCAACGGGCCTGCTCCTGAAGACGGCTTATCGAATCTCTGAGCTACGGAACTCCGGTGAGGACCGTTAGTCTAAGGTTTCTTGTAGAATTCCTCAGTGACGAGTCGTCATCCTCTCCGAGGCTCCCATGGCACGGCGCACACAGGCTCAGCTGCAACAGACCTATCGAGAGCAAGCGCTCAAAATGTTCCCGTGGATCTGTGCGCACTGCGGCCGCGAATGTGACGGCAAGAAGCTGAGCCAGCTCACGGTCCATCACAAGGACCACAACCACGACAACAATCCACCAGATGGGAGCAACTGGGAATTGCTCTGTCTCTACTGTCATGACAATGAGCACCAGCGGTATCAAGTGGCTGACGCGTCTGGTGAGGCGCCGCCGGGCCGAGAGCAAGATCAGCCGGCGACCTTTACGCCCTTCGCCCATCTCGCGGACTTGCTCAAGCGCAAGATCTAACAGGATGCTGAAAAAGCCGCCCTTCTCACCCGCCCGACCCCAGCGCGCCGAGACGCGCCTTTCCCCATGCGGCGTTCTCCCCTCGAAAGCATCCTCAACGTAACCCAGCGGCTACGCCTCCGGTGCTTTCATCGGCTGCGGCCTTGCTGGACGGCCTTTTTGATCATCCTGCTATGTATTGTCTGGTCTGTCACAGGTCGCGCCCTTCCCGCACGTCTCGCGATTCTCGCCCTGGCCGTCGCTATAGACCAGTGGCTCCTCGTTCGTACTATATGCTATACGCTATCAGCCTTGAATCTTTGGCCATAAGCTCCATGTCATTCACCCTACGCTCATGAGTGCTGCTCATCCCCGCGATCCGTTGCACGGGATCACGCTGGAGACCATCATCAAGGAACTGGTCGAGCGGTATGGGTGGGCCGAGATGGGAAGTCGCGTCCCGATCCGCTGTTTCCTCCACGACCCCAGCGTGAAATCCAGCCTCACGTTTCTACGAAAAACGCCCTGGGCGCGGGAGCGGGTCGAAGGGTGGTACATCGCGTATAAAGACATGTGAGCGAAGGCTGCCGGCCCCATCNNNCTGAANNTTTCCGGAACCAAGGAACGACGANTCTATGGCTTCGAACGCGACCATTTTCAAAGCGACAGTCCAAATCGCCGACATGGACCGCCACTACTATGAGGACCATACACTCACCCTGGCACGCCATCCGTCTGAAACCGACGAGCGCATGATGGTGCGTTTGCTGGTCTTCGTGCTGCACGCACATGAGGCGTTGTCGTTTGGCCGTGGGTTAAGCACCGAAGAGGAGCCGGCGCTCTGGCAGAAGGATATGACAGGCGCCATCGACCTCTGGATCGAGGTGGGCCAGCCTGATGAGAAACCCATTCGCCAGGCCTGCGGTCGCGCGAAACGGGTCTGCATCTATACCTATGGCGGTCGTGGCGCTGAGCAGTGGTGGGAGAAACACATGGTCCCACTCGAGCGATTGAATAATTTAGCCGTGCTGAATCTGCCCCTTGACGGGGGCCGGGCCTTGGCTCAGCTTGCGCAGCCCAGCATGCAGCTGCAATGCACCATTCAAGAAGGACAGATTTGGATGGCCAATGGAGAGAGCACCGCGCACATTGAATTAACGACTTTGAAAAGCGTTGCAACCCCGCTCGGGCGGTGATCCGTGGACGGGGAGACTATGGCTGCGATGAGAAGGTGGAACGATGAAAGAGAAGAGACGCATTCCCACGAGTGGTGAGCCGATCGTCTGGACCAGTCCATTCGCAGCCCTGAAGAATGTGGGCCTGCCATTGGGGCCAGAGGTGCGGCCTGGTGTCGCCCCAGGCGGCGCGGCATCTATCGCACTAAAGAAAAACCGCGGGCGGGTGGATATCATTCGCCAGACCGCACACCGCGGCGGCAAGACCGTGACGGTCGCCACGGGCTTTCTCGGCATCGGTCTGGCCGAGAAAGAGACACTCGCCAATGAGATGCAGAAAGCCTGTGGTGCCGGGGGCACGGTGAAGGAGGGACAGATCGAAATTCAAGGCGACCAACGCGAGACAGTCGCCCGCATCCTGACCAACGCCGGTTTTCGGCCGGTGCTTGCTGGAGGGTAACGGGCCTTGAAGATTACGGAAAAACGATATTGACTCCCGAGAAGTTGGATGGTCCGCACGTCTGGGCCAAGCCCGGTCCATCTGGTCTATCTGGTTAGTCTGGTTCAACCAAATAGACGAGACAGACTAGGCAGACCGAACTGACCAAAAGAACAAGACCGTCTGGGCGGCGGACGGGAGTTCAACGCCAGAAGTTCGAGGTGTTCGGAACGTCGAAGTCCGAACTTCGGGTCGTGCCTTTCTCGCATGTCTCGCGCGTCGCGCCCCACGGTCGTTGGCACTGCGTGAGGCGCTTCCGTCGATTGACTTCCTCCCCTAACCGCGGTACAGGTTGCACCATAGTTGTGACAGTGCGTGCTCACGCTTCGTCTATCACAGAGAGGCCACTATCATGAAGAACGTGGAGATGACCGTCGAAGGGACTATGCTGACGATCAAGGTAGATCTGTCCAAAGAGTTCGGGCCCTCTGCTTCGGGGAAGACGATCATCATTGCCTCGACGGAGGGCAATGTGACCATTCCAAACCGCGAGGAGAAGGTCGGGCTGAACGTCTACCGGAAGAAATAATCGGTGCATCGATTCAAAAACGAGACTGGATGAAATTCATGGGTCGGGAGTCTTTTCTGCGGAGCGGGAAAGGATACCAGGAACTGTGTCTGACCTCCTGACTTCGGACAGGCAGCGGGCGTATAATTAAATGCTGATCCTCATCATGAGCGCCGAAGGGGAGGCCAGCCATGCCGGCTCTTTGAACATGAGATATGGGGGAAGGTACAAACAAAGCACGTGAGCAATACAGCCAAATTTGACGTGATCCGCTTCTACCTACGCCAGCAGTTTCCCAAACACCACATCGCCGATTTCCAGGAAGGAACCAGTCGTGCCCAGGTCTTCCGTGTCGATGGGCCGCATGGCCACCCCCTCCATTACGCTGTCATCGCGTTCGACTTTCTCCTCGATCAGGCAACCGAAGACCTTCAAGCGGTTCTCGTGTCTTCCGGTTTAGGAAACAAACTGAAGGAGGCCGGAGCCTCACCTGTGATGGTCTCAAAGACAGGGTTCAGCACTGAAGGCAGTATTGCCATAGTGTGACCATAGCTGAGACACGCCACCCCCTGCACTCGTGACGTCCGAAGAGCGTGCGATCACCTGGACCGTCGTTATCGGATAGGACCTCGCGATAGATACGCACCATCGCCGGCGGCCAAGCCAGAGATCAAGACGGCAAATTGGACGGCGTTCACACCAGCCAGCTTGTTCTTTTATGGAAGCAGAGTGCAATCAGACGAATGGGCACAGGCAGGTAAAGGTCCCAGAGCGCAACCATCAACGTGCGCGGCTTGCCGCTGACGCACGTCGATGGGCGCAGTGGGTGTTACTTCGGTCAGAACAGCCGAAGCGCGGGCTGCATTAGCCCCTCTTCTTGGCAAGCTTGTCGGCGCGCTTTTCCTTCACCGTCTTGGCTGGTTTTTTCTTGGTTGCTTTCTTCTGTGTCATGCCCTTAGCCATTGAGTATCTCCTCTGATGTGGGTTGAGTTATGTCGCATCGCGACGCAATCGCCGCCCCCACTTCATACGCCAATTTCGAAAAAAATGGAATAGGGCATGTGAAGTTCTCTCGTCGATTGACTTCGCCTCCTACCCATTGTACAGCTTGCACCATTCGAACGATCTGTCCGTCTGACCGGACGCTGTCTGTGGAGGTGCGCCATGGGAAATCCAGAGGGCAATAAGGAGCGAGAGGGGTTCGCCGATGCAATCAACCGCGCCGCATTCGGCAACGAGCGTGTGCTGTTGCGCCGACGTGGCCGAGCGGTCGCTGCAGTGGTGCCCATCGATGATCTGCGACTCCTGGAGGCTCTGGAAGATCGTATCGATCTCGTCGATGCCCGCGCGGCCTTGGCCCAGGCAAACAAGAAGGGCGCCCAATCGCTTGATGTCATTTTGAAAGAATTGGGGTTCTGATTGCACCAGGCAATCTCCACAATTTTTGTGGCCCCTCCTGCTGAGCAGCAACTCCATGAATTTGCCAAACCGCTTCGGAAGCTTCTCGTGAAACGGCTTCATGCACTCCGCACCAGTCCTCGTCCCCCCGGCGTCATAAAGCTCGAGGGGGTGGACCACCTCTATCGGATTCGCGAAGGCGACTATCGGATTGTCTATGCGATTCGAGGAAAGGATCTTATCGTGCTGGCCATCAAGAGTCGCGCTCGCACAGAAGTCCCGCACTCCTGAACGACTTCGGCTCACCCGCTGTTCGTGGAGACACTACGCCGCCAGGCGCTTCGTAGTAGGACTCCCGCAGGATAGCCGCGCGAGATAGGCGGGACGAACGAGGGTTTGAGGTCCGAGGTTTTCGGAACTTTGAACCAGGAATTTCGAACGTGGGATCGCGCCCTTCTCGCATCTCTCGCGCCAGGTCTGTGGCACTGGAGGATTTTCTCAGCATCCTGCTAAAGTACGCTGCTGGCAATCTCCTGATAGTAGGATTCCAGCATGACCATGCGGGCTGGTTCGACAATCACCAACTGGCGTTGATCCAAGGTGTTGGCGCAATACAGATAGACCCCCTCCTCTGCTTGCCCGAGTTCGACATGCAGCTGACGACCGTCTGGCCCCTGGTTCGTGGTCTCTTTGAGGAGGTGGGTATCGTGAAGCTTTTCCCAGACTCGCTGCGCGGACGGCCAATGGTTCTCATAGAGTGGGGCGTCCGGATCGGT
The DNA here is from genome assembly GCA_005239475.1 of Nitrospira sp. Classification (GTDB taxonomy): domain Bacteria; phylum Nitrospirota; class Nitrospiria; order Nitrospirales; family Nitrospiraceae; genus Palsa-1315. The sequence goes on along the minus strand of SPAX01000057.1, from coordinate 20,003 downwards.
TGAATCGGTTTTTAGGTTGTTTCGATCGAACGGACCGCCAGCGTCTGGCTCCGGCGATTCATCCCATTGAAACTGCTGCGGCGCTCCCCTCCCCAATACATAGAAGGGTCCATCGTCCGCCACTTCTTCGACGAGCTGATAGTGAATCGGCTTTGGCGCTTCGACCGGCTGCAAGCCTCGCCCCGCCAATGCACGCTGGAACGGCACGCGACGCGCAAGCTGTCTGGTCTTCTCGGACACGATCATACGGCCCTCCCGGGCCAAAGACGCGCGAAGCCGATCCAGTCGTATGCCGATGCCCGTTCGTTGTTCGAACGCAGCTTGCTGCTTCGCATCACGGGCACGTTCGAACGTCTGCCAGCTGTGACTTGGAATCCCCGGGTCTTGTTCGGCCTGCACCAGCGCATGGGTGGCCACAATCAGATCGTACGCTCCTGCAAGGTTTTCAGACTCGACGTCGACGCACTCAAATCGGATATTGGTCAGACCAAGCTTTCGCGCCTTCTCTCGTGCTACCGCAATCGACGCCGGCGATCGATCGACGCCGACAAACTGCCTGTCAGCGTATTGAGTCGCATAGAAGGTTGACAGAATTCCGACACCACAGCCGAAGTCGAGGATGCTGTTCGCATTTCCGAAACGAGCCGCCACGTGAGAACCAATCTCGCAGTAATATTCGTAGCGCTGGCTGTAGAGGACTGGAAGCATCAGCGGCTGGGTAGTCAGGTCGTAAAAGGCGACTTCATCGCGACGCTCCCCTCCCCGTTTTCGATCGATCTGTGCGTTGAGTTGAGTCAGATCTGCAGGAGAGAGCTGTTTTCGCTGCCAGACGAAATAGTCGGCGTCGGACGTGAAACGTTTGAGGCCCCACCAGGCTAAATGTTCGTGAATCGTCGCTCGTACCTCGGCTCTCGGTTCACGATCCACGCCTGACGCCTCACGGTCTTTTCAACATGATCGCGTCAAAATACGTCTCCGGCACCGGATGCGGGTAGCGCAGCTGGCCCGAGCCGAAGGCGACATACTTTTCGCAGGTCAACTGCTCAAGACCGATCGGGCCCTTAGCATGGAGACGCGAACCACTGAGCCCGATATCGGCACCCATGCCGTAGCTATCGCCGGCATTGAGCCGGGACGAGGCATTCACGAACACTGCACTGGCATCCACTTCGCGCGTGAACCGCATGGCCGATTCATAGCTCGTGGTCGCGATGACGGCGGTGAGACAGGATCCCTGCGCCACGATGTGCGCCAGGGCCTCGTCCATATTCGCAACCATTTTAACGGCCAACACGGGCCCCTGGAATTGGGTGTGCCAATCTTCCTCCTTTGCCGGGATGATCGAGGCATGTCCAGTCATCGCCATTTGTCCCATGAGAGCCATGGTCTTGGGACAGGCCCGCACCTCGATCTTAAACTCTTCGAGCATGCGGTTAACCAGCGGTGGCAAGAACTGTCGCCCAATCACCTGTTGCACGAGCAGCGTGTCGAGCGAGTTCGACGCAATAGCCTTCTGTACCTTAGAGTTAATCGCCACGTTTTGAGCCATCGGCATATCGGTGTCGGCATCCACGTACATATGTGTGAGCCCCCCGTCGTAGCAGAGCACCGGCATCTTCGCCTGTTCGATGACGGCTTTGCGGAGGCCAGCCCCGCCCCGCGGGATAATCGCATCGAGACTTTTGCCGGACCGAATCAGCTCGACCGCCACCTCTTTTTCCGGACGTTCGATGATGATCCATGCGCCGACCGGTACGCCGTTCTGTTCCGCGGCTTCACGCAGTCCTCTCCCGATAGCCTGCTGCGTCAGACCCCACTCTGGCGCGCCACGAAACACACAGAGGTTGCCCGACTTGAAGCAGAGCGCAATCGATTCCACTGTAATGAGCGGGCTCAGCTCCGACACTACGCCGATGACTCCGATCGGGACCCGGACACGGCTGACTTGCAATCCGTCCGGCCGTTCCCACCGTGATGTGACTGCACCGACTGGATCTGGAAGATCCGCGATTATGCGGAGACGCTCGACCATCTCCTTGATATCGTCCGTCGTCATGCGCAAACGGGCCACGGCGGCTTTCATTCGGTCCTTCATGACATCGGCCTCGAAGGACTTCCCGACCGCATCTACATCCTTCTCGTTCGCGGCCAGAATATTTTCTTCGTCAGCCGCTAATCGATCCGCCATCGCGCGCAAGGCTTTCTCTTTGACAGGGCCAGACAGAAGCGCGAGCGGCCTTGTCACATTACGGCATTCTTTCAATAGTTTATCAATGTATAGTTTAACTGGAACTTCGGGCATCATGAACCTCGTGAAACGTGAGGCGTGAAGCGTATTCGCCAATGACTCTCTCGAAAACTTCCCGACGACTATAGCACGCGGTTTTTTTACACGTAAAGCAGGGGGAGGGTGGCCTGGGTACTTCCTACTGCGCGCGTCAATGATCCTTCCAAGCTAGCTCGCTTTTCCTCTCATGGAATGGCACCCGTGTTGGTCCCACTGCGCCCGTCGAGCGTGCACATTCTGATCGTGCGCGTTACGGGAGCAAGGGATCGGCGCGGGTGTCATTCCATCTCTTTTCATCGTGCCCGATCTGCGAGCAAGGAGGGCACCTGGCCACTCCCTCTTCACCCTCCCCTCAACCTCTCCTCCTGCCGGGCCAGGAACCACCCCACCCATCCCCAGAGCAGCGCCAGGGGGACCAGGACCCATACCATCTGCCCTGCCGTAACACCCAGCGTCTTCACCCCATTCACGATCCACCCGGTCGTCGCATCGCCTCCGCGTGAGATCGCTGTATCGATAAAGTTCTTGGCTTTATATTTCTCCTCCCGACTCACCACCGTGAAAAGGACCTCGCGAGCCGGCTTGGCGAGTGCATATTCACCGACGCGCCGCACGATGGTAAAAAGAATGAAGACGACCAGGAACGGCATGACGCCGATTACGCCAAACCCGATGGCGCTCGCCACGGGAAGAACGACGAGCGCCGACGCCAACCCGAACCGGCAGATCACGCGGCTCGTCACAGTCACCTGCATCAGAAACGTGAGCACGTTGACAACCAGGTCGATGAGCGCAAATAGGCGGGTGCGACCTTGCGGGGAGGGAATCTGCTCACTCACCAACCGCATTTGTTCCAGATATAAGAATGTCGCGGTCGTCGTGAGGAAGAACAGATAGAGGCAGATGCCGAGAAGATAGGGCGACGAAAGTGCCAGCCTGACCCCCGCCCAGATACTGCCGCCAAGCGGTTCACCCTGCCGATCGATCTGTCGAGAGGGTCGCGCCATCGCCCATCGATCCAGCTGATGGACGCAGAACCCGCAGGCGATGAGAAATCCTACCGAGATGAGCAGCAGCGCAGGAATCGGGATGAGATAGGTCAACCCCGTGGTGAGAAGCGGGCCGACCATCGCACCGATACCGCCGCCCGCGGCAATCACGCCAAAGAGTCGGGCGCCCTGCGTGGGAGTAAAGAGGTCGGCCATGACACTCCAGAAGACCGACACGACGAACAGATTGAACACCGACAGCCAGACGAAGAACGTGCGGGCAGCCCACTGTGGAGACAGGTGGCTCGTCATCGCCACGAAGAACAGGACCAAGTGAAGACCGAAAAATGCATACACGGTCAGAAGCAACCGAACCCGCGGCACGCGGGCGGAGAGCCACCCGAAGAGCGGCGTCACGAGCAGCAGCGTCACGAAGGTGGCGGTCATCATCCAGGGCAGGTGCTGCACCCCGCCTTCGATCGCCATCTCATCGCGAACGGGACGCAGAATGTAGTAGCCGCAGAGAAGACAGAAAAAATAGAGGAACGCCCAGCCCACCGGGACGGCCTCGTCCGGTTCTGCATCGGTCACTGCGGGGAGCACGTCTCGAAGCCACGCCATACGAACGGCATCCTGCCGCGACCGACTCTCCCGCGCAAGGAGAAAATTTGCTAGAATGCGCGAAGTCCACGATCTTGTAGCATGCGCACAGACGCTTGATGATCGACCTACGCAGCGATACAGTCACGAAACCCACCGACGCCATGCGAAAAGCGATGGCACGCGCGGAAGTGGGGGATGACGTCTACGGCGAAGATCCCACCGTGAATCGCCTCCAAGAGATGGCGGCCGCGTTGTTTGGGAAAAAGGCCGCACTCTTCGTGCCGTCCGGCACGATGGCCAATCAACTCGCCATTCGCCTCCACACGCAACCGGGCCAAGAAGTGATCGTCGAGAGTACGGCGCACATCGTGCGCTACGAGCAGGGTGCCGCCGGAGCGCTGGCAGGCGTCCAGCTCCATTGGGTCGTGGGAGTTCGGGGCCTCATCTCTGCCGAGCAGGTTGAGGCGGCGATCCGTCCTAAAGACCCACACACGATTCAAACAGCGCTGATCTGTCTGGAGAATACCCATAATAGCGGCGGTGGAACAATTTATCCGCTGGCGACGATTGAACGGATTCGCGCGGTGGCTGCCTCCCATGGCATCCCCATGCATTTGGACGGCGCACGGCTGTTTAATGCCATCGCCGCGACCACCTTGCCGCCGGCCTCCTATGCCCAGCACTTTGACACCCTGTCGGTGTGTCTCTCGAAAGGATTGGGGGCACCAGTCGGCTCGCTATTGATGATGAACGATCTGACCCTCCTCGATAAGGCCAAGCGGCTGCGCCGAATGTATGGAGGTGCGATGCGACAGTCCGGCATCCTCGCCGCCGCCGGCATCTATGCCCTCGAGCACCATATCGGGCGATTGAAAGTGGACCATGACCACGCCAAGCGGCTGGCGCGACGGCTGCAACAGATTCCGGCGGTCAGGATCAGCCCCCAAGATGTCGAGACGAACATCGTCATCTTCGATGTAATCGGCCATCGCCTGACTCCCCCGGCGATCGTCGCCGCGTTGAAACAGGAGGGACTCTTGATCAATGCCATCGGTGGCAACAGCTTTCGGGCTGTCACCCATTTGGATATCTCCAGTGCCATGCTCGAAGAAGCCTGCGAGATCTTTGCCCGTGTATTGGGGAACTAGCCCGCATTATTCATAACGGTTCGTCGCGAAATGGCTGAGTGGCGCGCGAGGAGCGAGACTCGCGTGACGTATGAGCCCTGTCCCTGCCTGTCGCGCTTTTCCCGCCAGTCTCGCCCGTCTCGCTTGAGTCAGGCGTCGGCGATTGCAGTAGACGCGCTCATCAATAATGAGGACCGGCGTCCGCTCATTGACACTGCTCCCACTGAAATCTAGAATGCCTGCGTGATGGAGCACCAATGCCGCTAGAAATTGTGTCGTTCAAACACATCAGCAGGATCCTTGAGGTCACCGACTTGCTCGGTCTGAACCGCGAGTGGGTTGAAATCCCGTTGTCCCCAGAAAGCCCAGGTGTCGTCCGGCGGTTGACCAATGGCAAGCTGGAAATCATTGTCGATGCGGACCAGCCGTTCGAGGACTGGCTGGGATCGCTCCCGAAACACATTCAGCTCGTACAGGGAGCTTAAATGGATAGCCCAGCCACCCACCCTATCCCCACGTCAGAAGAGCTGAAGGCAGAACTCCTGGCGATGCCGGAGCCGCCAGAACAACCGGACCCGATCGACGAACCGGGATTTGAAGAGCTGGTCGCGGTGGCCTTGCGCCATGTCCGCGGCCGCCGCGGCGGCGATCTCGTCAGTGTGATCCTGGTGGGGTCCAGCGTTCGGCGCGCCATCACGACTCACAGCGACATCGATCTCATTGCGCTCGTGAAAGGACAAGCTGACGGCCACGAGATCGTCCGTGTTGCCGATCGTTTGACCGACATCCGGTATCGCGGGCATCAAGAGTTTGAGGAAGACCTCCCCTACTCGCCGCGCCTCCCGTCTCTCTTACGGAAGGCCCGCATTCTCTTCGATCACGACGGCATCGGTGCCAAGCTCATCGAACGTGCCAACCATCGGTTCCGACAGGGGCCGCCCCCTGTCAGCATCAATGAACAGATTCGGATGAAGGCGGAGTGTTTCCATTGGCTGGGAAAGGCGCGAGATCTCGCCGACAAGCCGGCGACCGCGCAGTATCTCCTCTCGATATTTTTCGATGACTTCGTCAGCGCGTTTTTCCGGCTACGAGGCTTTTGGCTGACCGCGCCGGGTGACGTGCTAAAGTTCATCGCCTCCCGCGATGCGGGGCTGGGTGACTTGGCTGGGCGGTTCATGACTGCAGCCACTTTGCCTGAGCGGCTCAACTTGGGCCGCGATCTTGCCGATACTCTTTTTAAGGACGTGCCTAATCCTGCCAGAATCGACTGACAGGACTCCAGGATCGATCATCAGACAGCTGTCGCACGGGCCTCGTCAGCCAGTCATCGTTTGAACGTCTGGACAGAGGACAGGCTTCTTTCGCGGAGCGTAATCCGCGCGATCTCGTCCAGCCCAGACCGCACCGCACCAGAAGGAGTCACTATGGAAATCGGGTTCATCGGGCTCGGGAAAATGGGGATGAACATGGTCACCCGGTTGCAACGTGACCGGCACCGGGTGGTGGTCTATGATCGATCGGCGGGTCTCATCACGCAGGCCGAAGGTGTTGGCTGTGTCGGCGCTGCGTCGTTGGCCGATCTCGTCGGCCGGCTCAAGGCTCCGCGCGCGGTCTGGATCATGGTCCCATCCGGTGCGCCGACGGAAGAGACCGTTCAGGCCGTCGGGGCGCTGCTCCACGCGGGCGACACGGTGATCGATGGCGGCAATACCAGATTCCACGACGATGTTCGACGGGCCGCCGACCTCAAGAAAAAACAGATTCACTATGTCGATGCCGGCACCAGCGGTGGCGTCTGGGGATTAAAAATCGGTTATTGCCTGATGGTCGGTGGCGATGAGGCGCCGGTGAAACAGCTCGCGCCGATTTTCACGACGCTGGCGCCGGAACAGGGCTGGGCTCATGTCGGCGGAGTGGGCGCCGGGCATTACGTGAAAATGGTGCATAACGGAATCGAGTACAGCATGATGCAGGGGTATGCGGAAGGCTTTGAGCTGATGGCGAAAAGCGACTACAAGCTCAACCTCGCAAAGATCGCAGACCTCTGGATGCACGGCAGTGTCGTCCGATCCTGGCTCTTGGAATTGGCAGCCGGCGCCTTGAAAGAGGATCCGCGGCTGGAACAGTTGAAAGGCTATGTGCAGGATTCTGGCGAGGGTCGCTGGATGATCGCCGATGCAATCGAGAAGGATGTACCAGTCCCGACGCTCGCGACGGCATTATTCACTCGATTCCGATCGCGGCAAAGCGAGTCCTTTGCGGAAAAGATGCTGGCCGCGTTGCGGAATGCCTTCGGTGGGCATGCGGTCCGCCGGTAACGCCGGAGCGTTATGCCACCGAATAGCCCACGTATCGACATCAGCCCCTCACAAGAAACGATTCCTCCGGTCGAGCCCTGCACCCTCGTCATCTTCGGCGGTTCAGGAGATCTAGCGCGGCGGCGACTGATTCCTGCCCTCTACAACTTGCTCCTCGACGGACTCCTGCCGCCAAACTATGCGGTGATCGGGCTGGGCCGCACGGCGATGACCGATGAGGAATTCCGCGCCACGGTTCGTGACGGCGTTGTCACACATTCCAGGCAAGCCTTGGCAGAGGACAGGTGGAAGGACTTTGCGCCACACCTCTTTTACGTGTCGGGGGGGAATGAGGACCCGGACACCTATGCCAGACTGAAGTCCCGAGCAGAGGAGATTGAGCGGAACCTCCGGTTACCAGGCAACCGGATTTTCTACCTGAGCATCCCTCCCAGTTCGTTTGCGCCTGTGTGCGAGGGGCTTGAGCAAGCTGGATTGGCGACGAAGCCGGAGGCTCATACTCCCTACGCCCGCATCATCGTCGAGAAACCGGTCGGCCGCGATTTGGCTTCCGCCCAGGCCATTAACCGCGTGACGGGGCGGGTGTTCGACGAATCGCAGATCTTTCGTATCGATCACTATTTGGGAAAAGAAACCGTTCAGAATTTGATGGTCGTCCGGTTCGCCAACAGCATCTTCGAGCCGATTTGGAACCACAAATACATCGATCACGTGCAGATCACGGTGAGCGAAACGGAAGGCGTCGGAACCAGGGCCAGCTACTACGAAGAAGCCGGTGCCTTGCGCGACATGGTGCAGAATCACATGCTTCAGCTGCTCTGCCTGGTCGCGATGGAGCCCCCCTACTCGCTCGATCCGGATGTGGTGCGCAACGCGAAGATGGAAGTCCTCCGCTGCCTCAGGCCGATCACCGATCAGGATGTCGAGCACGTCACCGTCCGTGCCCAATACAGTGAGGGCATGGCCCATGGTACTCCCATCCCGGGCTATCGTCGTGAAAACAGGATTCATCCTGATTCCACGACGGAAACTTATGTCGCGCTCAAATGTTTCGTGGAAAACTGGCGCTGGGCCGGCGTGCCATTCTATCTGCGCACCGGGAAAGCGCTCCCCCATCGCGCCAGCGAGATCGCAGTGCAATTCAAGGACATTCCGCAGATCCTGTTCAACGCCAATGCGCAACAGCCGCAGCCGCCGAACGTGTTGGCGCTGCGTATTCAACCGGAAGAAGGGCTCTCTCTCCGCATCGTCTCGCGTGTGCCGGGAACTCGTGCGCTGACACACCCGGTGGAAATGGACTTTCAATACAGCGACGTCTTCGGCCGCCCGTCGCCCGAAGCCTATGAGCGATTGCTCTTGGACGTGATGGCCGGCGATGCCTCCCGGTTTATGCGGCGCGACGCCGTTGAAGCGTCCTGGGCCTGGATCACCAAGATTCTTGAAGGATGGCACCGGCAAGGGTTGCGATGGTTGCCTGAATACCAGGCGGGAACCTGTGGGCCGGTCGAGGCCGATCGCCTCATTGAAAAGGATGGACGGACCTGGAGGACTTTGTAGCGACATATTTCATACCAGCCGTAACTGCTTAAGAATCTCTTCTCTTGTACCCAGCCCGCCGATAAATCGCTCGAACATTCCTAGGCGATAGAGGGCCAGCACCGGCAATGCGCGAACCTCCAGCTCCGCTGGGATTTGGAAGTTCTCTTCGACGTTCATTTTCACGATCAGCACCTTGCCGGTCACATCTGGCTCCAATTTCTCGAGTTCACGCATCAGCGCTCGACAACTCCCGCATCCTGGTTTCCAGAACTCCACCAGCACCGGCACCACTGCCTGTTCCACGACGTGGTCGAAGTCAAGATCGGTCACGTCACGTATCATGATCTCCGCTCGTCACGATCCACTAGCCACGCTGCAGCAAACACGTCCTGGTACAACCGCTCAGCAACCAGCCGATATCCGGCTGTGGTCAGATGCAGCCCGTCGTTGGAGTACCGGGCTGCAAGTTGTTGCGTTGCAGGCTCCACCGTGGCACTGAAGAGGTCGAAGGCTGCCAGCCGTTTCGATTCGGCGTAGCGGAGCACTAACTCGTTGAGCTGGAGCCGCCGATCAAGATGCTCTGCGAACCAATCACGCCCCTCCGCACTGCGAAGATCGTCACCCACTCTAATCGACGGAACGGTTACCGGCACCGGCGTGATCCCGGCCGCTGCGGCCAGTTCATACATCTTGAGGAGGTTGCGCATAATATCTGCCGGCGCGGCGTTCCATCCAAGATCGTTCGATCCGCCGAGAATCACCACATACGTTGGTTGGTGTACAAGAACAGCCGACCGAAACCGCAATGCCATTTCACCGGTCAGTTCACCGCAGATGCCGCTCACAGACACGCGCACGGAAGGCCCTGTCAATTCTTGCAAGAACCGCCCATACGGCGTCTCGGTGCCTTGAGGATTGTCGGCAGTGGGCGATTGAAACCCTGCCGTGAGACTGTCTCCAAAACACACAATGTGGCTCGACACAATCATCACGATGAGGTGGATTCTACCGGCTTAGCCACGGGGTCCACAATGCCCTTGAAGCCAGGCAAGGGGCACGAGGCTAGAGGAAAGAGCTATATTTCCGACCAGAAGCTTTCGCCTCTTGCCACTAGCCACTTGCCTCTCGCCAAAAAGCTCGCGATTGCAGCAGAATTGCTCATGAATCATGCGGGTTAAGATCGGCTATTTTCTTGACGATTCAGCACCTCCAGGGTACGACTAATCAGCATGGACGAGGGCTTGACAGAAAGCGGGGCATGGCCGATCGCGCCCGCAAAAGAACCGCCTAATCCGGAGCTGACCTCCGTCAAGCGACTCCTCACACTCTTGGACAAGACCGCGAAGTCCAGCCGGACATACGGGGTAGCGAACCCCGTGGCCCAGAAGTTCTTCCAACAGATGTTCGAGGGACTCACGACTCACCTCGCCACCTATTCCAAATTGGCGTTTCTTGTTCAACGTTCCGAGCTTTATTTCAACGGGGAAGTCGTCTACCGATCCGAGCAGGGTTCGAGTAATGAAAGCGTCGCGTTCAAACTCTATTCGGATGGCATCCGGGAACTCGCGTTCCTCGAAGGTCTTTCTGCGGAAGACCTCTCCTTCTTGCTTGATTCGCTGTGGGACAGCCTCGATCCCGAAGAGAATGATGACGACATTGTGACTCGTCTATGGTCCAAGAACCTCTCCACCATCACCTTGGTCACCGCCGAAGAAATTGCCAAAGCCTCGATCGGTGGAGAGGTCTTTGCTTTGCCTACTGCCGGGATGATGGAGGCACCGGAATCGAACTTGCGGGACCTCCTGGATCGGGAGCAGGCTCGTGTCAGGAAGGGAATGGGGACAGGGCTTGAGGGAGGTGGTGACTCAGAAACCGGTAATAGCGGGACACCAGCTGGAATAGGAACCGGAGGGGGAGCCAGCAGGCAAGCTGGCCGATTCCGATCCGGTCATGCGGGCTATGAGGTCTCTGACGAGGAGTTAGCCGAATTAGCGAAGGAGATCGAGGCTGAGAGCACCAGAGATAACATGACATACTTATTGGATATGCTCACTGCGATCCTGGCCTCGGAAAAATCTCCTGTGCTCCTGAGCAAGTTGCTCGACCTCTGGGGAAACGTCCTCGACTCATTGACGGCCCAGGGAAAATGGACCGTGTTAGACAGCGTCCTTGGGCTGTTACATGCCACCGCTGAGGTCAGACCGGATCTCGGCGACGATCACAAGAAACAGCTGGCGGCCCTGCTCGACGATCTTGGTCGACCTGAACGCATGAAGATGATTGAGGCCTATTTGAACAAGATCCCCGACGCAACCACAGAAGGATTGACTACGGTTCTGCTGTCAATGGCGTCGGCAGCCGTCCCTGCCTTGTGCGCGCTCTTGGCGAATCTGGAGGCGCCAGCCCATCAGGCGATCGTGGCTGAAGCCCTCGAGACGCTCGCAAAGGATCAGCCGGATCACGTGCTTCGCGGTTTGTCAGACCGCCGTCCCCGCTATGTGAAGAATCTTCTCGCGATCCTTCTTAAATGGAACAACCCTCGATTTGCGGATTCCATTGAAAAGCTGGTGCGCTATCCGGACATTCAGGTACGGAAGGAAGTCGTGCGAGCGATCGGGATATTCCGTCCCAACGGGAACGGGATGAAACTGCTCCAGTTCTTGAATGATACCGAGGAGTCGGTCCGGTTTGCGGCACTCAAGTTGCTCATGACCGGTCAATATAAAACTCCCTACTCCGCCTGGGCACCCCTCGTATCAACGGACACATTCATGGATCGAACCCTCAGTGAAAAGCGCGCAGTGTTCCTCGCCCTGCGCGCCACCAGTAGCGATGAGGTCATTCCTTTCTTTGAAAGTTTGATGACGGAACGGTCCTGGACCAATCGGAAGAAAAAGGAAGAGCTCGCCGCCCTCGCCGCCGAGGCGTTGGGGAAATTGGCCACCCCTGCCGGCCTCATCGCCCTTGAGCTGGGTCAGAAAAAAGGTGGCGCCGCCGTAAGGCAAGCCTGCACCGCGGCACTCGCCCTAGCCCAACGACAGCAGCACCTGAAGCAGGCTGCATCATAATATGGAACTGTTGCCGTGAGTGACATCAAGATCAAAGAGGCCCCGGTCACGGATGAAGAGGCTCAGCCGATTCTGACCCATGAAAAGTCCTTGTCTCAGAAAATCGCTCGCGGATCGGAGGCCGGGGACATCCTTGACCAGCAGATGGTCATGCTGGGAATCCAGCTGGTTACACAGCTGAACGTCTTGATTAAGACCTCCCGCATCTATGAGCGCACCAACGCGGCACTGGATAAACCCGTCGACGCGATGCTGACGTTGATCAAGACCATGGCACACGATCAACCGGTCACACTCCGCCTGCAGAACGATTTCTTGTTTCTCGGGGACAGTCACTTGAAAGTGAACGCGCAGCAGATGGCCGTGGCCACCAGCATCATCGATGCCTTGAACGCCTGGAAGATCGGCGGAATGACATTCTCGTCGACCGTGGAGTCGAAGGATCTGCGTGAGTTCGCCGCTCTCTTTGTCAGTCTTGATCCTGACAACAAAACCATCGAAGACCTTCAGAAAGAAATCACAGCACGGGGAATCGCCGGCATTGAGATAGGAGAACAACGGCAGTTGCAAATCCGAAGAGGATCCGGAACGACGGGGAACATGGGATCGGACGGTACGGAAAGCACCGATCGAAACGTACAACGGAAAGTAAACGCCAAGACCGGCTATGCCAAAGTGGCAGGATCAGTCGGCACACTGACGCAAGCATCCCGTGAGGGAGGATCCATCAGTTTTAAACAGGCGAAGCGGGCGATCCAAAACATCATCGATCTCATGGCGGATGATGAAGCCACGGTCCTCGGTCTCACAACTCTTCGTTGCCACGATGAGTACACACATAACCATTCGGTCAATGTGTCGCTGTTGTCCATGGCGCTGGCCAATCGTGTCGGCTATCCCAAAGTGGAACTGGCCGACCTGGGTCTTGCGGCGCTGTTCCATGACATGGGCAAGTCCACCATTCCCATGGAGGTCCTGAACAAACCGGGCGAGTTTACCGATGACGACTGGGTGGCCATGCGCAATCACCCCACGGAGGGAGTTCTGAGTCTTTCGAAGCTGAGAGGCATCACAAATCTACCGGGGCGCATGGCGGCGGCGGCCTTCGAACACCACATGAACCTGGACTTCTCAGGATATCCGAAACTTACCGTGCCGTGGACACTCTCACTGACCGGTCGCATCCTCACGATCGCGGACTGTTATGACGCCATGACATCATCCCGTGTCTATCGTCGGGAACCGATGTCCCCCTCGAAAGTGTTGAACATGATGCTCTCAAAGTCAGGGAAGTCGTTTGACGAGGTGCTGCTCAAGCTGTTCGTGAACTGTGTCGGCATTGTCCCTATCGGCAGCTTGGTGATGCTGGAGACAAGTGAACTGGCGGTCGTGCTCAAGCCGGCTGCAGACAAGGCGAACGGCGAACGACCGTTTGTCAGAGTCATCACTGATTCGCAGGGAAACTTGGTCGATCACGGGCGCGAGATAGACCTGACCGAGAAAGATGAGACCGGGGATTTCCGTCACAACATTATCCGCTTGATCGATAACACTGAATACAAGTTTGACACCAGCCGATACTTCGTCTAGCCGAACGCTAACCTCCGCGCGACCCAATCCCTTGACAGGGCCTGGCCCTCCAGTTATTCTCGCAACGGTTACACTGTTCGCATTGTTTACCAACAAGGAGCGCGTGTTATGCATATAACGGGAATCCTCTTGGGGCGGATCACCTTCCCCTTGGTCGCCGCAGGCATGTTGTTGCTCGCATCTCTTCCTGCCGCACAGGCTGCCGAGACCTTCAAGATGGGCGTCATCGATCCTCAGGCCGTCTTAGAGAAATCAAAAGCCGGGAAAAAAGCCTTGGACGGGCTTAAAGAATATGTCTCCACCAGACAGAAGTTGTTGTCCGGGGATGAAGAGGAGTTGCGCAACACGGAGAAGGCGCTTAAGGAGCAAATCGCGAAGTTAAGCGACACCGAAAAAAAAGACAAAGAAACTCAGTTCCGCACAAAGGTCCAGGACTACCAGAAACGCGCCCAGGCATTTAATCAGGAACTGCAGGGAAAGCAGAAGGAATTAGTCGATGAGTATATGAAGAAAATTGCCTCGGCTACACAAACCGTGGCAGAAAAAGGCGGGTTTGCTCTCGTCGTCGATAAGGGCAGCGAACAAACGGTCAAGATTGTGATCTACCATAAGGACACCATCGATTTAACCGACCAGGTGACCAAGGAATTCGATCGAGTCAACAGCAAGTAACCCTCCCGAGCGTGCTACCTGAATTCGTGATCCAACGTGGAAGGGACCTCGGCTTCTCTGAGGTCCCTTCATCGCTCCATCGGATAGCCCGCATCCCGCCAGGCGTTGATTCCCCCATCCATCGACACCACATTCGTATAGCCCATTTGCTGAAGCGCATCCGCGGCTAAGACCGACCGGTAGCCGCCTCCGCAATACAGCAGAATGGCCGCCTCTTTATTGTGGATACGCGTTTCCACATCGCGCTCGATTATCCCTTTTCCCAGATGACGGGCGCCTTTCGCATGATCCTTCGTAAATTCGTGGTCCTCGCGGACATCGAGAAAGTGCAGCACCTCGCCCCGATCGAGCCTGGCCTTAGCCTGCGCCGCCGTACATTCCTTGACCCGTGCTCGTGCCGCATCCACCAACTTGAGGAAACCCGGATTATGTTTCATCCTCGTTCCTTTCCCTGTCCTGCTTCAAAATAAGACCGTTTGTTCGACACCCGGCCTGCGAAAGGTGGCGGGAACCGTCTCGTCACGCAGCGCCGACAAGCCTGCCTTGCGTCTGGAGACTTCGAACAACTGTTCGATCATGGCCCAATAGGGGCCTGCGCCACGGTGGCGTTCAAAGAAGGCCCCCGTATTGATCGCTCCACCACGCACGTCCAGAATCCGATTCGTGATCTTGGTGATTCGATCTGGAAACGCCGCCGCCATTCGCTCCATGAACACCGGCTCCACAGGGCCAGACAGACGCAGCAGCGTCGCCATCGCCTCCACCGCCCCGGCTTGTTTCGCTCGGGTTAGCAGATCAGGCACATCCTCATCGTTGAGACCAGGAATGATAGGAGAGAGCGAGATGCCGGTGGGAATCCCGGCGTTCGCCAAGGTCGCCATCGCCTCGAAGCGTTTCCGGCTGGAAGGCGCATGAGGTTCGACCTTGCGCGCCACCGCATCGTCTGAAAACGGTATGCTGAAATACACACGAACCGACGCTTCCTGATGTAACCGACGCAGCAGATCCAGGTCGCGCAGCACCAACACCCCTTTCGTAATGATCCCGACAGGATTTCGATACTCGGCACAGACTTCCAGACAGGCTCGCGTCAACTCCAACGAGGCTTCCAGGGGCTGGTAACAATCGGTGTTCCCCGAGAACAGGATCAATTCACCTTTCCACGAAGGTTTCTCGAACGTCCGGCGGAGCAAAGTCGCGGCCTCCCGCTTCACGATGATCTTGGACTCAAAATCAGTTCCAGCACCGAATCCCCAATACTCATGCGTCGGTCTGGCGTAGCAATAGGCACAGGCATGGAAGCAGCCGCGATACGGGTTCAGGCTCCATCGAAACGGCAAATCGGGACTTTCGTTCCGACTGAGAATGTTACGAGTCGCATCTTCAAACATCTGCAACTGCACTTGGGGAGCAGGCTCCAAGAGATCTCGGTGCTGAGATTCAAACGGATTGGGTGGATTCATCACCGCACGCATCGGGATATGGTCCTCGATCCGTCTGCTCCTGTCAACAAGACAAACCACGCCTGCCAAGGCGGAATATCGCGGCCCGATTGATTGACTAACCCCTACCCCGATGTTAGATTCCAGCCGTTTTCTGGAACACACAACTATGTATGATCTCCGCTATTTACGCGACAATTTAGACGCTATCAGAGAACAGCTTGGCCCCCGTGGTGCCGACGTTCCCTGGGATAGACTACGCGCGTTGATCGAACAACGTCGTACTCTGACAGGCCAGGTCGAGCAACTTCGTCACGAACTGAAAAAGGGCTCGGAGGAGGTAGCCAAGCTGAAGCGAGAGAAACAGCCGGCGGATCCCTCTATGGTTGCCATGAAGATTGTCGGCGAACGGATCAAGACGATTGAAGACGAACTACGGGACGTCGAGGAGACCCTGACCGATCTGAATCTCCGTATCCCGAATCTTCCACATGCTTCGGTGCCGGCAGGAAAAGACTCGGTCAGCAATCTGGAGACCCGGCGGTGGGGATCCCCGCCCACCTTGCCCACACCGGCCAAAAGCCATTGGGATCTCGGCGAAGCGCTTGGCATTCTGGATTTCGACCGGGCGGCGAAAATTGCCGGTGCGCGATTTGCGGTCCTGCTAGGGGCCGGCGCGCGACTCGAACGGGCCCTCATCAACTATATGCTCGACCTTCACACGACACAGCATGGCTATCGGGAGGTCCTGCCGCCACTTCTCGTCAATCGGTCGAGCATGACCGCGACCGGCCAGTTACCCAAGTTTGAAGAGGATCTCTTTCGCCTGCGAGACGAAGACTACTTCTTGATTCCAACGGCAGAAGTGCCGGTGACTAATCTCCATCGTGATGAGTTGCTCAACGAGAGCGCGCTGCCGATCAGGTATACGGCCTATACCCCCTGTTTTCGCCGCGAGGCAGGATCCTATGGAAAAGACACCAGAGGGCTCATTCGCCTCCACCAATTCAACAAAGTAGAGTTGGTCGCGTTTACAAAACCTGAACAGTCGTATGAAGAACTGGAGCGGTTGACCGGCCATGCCGAAGCGATCTTGCAGGGATTAGGGCTTCATTACCGAGTCGTCACTCTCTGTGCCGGCGATATGGGATTTTCCGCGGCGAAGACCTACGACATCGAAGTCTGGCTTCCGTCCCAGAATCACTATCGGGAGATCTCTTCCTGCAGCAACTTTGAAGGATTTCAGGCCAGGCGGGCCAGTATTCGCTATAAGGGCACAGTCGGGAAGAAGGATGCGAAAACAGAGTTTGTCCATACCCTCAACGGGTCCGGGCTAGCCGTCGGCCGCACGCTCGTGGCCATTCTCGAAAACTACCAGCAACCGGATGGAAGCGTCACGATACCGGAGGTATTGCGTCACTACATGGGCGGGCTTGAGCAAATCCGCAAAGAATAGGATACTACCAGGATGTGGAGGGGTGACGGAGTGGCCGAACGTGCCAGTCTTGAAAACTGGAGACCTCGCAAGGGGTCCGCGAGTTCAAATCTCGCCCCCTCCGCCAACGATACGAGTAGGTTCATTACTTCGGTCATCCTTCATCTCGGATTCAAGATGTCCAGCCCAGAGCAGCAATAGGTAGGTCTCCCTCCTGGGAAGACCTACCTCCGCCCGCATCTTCATTCTTGCTTATACCCACCACCTACCGCTCGGCTGCTACGCTAGGTTCGTGTGTGCATTCCCAACATTCCCCTCCCCCCCTCTTTAGTTCGGCCCTACCTACCTCTACGGTATTTTCAAAAATTCCTCCCTGCCCCAATATCACAATCAATCGTGCGCCTCACGGGTTCATCTCTTGAAGGAGAGACCAATGCACAAACAGATCGGGAAGATTGGGGCCATCCGTCGGGAGCTAGACGGCAAAGCCTGTCCCTTCTGCGGAGGTCATAAGTATCAGATCGTTCTTCGCGGGAACATGCAGCCGCAAGCTGGCGGACTCTTCGCCCGCTGTTCTCAGTGCCAGCGTCCTCGCGCACTCGATGAAGACCTCGGTCGAGTACTCTGGATGTAACAAGACTCCCTGATCATCTGAACACAGAAGGAAGATACGATGCACGTCCTCTCTTCACCCATTCGATACATCAAGTTGCGCAGAGCACACAAGAAGCAGAAACGAACCGCGTTGCACATGTTGGCACTCAGCGGTGTCGTCAGACCCAGCCATGTTGAACTCCGTTACGCGACACCCATTGCCAGCATTACCGCCTTTCGCACACAACCGACTGAGATGGAGCATCCGCAGATCCTGCCTATCCCTTCGCAGTCATGGGACCACATGATCACACTCAACATGAAACAGACAGGGCAATGGGCGCGTAGCTTCTCATCCTCCCTTGTCCAACTTGCGAGAAAACCGATCGTACTTAGCTGGACCAAGCAGTTAGACCTGTAAGCCTCTGCCGTATTCTCTCCAAGAGTTTTTCTCGATCCACCGCGCGATCGCTTGTACCACCCACATGGCCTGAGGTAAGATCACGGCTCGCTTGCGGGTCATTCTACGGTCATCGGCCTCTGTCGCAGATCATCGGGAATCCCGCATAGCAGGATGTTGAAAAAGTCCGCCAGCAGCGTTCTCGCATCGCTCAGAGACTCAACGTACCGAAGCGTACGCCTCGCCTCTTCGCTCGCTGCGGCCTTGCTGGACGGCCTTTTTGAGCATCCTGCGAAAGTATTATTGTTATGTTGTGCCACAGGTGCAGACCATCAGCCTTCTGACCTGTCCGCATAACTGTTCCAGATCCTGCTAGAGCTGAGAGCAGTGGAGAGGTGGCCGAGTGGCGAAGACAACGGTTTGCTGAACCGTTGTCTGGGGGACGGTGCAACCCCGTGAAAAGACGAGAAACCCCTTGCGGCGCAAGGGAAAACGGCCTGCTCGCTTCGTGCCCATACGTACCAGGAATACCCCTGCATTACCCGCCTATTCCACTACGCTATTCCCTACGTTTTTCCAAGAGCTGTCTGTTCACAGAGAAAGGAGAATCAGCATGCCACAGGAAGACGAAAAAAAACGCATCATGGGGCAGGACAGGGGGGACAGAATCTAGTTCGATTGCGGCAAGTTGATTTGATGGCAGAAGAACACCGGGGCGATTATGTCTAACCTGACACCCAACAGAACTCGCCCACCCTTGACATAATCTAACGCAGTACGGAATGCCAGTTTACTGGAAATGGGTGATGAAATCAGTCCCGAATTTGGGGCTTGGGTTGCTCATGTTGGCTTCGACCGTAACCCCACGGCACGCCAGTTCCAATATGGCGGCCTGGCTCATATATTTCGGCGTTGAGAATGTACCATCATGGCTAGCGAATAAGTCTGCAGATACATGGGCATTTTGGATTGGGCTTGTGGGTTTCTGTGGATGGGCTATGTACCTATATGTGCCAAAAAATTTAAGGAATGGAAAATTGTCCATTATGATTCGTGAAGGAGAACCCTGGGTGCAGGTGAATCCAGGCATAGATCAGTCGCAGACAGCGCACACATATCGTATCGCATTGGTCAACAGCGATGATTCTACCCTTAGGAATGTAGAAGTGAAACTAACTTCTTTGGAGAAGAAGCCACAGAATTTCCATGCAATTGGCAGTCATCTTATACTGAGAGATGACCGCGTCGGAACAGCGAACTTTAATGTGCATCCCACTAAGGATCCAGAATTTATGGATGCCATGTTTGTTGATGTATTCAGATTATTGCTAGGTCCTGAAGGATATTCATTTCTTAGCGTCACTTCGCTGCCTGAGGATAGTAATTGCCATATTCCAGTAGACAAATATGATGTGAAAATCATGACGACAAGTGAAAGTGGCGAAATGGCAATAGCTGACCTGGCGTTCATTCCACGTCCTGATAAAATTCCTGACTTCCGATTACTCAAAATGCAATCATTCCCTGGACGATGAATTTTTGGCTTTCTCTGGTTTAGCGGTTGCAATGGTTGGAACAATACGAATGAGCGCCTTGACGCTGCGGAGGCGGGACGTAGATGCGGCGCGCAGGACCGTGACAGTGCAAGCCACCAACGCGAAGAACGACCAGACCCGCTCGGTCCCGTCGCACTCCACAGTCCAGGGCACACTCGAACGGCTTCCGAGGACCGGCGAGTTTGTGTTTGAAAAGCCCGACGGAGAACCGTATACTTCCGTCCGCAATCGCTTCGACACAGCCTGCCGACTCGCCGGCCTCAAGGACGTGACCCCCACACCTTACGGCACACGTTCGCGACTCGATTGATCGAGAACGGCGTGGACTTGAGAACGGTCCAAGAGTTGGGCGGGTGGTCACAGACCAAGATGCTGGAGCGATA
>SPAX01000056.1 GCA_005239475.1 Nitrospira sp. | reverse complement strand
AAATGACCGGTTACACTCAAGTTTCAGTGACGATAGTTCAAAGGATCAGTGACCAAGAGTGACAACCGGTTGACCTGACGCAAGGATGAATGACTGTGCGTATTCTCATGATGTTGGCGGTAGGGATGACGGTGATCCCGTTGGCGTGGAGTGCTCCGGCGGGAGCTGGGAATGAGGCGGAAGTGGCGGAGCACTTGATTGAGTTGGTCAAGATTGGCCGTGGGATCGTCTCGGAGCAAATGCAGAATATCAATGACCCTTCGAAGGCCGACAAGGGGTTTACCGGCAATTACATGAGCCGCCAGGTCCTAGAACGTTTTAAGGAAGCCACGAAACTCGATCTGCGGATTCCCAACGTCGTGCCACAGGCGAATCTCTATCTTGCCTTAGTTCAAGTGGAAAAAGAAGTGGTGGACCAAGCCCAGCCGGTCATTAACAAGGCAGGCATCTCCTTCAAGGGATTCATTCCCGTCGTGTTCGCCCGGAGAGTTGGAGAGCAGTTCTATAAGAAGTCTGGTGTCCGTGTGAAGCTTACGGCGATCGACTATCGGAATGCCAATAATAAGCCGGATGATTTTGAGACGGAGGTGTTGCGGATGTTCAGCGACCCGCGTCATCCCAAGGGACAGTCCTATGTGCGGAGTACGATGGTCGACGGACGACCAGTCCTTCGTATGATAGACCCAGAATATGCCGCCACGACTTGCCTGGCTTGTCATGGTGCACCCAAGGGCGCGCGCGATGTGACGGGTATGAGAAAAGAAGGATTGAAGGAAGGGGATTTAGCCGGGGCGATCAGTATCGTGCTGCCGCTGAAATAGCGTCAGAAGACTGGACCAGACAGAGCTTGAGATAGCATACCAATACGTTACCTCACTAAAGGAGCGCCCAAGATGAGCAAGATTGTGGTAGTCGATGATTCGTACGCCGATGTGCAAATGATCGAAGGGTTCCTCAAGGCGGCCAACTACACCGTGGTGTCTTTCCCCAACTCCGATCAGCTCGAAGACAAAGTGGCCAGCGAGAAACCCGATCTGATCGTGATGGACGTGGTGATGCCGGGACGCAACGGATTCCAGGCCTGTCGTGACTTGAAGAGCGACGACCGCTGCAAGAATATCCCCATCATTCTCTGCACCTCGAAAGGTAACGCGAGTGATAAGTTCTGGGGGGAGCGGCAAGGGGCGAACGGTTATATTGTCAAGCCATTTAAGACCGAAGACCTGTTGGCCACCGTCAAGAAGGTGATGGGCTAACGCTGATGGACTCCGCACGGCGTTCAACGGATGCAGATCGTGCCCTGACTGCACAGGGGACCTCTTTATCAGGATCTGCTCAGACCCAGGTGGCCGGGTCCTCGACCATGCGTGCCGCCATTATCTCTATGGGTGGAGAGCTCTTTACGATCGACCTGCTAAACGTACGCGAAGTCTTTGTCGTGGAATCCATCACTCCGGTTCCCGGGATGCCGTCCGGTTTGGTGGGGGTTACGAACTTGCGCGGAACCGTGATCCCGTTGCTCGACCTGCGACCGATGTTTGCCCTTAAGGCCGATGTACCGTTGCGGTACGCCGTAGTGGTGAAGCACGGAAACTGGCAGGTTGGCGTCTTGGTGGATACGGTACCGGAAATTCGTACCCTTTCCAAGGACCAATTCTTACCGGCTCCGACCGGCACGGGGGAGAAGGCGTACCCCTTTGTATCGACCGTTGTGAAGTTGGAGGATCGGCTCCGAGGCGTATTGGAAACGTCGGTGATGCTCTCATATCTTGAGGGGACGAGCTAACAAGGGGCAACAAGCAGAAATATCACGCAATTCAAGGCACGATCAGAGAGAAGGGGGACGCGATGGCAAAGAGTGCAAAAACAGAAATCAGGGGAGGGTTCGGCGATCTCAAAACACGGACAAAGCTGCTTTTGACCTACGGTTTCGTCAGCTTCATCATCTTCATGATGGCGACCGTTGGTGTGCTGACGATTCGACAGTTGAGCGCCGCGTCACATGCGGCGTTCACGAGCTATACGATCCCGCTCGCTGACTTCGCTGAAATGAGTACTGCCTTAACGCACCACCATCAGATCTTGACCGGGATTGTCAGCGTCACGAACCATGATAACTTTGTGTCGGAAGTCGCGCGGCTGTCATCGTTTCGCGCGAAGACGAACAAGGTTATCGCAGACTATGGAAATAACGTACTCCGCGTCTCTCGATCGGGTCGTGACGAGGCGACGGACTTGGCGATTTTGAAGTCCGCCATTCAGCAATATTTCCAGGAGGCCGATGGAGCCCTGAGTGCGATGGCCGATAGTTTCGGGAAGTTGCTGACGCCCGCACAAGCTGAGCACATGCGAAACCTCGGGATCTTGGCCTTGACGGTGAATCTGCAGCCGACATTCGAGAAAGTCATCCAACTCAATCATGAACAGGTATTGGACATGCGAGATGTGGCGATGGACCGCAACGAGGATACGCAGACTACCGCGTTCATCGGATCGGTGGTCCTCGTCCTCGGCGGACTCATCGCAGTGGTCCTCGGAATCGGCGTCGCATATTTCGTTGTCAGTTTCTTCTCGAAAAACCTGATTCATATCGCGCAGGTCGCCCAGTTGGCCTCCAGCGGTAACTATAAAGCCCGTGCCAAGATCGAGTCTAAGGACGAACTCGGACAGATGGCCGTATCGTTCAATGCCATGTTGGACCGCATTATCTCGGCCCTTGAGACGGCGGAATCCGAGCGCGATGAAATGCAAAAGCGGTTGATGGGCTTTCTGGTCTTGGTCTCAGACGTCGGTAAGGGCGACCTGACGAAGCGCGGTGAGGTGACGACTGACATGTTCGGCAACCTCGCGGACGGGTTCAACCTCATGATTGACCGGTTCGGACAGTTGCTCAAACAGGTTCGAGAGGCAGCGGAACGTGTGAACAAGTCGGCTGGGACTCTCCGAGACAGTGCAGGACAGATGGCCGGTACAGCAAAACACCAGGCGGATGAATCTGCGAAGACGTTGAGCGCGGTCGATCAGTTGACCTCTTCCATGCGCCAAGTCTCGGCAACTGCCGGTGCCTCCTCGGAATCTGCCAAGCAAGTGTTGCAGGCAACGGAACAAGGACGCGTGGCCGTGCAAGAAACCGTGCAGGACATGCAGAACATTCGTTCAGCCGTGCAACGTATGTCGAAGCAGGTCAAGGGGCTGGGTGATCGGTCGTTAGAAATTTCGCACATCGTGTCGACGATTCGCGATATCGCCAATCAGACCAACCTACTCGCGCTGAACGCGGCCATCGAAGCGGCCGGCGCAGGCGAAGCCGGAGTCCGATTTGCCGTCGTCGCCGACCAGGTCAGAAAACTGGCCGAAAGCTCGACGCAAGCCACCAGGGAAATCGCCGACCTCGTGAAGATGATTCAGACGGAAACGCAGGACACGGTCATCGCCATGGAACAGGAAACTCAGGCGGTGGAAGCAGGATCGGCTTCCGCGCTGCGTACCGGAGAAGTATTCAATGTAATTACAGGGATCGCTCAGCGTTCGTCCGAGCTGGCACAGACCATCGCCAGTGCCGCGGTGAACCAGACCGCTTCGACGGATCAAGTGGGTCGCTCGATTAAAGACTTTGCTGGCGGTGCCATGGCGACGCAAAAAGCGACGGACTCAGCGCGCGTGACCGTCGAAGACATGGCAAGACTCGCCGAAGGGCTGACGTCCTCCGTCGCTCAGTTCAAATTGGCCTAGGTGGGTCTCCCGAAGCATACTCTGGATGCACCGGGTAAGAAAGTACAGGGATGAACTCTGATTTTGACCGACAGCGCCTCGTTGGGATTTTTGTTGCCGAAGCAACGGAAGCGATGGACGTGCTCACGAAGGCGTTCCATCCATCCGATGGAGCAACGCCAACTCCGGCTCAACTGCAAGAGCAGTACGTGTGGGCGCATAAGATTCGGGGGGCGTCAGCGCTCTATGGATACGAGGGGTTGGCCACGATGGGAGCGTTGCTTGAATCGACTCTGGAAGAGGCGCCGTCTATTGAGGTCGCGTTCTGGCCGAAGGCATTGGAGATCTTACGTGGGTTGGTAACTTCATTCGAGTCACAGTTGAAAGTCGTCGCGCAGGGGGGCGTTGAAGACCAGTCGGTGAGTGCGCAATGGAGAGGCGAAGTGGCCGGATTGTTCCCCTCTCTGTCTACCACGGTCCCAGCTGATCCGACATCGCTCCCGCTGGACTATCTCGTGCCGACTCTCGATGCCGAGGTGTTGTCGTATTTCATGCCAGAAGCAGACGAGTATCTGCAAGCCATGGAGTTGTTTCTTCATCGTCTGCGCCAAGATTCCAAGGATGGAGAGAGCATTCATGCGCTCTACCGTACGGCCCACACGCTCAAAGGGTCTGCGTGCACGATCGGATTCAGGGTGATCGGCGACGTGGTTCATCCGGTTGAAGATTGTATGATGGCGGTCCGCGAGGGACGGATTCCCCTCTCGTCGGATGTACTCGGGGTCATCGGTCGGGCCGTCGAGGTCATTCGGCTGCTGATGCGCCGAGATGACGGCAAGGTCGCCCAGCTACAGCATGATGTACCGGAAGTGACTCAGGCGCTGTTGCAAATCTGCAACGGAGATCATATGGGGGTCTCGGCTCCGGCTGCGGCCGCGCCGGTGGTCCAGGTTGCGACGGTCGTCATGGATCGTCCGGAGGAACCTGCCTGCTCCGATATGGGATCGGGTCCTGCGTCGACTACATTGACCGATGAGTATCTATTGCCGCATCTCGATGCCGAAGTGCTTTCCTATTTTGCCCCGGAAGCACAGGAATACTTAGAGTCTCTTGAAACCGAGCTGCTTCGTCTCGAGACGGAGCAGGACAATCCTGAAGTCATCAATCAACTCTTCCGGACAGCTCATACGCTCAAGGGGTCAGCCTATACCGTTGGATTCCAGTCGATTGGCGATCTGACGCACTATGTTGAAGATTTCATGGGGGCGGTGCGCGAGGGACGCGTCATTATTCTCTCTTGGCATACGGACGCGCTATTGCGATCGGTCGATGTGGTGCGCCTGCTGATGCGGCGGGACCCCACGTCCCTTGACATGCTGCGCCAGCGGTATGCCGTCGCGATGCAAGGACTCAAACAGTTGGATCAGCCGATGGCGACTCAGGTGGTGGAGTCTGGCTCAGCCGTCAATCGTGTCGAAACACCGGTGGAACAAGAACTACGGGATCCACAAGTAATCGAGTCTGCCAAAGCGGCAGAAGATAAAACTGCGGAGAGTAAAGCCGTAGAAGATCGTGAAGTCATCCGTGTCAGCCGCGATCGGTTGGAACGATTGTTGAATCTTGTCGGTGAGCTCGTCATCGGCCGCGGACGGCTCGAGCAGCGGTTACATATGCTGGAGCAACTCTCGCAACAAGTATTGGCCTACAGGGGCCGGCTGGTCGAATCAGTCCATTCGTTTGAAGAGAAACATACTTTTACGCTTCCGACTGCCTCCTCCGGTCAGGCGACCGCGCCGGCTCAAGGATTTACCGGTGTCAGTGACTTCGGCAGTCTTGAATTCGACAAGTACGACGATTTCAATATATTGGCTCGTCGTATCAGTGAAATCACGGCGGATATTTCAGAGTCGATGACGCAACTGAGCGGATCCATTCGGCATTCACATGAAGACATGAGTCACTTGGCACAGCTGACCCTCGGTATGCGGGACGAAATCGCGCGGGCCCGTATGGTGCCCATCGGCACGCCGTTCACACGATTCCGTCGGGCCACGCGCGAGATGGCACGCGCGACAGGGAAAGAAGTGACATTGGTCACGTCCGGTGAGCATACCGAAGTCGATACGGGCGTCGTGGAGCGGTTGGTTGATCCGTTGATTCACCTCGTTCGCAATGCGGTCTATCACGGGATCGAGCCTGCGGGTGTTCGCGTGTCGAAGGGGAAG
Source organism: Nitrospira sp. (assembly GCA_005239475.1). GTDB lineage: Bacteria > Nitrospirota > Nitrospiria > Nitrospirales > Nitrospiraceae > Palsa-1315. The sequence goes on along the minus strand of SPAX01000056.1, from coordinate 21,867 downwards.
CCGGCAGCCGGCACGATTTATCTCCACGCGGCGCATCGAGGGAGTGCAGTGTTGATTGAAGTGGAGGACGATGGGGCCGGACTCGACGTCGAAAAGATCCGGGCCAAGGCGGTCGAACGAGGACTGATTCGACCGGAGGTTGCCCGTTCGTTGCCCGAATCGGAAGTCATCAAGTTTATTTTCATGCCAGGATTCTCGACGGCCGACGAGATCGGTGATCAGGCCGGGCGAGGAGTTGGCATGGATGTGGTCAAGCGTGTCATCGAAAGCATGAACGGCCACATTGATGTCGAATCCATTCTCGGCGTGGGGACGAAGTTTACGTTGAGTCTGCCGCTCACATTATTGATTGCAACGGCCCTCATGGTGCGGGCCGGGAGCGAACAGTATGGGATTCCTCTGCAGGCTGTGCGCGAAGTCACCATGTTGACGTCCAGCGTGCATCAAAGGATGGGCGAGCGATCGATCTTGCATATCGGCGAGGAGGCGATCGAGGTGCAGCCGCTGCAGCAGGTCCTCTATCGAAGCAGTGTTCCGGTGGAAACCGGGAAGCCGGTTGTCATCGTGCGAACGGCCGCCGGAATGATCGGTCTGTTGGTCGATGAATTGCTCGGTCGTCAAGAAATCGTTATTAAGCCGTTGGGATCGTTTAAGTCATTGGATCGCTCCAGCTTCGGCGGCGCGACCATCGATCCGGAAGGTCGCGTGGTCCTCGTGTTAGATCCTGCTCGATTGCTGGCGCGAGAGGCACAAGCCGCAGCGGCACCAGAGTTGTCGTCAGACGCGACGGCATCGGCGGACTCGATGGTTCCATATCCAGAAATAGTAGAGCGGGAAGCATCGGAACAATGGCTACTATTGATCGACGACTCTTTGAGCATCAGAAAGTTCGTGGGCCGGATGTTGGAGTCGGCCGGGTATAAAGTCCATACCGCGGTGGATGGAGAAGAAGGTCTCCGTATGGCATCGGCGCAAAACTATCGGCTGATCCTCACCGATCTTGAGATGCCGAAACTCAATGGCTATGAAGTAATCCAGGGATTGCGCAGTCGAGCGCAAACGCAGCAGACACCGATCATTGTCATGACGACTCGAGCCGGTGACAAGCACCGACAAATGGCACTTAATATTGGAGCAAACTCCTATATTGCCAAGCCTGTAGAAGAGCGGGCCTTGATCCAGGAAATTGAACGTGTGATCGGCAAAGAAGCCGCCGCGCGTCAATAGGATCTATAGCGTCCGATCCTTGGGAGTCCCTGGCATCGGACAGTCAAACACGATGTATCGATTATGAGTTTACGAAGTCGTCATAATTCGACGAACATGCTGATGGAGACGGTCAGTTTCTTGGTCGTCCGTCTAGGGGTCAACTATGTGGCTCTACCCGCAGCTGGGGTTCATGGCGTTCTCACGCAAGCAGAGGCCGGTCACGAACAGACTGTGACTGCGGCGGGGGTTACCTACCAACCGGTGGATCTTGCCCAACGGCTTTCCGTACTCACCGACTTGTCCGGTCTCGAGATGAGGACGGTGTTGTACTCGAACGGCCACTCCTACGGTGCGATTCGCGTTGAGCAGGTGGTGGGCTTGACGGACGTGGAACGGAAAGACTGTTTTCCGTTGCCGCCACAGTTTCAACGCGATGAACGAAACTGGTTTGCGGGGATGATGCTGTATCAGGATCAGCTGGTGTTGATCCTGAATCCTTCGTGGGCGCTAGGAGAGTTGGCCGACGTAGTACCTGTGTCCGTCGGGCAGGCGAAACAGATAGTTGCGGCAACCCCGGCAGCGGTCGGTGGATCATGCTGAGGGCGGCCCGTGGACAGCAGCAGAGTCAGGCCACAATACGGTCGTGGAATGTGGTGGTGTTTTCTGTTGGTGGAATGAAGCTGGCTGCACGAACCGAAGATGTGGGGGGGGTGTGGCCCTGGACTGAGAGCATTCCGGTGCCGAGTCGGACTCCCTTCGTGCAGGCCATGCTGAAGCGGGACAACCATGTGATGCCGGTCTACGATTTGGCGACCAGACTGAGTCGCAAACTGCAGGGAGATCCGTTGCTGTGCCTGGTCGCTCGCCACCTCGACGGGCCGATGGCCATCTGCATCGATGCCGAAGTGCCCTGTCTCGAAACTGTGGATGTGGCGGCGGTTCGACCGAACATCAGAGAGGATGTTGAAACGCTGGGTATGGTCACAATAGGCGATGAAGATGTGGCCATCGTGGCCTTGCAGCATCTTGGCCAGTCGATGCAGGGTGCCGTCAGAAGTTAAGGGCACCGGAGGAAGGAATCTGCTATGCCGAAAGTGTTGATTGCCGATGACAGTATTGCGGTCCGGAAAGTTGCCGAACGGTTGCTGACTGAAGCTGGATTTGGAGTTACTCTTGCCGCGAACGGCGAAGAGGCCTTGGCTTATTTGGCCAAAGAGATTCCTGACTTGATCGTGTCCGACGTGATTATGCCGGATAAAAGCGGCTACGAAGTCTGCGCTTTTGTGCGCGCGCAGAGGGCGTTAGCGAATACGCCGGTACTCTTGATCTCCGGCATTGTGAATGATGAGGTGACGAAGCAGGCTGAATCCTGTCACGCCGATGGGGTGTTAAAAAAGCCGTTCCAGGGCACGTCTCTCAAGGATCGCGTACTCGAGCTGTTGGCCAAGCGGCAGGGGGTTGCCGCGCCTGCCGCAATGAGTATCGAGAAGGTGCCTGAGTCCATCGAGCCGATTCAACGCGCGCGTGTGAGCGACGAACAACTAGTAATCTATCAGCAGGCCGTCGGGCGATTGAAGCCGCTAGAGGAAGAACTTCGTGTCGAACGAGATCGAGCGACACACAGTATTCAGCGTGTGACCCAACTCGAAGTACAGTTGGGTAGTGTCAAGGAACTCGAGTCGATGTTAGCAAGGGAGCGAGAACAGGCTGCCCAGCTGAAGAAGCAACTCGCCGAGGCTGATAGTATGACCGCTCGGGTGGAAGAACTTGAATCCCTACTCAAGACCGAACGAGAACGGACGGCTGAGGCCAAGAAGCAGGCATCCGTGGCGGAGAGCCTGGGCGGGCGCGTGCAGGAGCTGGAGGCGACTCTGCTGAATGAACGCGAAGGCAGTGCGCAACAGGCAACGCGTCTGGCCGAGCTGCAGAAGAACGCGAGTCGTGTGCAGGAACTTGAGGCAACTCTGCATGCCGAGCGCGAGGCAGCCACGCAACTGGTTCATCAAATGACCGCGATGGAAAAGTCGGTGACTAGGTCTCAGGAATTGGCGCAGCAGCTTGCGCAGGAGCAGGAACGTACGAGCGACTTGACTCGTCGGGTGGTCGAGAGTGAACAGGTTGCCGCACGGGTGAGCACGTTAGAACAAGCTCTTGCTGCTGAACAGGAAAAAAACAAGGGTCTCGGCGCCCGTGTCTCCCTGGCCGAGCGCGCATCGCAGAAAGCCCAGGAGCTTGAAACCCTGCTTCAGACGGAACGAGAACGAAATAGCCTTCTGGCGAGGCGCGTATCTGAAACTGAACAAGCGTCCGAGCAAGCCACCAAGCGGTTTGAAGAGATGGCGACAAAGCTTGGCGAGATCGCGGGATTGGCCTCTCAGCTGGGGAGCGGAAAGCGACGCCCCTGATCCCCTCCGATCCATTTTCGTGGACCGCCACTGTCGTGAAAGACTGATGTTATGGCTGCCGACACTACCGACGATTCTCAGAAAGAGCTGGTCGATCTCTTTGTTGAGGAAGCACATGAATGGCTCGAGAACATTCATGTCGCCCTTGATGAGCTGCAACAGGGCCCAGCGCCGGAGCGGCATGCCAAGCTGATTGGGACGATTTCGTCTGGAGTGATAAACCTCGGCGGGTCTGCGGCCACGATCAATCTTCTAGACGTCAAGCATGCCAGCTTCGCGACGATTCCCTTTATCGAAGCCCTTCGAGACCCACAGAAGGCGCTCGCTGTTCAGGACTTTCTCTCGCTTTGTAAGCAGCTGGGACAGATCCATACAGCGTTGACCCGTGCGACAGGCATCTCCTTTGAAGACGACGGGAGTTGTGCGGCGGCTGAGGCGGTTCACGCGGTTCTCTCTCCCGGGGAGTTTCTGCAAGCGCTTCTGGAACTGCAAGAACAGCAGTCTTCCGGTATTGCCTCTGGGCGCGACCTTATCCGTAGCCTGATCGAGCAGATGGAAGGACAGGTTCAGGCCGGTGTCCAACGTATCGATGCCTCGGTCATTCATGAATATCTTGCGCGGGTGTCCGAAGCGGAAGAGTCATTTCTGAAGGCGATTGACGAGCGGGTGCCTGAGATTGCTGAGAAGATGAGTGCCCTCAAAATGGACGGAGATGAGGCATCTTCATCCTTGACGGCTCTCGAAGCCTCTTTGCAAGACGTCGCACGTCTGCGCACAGAAGCGCAGCAGGTAAATGCGGGATCGGCCCTGATGTTTTTCACAGGTCTGCATAGTCTGCTGACCGTGGTGGCAGAGCGTCGAGTGCTTCTGGCTGCCAGACGGATAGAATCGATAAAGGCGCGGCTGCAGTTGGTGGGCGGCGCCATCCGCCAATGGGTGGAACAGGGGCGAGCCCAGCGTGCGGCGATCGATCAGTTGCTCCCTGCCAGCCACTCGTAATCCATGTGTCGGAACTCCGCACACAGGCCCGTCGAGGTGTTTGGTGGAGTCGTATCCTCCAAGTGATGATGATGGCACGATGAACTCAGAAATCGACTATACGATATATTGGGGACTCCGGGCCCTTCCGTTCGACAATGTGCCGGACCCGCGATTCTATGTCCCATCTTCCCAGCATGATGCGGCGCACAGGTGGATGAATTATGGGATTCAGACACGCAAAGGCATGCTTCTGCTCACGGGTGACATTGGATGCGGGAAAACGTTGCTGAGTCGTCGGCTGATCGTCGGATTGTTGCCTGCTCAGTACGATGTTGCGCTTGTTGCCAATCCCGCGTTGTCTCCCTCAGAATTGCTGGATGAGGTGTTGTCCCAGTTCGGACTCGGCCTCGTGCGATCGAAAGCCGGACGATTGCGGACGCTCAATGCGCGCCTCGAATTGAATGCGCGGAACGGAATCAGCTCGGTGCTGGTCGTAGATGAAGCGCAAGCGATTGAACGTGTGCAAGCCTTCGAGGAGCTCCGATTGCTGACGAATTTCCAACTCAACGACCGATTTCTGTTGACCGTCGTGCTGATCGGTCAGCCGGAATTGTGTCATCGTATTGCAGAAATTCCGCAGTTGAACCAGCGAATCGCGGTGCGAGCGCATCTGGGCCCCTTCACGGCAGAGGAGACGACAGCGTATATTACGGCCCGCATGGGCGCCGCGACTCATCGGACAGACGTGTTTACAAAGGAGGCGATCGCTGTCATTTACGATCAGAGCAAGGGGATCGGGCGGCTTATTAATGCACTCTGTGATCAATGTCTTTTTGCCGGAGCGGTCGAGCACGTCTCCCAGATCGATGATCGGATTGTTCAGCAGGTCGGGAAAGTCATATGATGTACGGTCGAATGTTCCGTGAGGGCAGACGCAGGCCATGAGCGAGTACAGCATGACAGATTGGTATCGCACTGCGCAGGAACAACTGACAGGCGTGGCTCTTGCCGTGCAGCGGCAAGAGCCACTGAACTTGGAGGCCGTGTCTGCTCTGGCGACGGGGATTGCGGAGGCGCTCAAGAGAAGTGACCAATTGCTCGTTCAGGCTATGAGCGGGCCTGCAGGCCCTCCGCTGATTACGAATCTCGTGAATGTCGGAATTCTGGCGACGAAGGTCGGTGCCGGGCTGGGATATCACGGGAAAGAGCTGGAACGACTTACCTTCGCGGGGCTCCTGCACGACATCGGTCTCTTTGCTGTACCGCAGTCGCTCATCACCAAGTCCGGTCGGTTGACCCATGATGAGCGTACGCTCATTGAACAACATCCCGAACTCGGCTATCAAGCCATCGGAAAGGCAGGCTCGAAATACGACTGGCTGGCACAAGTGGTGCGCCAGGCGCATGAGCGGTGGAACGGACAGGGGTATCCGAACAAGCTAAAGGGTCGGCAGGTCAGTGAGTTTGCCCAAATCATCGGTGTGGTGGATATCTTCGACGCCCTCGTGAGCCCGCGCGGGTATCGCCGCCGATTTTTTCCGCATGAAGCGGTGCGAGAATTGATGGTTGCGGAACGGACGGCATTCCCTCGCGAGGTCCTCAAAGCCTTGGTCGAACAGCTGTCGGCCTATCCGTTGGGTACCTCGGTACGATTGACCACCGGAGAAGTCGGGTCTGTCATGCGCGTCAATACGCACTATCCGCTCCGCCCAGTCGTGCGGATCGAGGGCGATGCGGCCTATGGTCAGGAGGGACGGCAGCTCGATCTGAGCCTTACCCCGCTCGTGTCAATCATTGAAACACTGGAGCCTCCTGACGTCGCACGCGTCTCGTTTCCAGTAGATGAGACGCGTGCCCAGACAGCTGATGTGGTTCCCTCGGCATCCGATCAATTTACGTCGCTCTTGGAGGGCTTGGACGCTATCGCGAGTGCGATTCAAGGTGTCGTCGAGTCCAGGACTTCTGTGACAGAAGGCGGCACTGCGGCGCTGTCGGGCGAATGTCGATGGACAGATCGGCCTCCTGCGCAGGATCTTGCGGATGATAGTTTTGAAAAGGAAGTGATCGGGTTATTCGCCCTCGAAGCGCACCAATGGCTGGCTCAAATTCAGATAGCGGTGAAACAGCTCGCTGAAGGGGCCAACGGAACGGTGCGTCCGAAGCTCTACGGGATTCTCCTGCACGGCATTACGAATCTTGCCAAATCAGCGTCGACGGTGCAGCTCCGGACTATCGAGCAGATGGCCTCGAGTCTGCTTCCGATTCTCCACGATGTGGGGCGACAAGAACCACATACGATGACGGCTGCGCTCCAGTCGCTTCAGGAGGGGTTGAATCGGATCAGTCTGGCCGTGCGTCGCTTAGCAGGAGACCAAGAGGACGAAAGTGCTGGAACTGATGACGTTCTTGTGGAAACGGTGAGCGACTCCGTGCAGGCTCTTCCTGCCATTGTGACTGAGCAGCCTGCGGCTCCCCAGTTGCAGGCTCCGTTCACTGTGAGTTCCAGCGTTCCGCTCATCCATGCCCTTCGGGACCTGCAGCAAGCTCGTGCCAGGTCGATGCAGCCGGCCCGCGATGTGTTGGAGGCGGTAATTCAGCGAGCCGAGCGGGAAGCCGATCATCTTGATGTCGCCGGTGTCGGGCGCATCTTAGCTGAACTTGATCGACTCGACGAAGAGTTCCTTCAGGAAGTCCATCGGCGGGTTCCGATCATCAGTTCCACTCTTGCGAATATACGAGCGAGCGGGGCGACGGATTTTGTCACGGCGTCTCAGCTTGATCCAATTCTCGAACAGGTCGAGGCCCTCTACGATCTAGCCAGCCATGTGCAGGCGACAATGATCACGATGTTTTTGCAAGGGCTGCGATCCTTTCTTATGGTCGCGGCCTACCGAAAAACGTCGACGTTGGCGCAGCGACTAGGAACGGTCGAGACGAGGATTTATGCATTGATTCCAATGGCGGAACAGTGGGGCAATATCGGGCGTGTCGAACGATCGGCCATTAGTGACATTCTGCCAGATTCTCAATCGCGCGAAGGGCAGGCCTAGCGCGACAGGCGCGATTCGAAATTCCGTAAACCTCAAACTTCGCACCTTGAACTCTCCCCCGTCTCGCTCGTCCTGCTTTTCTCGCTAGTCTCGCACCTCCTATCACTCTGCACACTTCTGTACGCTCAACCGTAGAGAATCTTCCGGGGAGCGCGGGATCTGCAGTTTTGTCCCATTCGAGTTTTTGCTAAAAAATTGCATCTCGATGTAATTGCACGGATTGTGCTGCCTACCGATTGGGCAATGTGCGGGGTGCTCTGGTACGGCATGGTATTGCTTGCTCATCCACATGGTTATCCACATGCCATGCACATCTTTTGTGGACACCCAAAGGGTGATGCCAATGTCTTGCCTCACTTCTCGCCTTTACCTTCGCGGAGCTCCATGCGGATGACGGCCAAAGACCTCTCTGAGAGAGACGATTCCACGCCGCCGTCTGGTTTCGTACCATGGAGTGAGCCGATGAGTGCTCATGATACAAAAATCAGGTATGCCGTCTATCGTTGTGCATGTGTCATCCACAATTTCTCATCTAGCCGTGGGGATTGAGCGTCCTGTTCAATCAGACCAGACACAGAGGCCCAAACTCGTTTTCTCGTCCATGTGACAAGCAGCGGAAGGATGGTATGATGCCACCTTCTTGGAGAAGACCGAAGCTTAGGAAACAGGTTAAGGCCGAGGTTGAGGCTGAGCGAGGCTCTGACGACTCAACGTTCCTTGACCTCAACCTTAACCTGCTTGCTTAGCCTCGGCCTCAGCCTGTTGCATGGGAGACTGCATCGATGCCGAAACTTGTGACGGTTTTGCGACCAGAGAAGATTGAGGAACAAGCTCGTAACTATATCCGCTCCCATATCCTCCTCCCCGCCGGGATGGTCGGACTGGTTTGCATGATCGGTGGGGTAGGGTCACTCGGCTATCAACTGCTGGTGAACCATACCTATAGCTGGTTGACGTTTCTCACCAGCTCGGCCTTGCTCGTGGTCGGAGCATCGTGTGGGTGGGCGCAGGCCCGCTATCATCGCTATCTCTTTACGAGCTTTCCCGAGGTGTATGCGGCACGGATGCGGACAGCTGTGGCTCAACGCAGCAAGAAGGCCAAGGCCGAGCCGGAGGTGCCGCCAACCGAGCACCCAGGGCGTGGCTTTGTCACTGCGACCTCCATTGCCGGAGCGGCACTGATATTCGGCGCATCAGTCGCGGCCTTCGTACGCGGAGACCTAGACCCGCTCCCGGCTGTGTTGGTGCCCTGGGCGGCATTCTACTGGGCCAAGTTGTTTAGTTGGCGTGGAGTGGTGGATTAGCAGGATGCTGAAAAAGGCCGCCAACGGCGTTCTCGCATCGCTCAGAAGCTCAACGTACCGAAGCGTACGCCTCGCCTCTTTGCTCGCTGCGGCCTTGCTGGACGGACTTTTTGAGCATCCTGCAGTCCCAGGTCTCACGTTTTACGCCTCACCCCTCACGCTTCACGTCTAACGCTTCACGATTTACGGTTCCTTTTCTTGGCCTTCGTCTTGGAGGCTGGAGGGGCCATGCGTGATGCTTCAAGCTGCTTCATCCGTTCTTCCAATGTGCGGACCGTCTGCCGGAGTTCTGGAAGCCGTGGAATCACGGCTTGAGCCTTCACCCAGACTTCATGCGGCATCACGGGAGCCCCGGAGACGATTTGGTTCGGCTCAAGGCTGCGATTGACACCCGCACGAGCGGCAATCATGACCTGATCTCCGATGACGATGTGGTCTGCCAGCCCTGCCTGTCCACCAATCATGACATGATGCCCCACGCGAGTGCTGCCGGCGATCCCGACTTGTGCCACTAGGATTGTATGGGCTCCGATCGTCACGTTATGGGCGATCTGGACCAGGTTGTCGACCTTGGTGCCCTGCTTGATTACCGTTTGGCCTAGTGTGGCTCGATCGACTGTAACATTCGCCCCGAGTTCGACGTCATCCTCGATCGTGACTCCGCCGAGCTGGGGAATTTTGTAATGCCGCCCCTGATCCTGCACATAGCCGAATCCGTCGCTCCCGATCACCGTGCCACTGTGAATGATCACCCGCGCTCCAATCGTACAGCCTTCCCTGACGACGACGTTGGGATAGAGCAGCGTATCGTCCCCGATCGTCGTATCGTTGCCGACAAAGACACCGGGATAGAGTGTCACTCGGGCGCCAATCGTGACCCGGTCTCCCAGAGTGACTCCCGGCCAGATAGAGACATCGGAACCGACCTGAGTGTTAACGCCACGGACGACGGCCGTGGCAATGCCGCGAGGAGGGGAGATAGGGCAAAAGAAGGCCTGGGCGATCTGCGCAAAGGCCAGTGTGGGATTGGCGACGACGATGTGAGGATTGCTGATCTCAGCAAGACGCCGGTGGGCGAGGAGTGCTCCGGCAGCGGTGGGCCCACTCGTCTTGAGCATCCGATCTCCGGTGACGAAGGTCAGATCGTTCGGGCCTGCTTCTTCAAGGCCGGCCAGGTTCGTGACGGTGGCTTCTGGCGACCCTACAAGCTCTCCGCCGACAACATCGTGGATCTGCGCCAGTGAGATAGGAGTGTGTGCTCGCGTCGCCATATGGATTAGGGTTTCCTGTTGCCCTTTGGCTTGGACTGCTTTGCTGGTTTCTTAGTCGGGGCCGGTGAGGCTGTTTTCCCCAACCGCTTCTCAACATAACTCACCACATGGCCGACGTTCGCCAGCCCCACCAGGTCTTGGTCGGGGATCTGGAGATCGAAGGCCTCCTCGATGCGATACAGCAGTTCGATCACCGCCATAGAGTCGAGACCTAAATCGTCACGCAGATGCTGTGTGATCAGTATCGTGGCCGGATCGCGTTTCAGGTACTCACCCAAGGCGGTACGGATTTTCAGCGAAATGGTGGGATCGGTTGTCATGTATTGATGCTTTCTGTCGTTCTCTACGAGGTCGCCCGTTTCAATACCACAGCAGCATTGTTGCTGCCAAATCCAAAGGCGTTCAGCAAGGCCACCTTCACACGACGCTCCTGCGCTGATCGGGAGAGTCCTGCCAGCGCACAAGCCGGGTCTGGGTCATCATAGTTGGCGGTCGGATGAATCTGGCCTGTGTGGAGGGCGAGCACCGAGGCGATGCCCCCGATGGCACCGGCGGCCCCCAGCGTGTGGCCGATCAGTGACTTGGTGGCGCTGATGGCGATCTTGTCCGCGCGTGATTTAAAAAGTTGTCGAATCGCCTTGGCTTCGACGGCGTCACCGATCGTCGTTGAGGTGGCGTGGGCATTGATGTAATCGACCTGTGCAGAAGTCACGTCAGCATCCGCGAGAGCCAGCCGCATCGTGTGGGCCACTTCCAGGCCATCTTCACGAGGGATGACCATGTGATACGCCTCGCTGGTGGCGGCGTAGCCTGCAATTTCTGCATACACTCTCGCTTTGCGTTTCTTGGCATGCGCGGCCGATTCCAAGATAAGCGTCCCGGCGCCTTCACCCATGATGAAACCGTCCCGCAACCGATCGAAGGGCCGAGAGGCCTTCTCCGGGTGATCATTGAATTTGGACGAGAGGGCACGCAGGGAACAAAATCCGGCGAAGACGAGCGGGGTAATGCTGGCGTCGGCTCCCACGGTGATCACGACATCGGCACGGCCTTCGCGGATACAGTGGAGCGCTTGTCCGAGTGCATGGGCGCTGGAGGAGCAGGCGGTCGAGATGGTCAGGTTGGGGCCCTTGGCGCCGTAGGCCATTGCAATAATGCCGGAGGCCGAATTGAGGGTGATGACGGGAATAAAGTTCGGATGGACGCGATGAGGCTTCTGTTGCTGATAGAGTTGCGTGATTTCACGTTCACCCATGACCATGCCGCCCATGCCGGCTCCCACGATAACTCCGACACGATGGGGGTTCTCCTTTGCCATCTGGAGGCCCGAGTCGGCCAGCGCTTCTTTTGCCGCGACGAGGGCAAACTGGGCGTAGCGGTCGACGCGTTCGCCATGGGCAGAGTCGAGATACCGTTCGACCGCGAAATCGCGCACCTGGCCTGCGATCTTGGAACGGTAGCCGTCCATGGAAAATGGGTCGAACGACGTAATCGTGGAGATGCCGGATTGACCGGAAAGGGCGGCTTTCCAAAACTCACTAACCCCGATACCGATCGGAGAGACAACCCCCAGCCCTGTGACGACGACACGTGCCCGCATCTTCTTGAAATCCTTTCGGTAACGCTCTGGCCTCTACTTACCGGAAGTGTCTGTATCAGTCAACCAGTTGCCTGGCGCGACTCGCTGGACTGGGGGGACAAGCGAGACGAATGAGGATTCGAGGTCCAAAGTTCGAGGTTTCCGGAACTCCGAACTTCGATCACGCCCGTCGCGTTTTTCTCGCATGTCTCGCGTTTCACGCGCCACTAGTAGCGTACCTTGAGCATCAGATAGAGGCCATAACTCAGGAAGAGTAGATTCGCCATCCAACCGGCGAGAAGAGGCGTCAAGGCTCCGCCACGTCCGAGTGCGATCGCGATCGAGTGTGTCGTCCAATAGCAGAAGCCGATGGCGAGCGCTTGCCCAATGCCCATTGCCATGCCGCCCCCTCTGGTGCCGCTCCGGCGCAGACTCAGCGCAATGCCGACTAGGACCATAATCACGGTAACGAACGGGAACGCGATTCGACTGTAATAGTCTGTCTTAAGCCGCGCGGCCTGAGAGCCCTGCTGGTGCCGACGTCTCGTGTAGGCGCGGATATCATGGAACGTCATCAACTCGGAGTCGCCGGCGAGCCACGTCGTGAAGTCATCGGGAATGAGGGTCAGCACGATGGGTTGGCGGTCGAATACGGTAGTCGAAACAGTTCCATCCAGGGAAAATCGCCGGTGCCGTCCCTGGTACAGCGTCCACGTGGAGTCACTATAGCGGGCTTCGTCGGCTTCAGTCACATCGGCCAGTTGGAAATTGTGATCGAATTGAAAGAGCCGTACGCCGCTCAAGAGTTCCCCGCCGACGGAGACGCTCGTGACATGCATGAGGCTGTCGGCTCCCACTCTCGTCCAGGGTTGCTTCAGTATCACCGCTGCGGCGGGCGGCTTTTTCTCGATGCGCGTAGTCCGAATCTCTTCGGACTTGTTTGCGGCCAGAGGGATGACGGTGGAACTGAAGAGCAAGAGCACGAGGGAAACCCCTGTGGCAAAGGCGATAAAGGGGGAAGTAATCCAGAGTAAACTGATGCCGCAACTGCGCATGGCCGTGATTTCGTGGCCCCGGGAGAGCAATCCGAAGGTCAATAGGGTGGCCATCAGGATGGCCAGCGGCGCGATCTGAAAGGAAATCGCGGGGGTCTTAAGCAGGAAATAGGTTAGGACATCGAGCCAGTTGGCGTCGTAGCGCAAGAAGCGGCGCACTTTTTCGAAGAAGTCGATGACGAGATAAATGGTCATCAGCCCGCTGAAACACATCGTGAAGATTTTGCCGTACTCGCGAAGGAGATAGCGGAAGAGAATGGGCATAGGGTTACTGGCGACTCATGATATAAAACCACACGACGGTGGTGAGAGAGAAAATGCCGTTGGGTATCCAGGCCCCGGCAAAGGGCGGCAGGTTTGCCATCGTGACCAGGAATTCGCAGGCGATGTTTAGCATGTAGTAGACGATGACGACCAGCACGCCGACTGCAAATCCGCCGATTCGACCGGATCGTTTCGAGGCGATGCCGACCGGGACGCCTAACAGGCAAAACACCAGTGAGGCGGTTGGAAAGGCCAGATCTTTATAATACTCCATCAATCGTTTGAGCGCGGACGGGTCGTGCCATTGGGATTGTGCAAGCTGGGCGATAATGGCGTCGTACGACGGACGTTCCTCCGTGGCTGAGTAACCGCTTTGGTTGAGCGGGAGTTTCAGATCGTAACTGGCGAAGGACACGTGCTCGTATTGATCGGCCTGATTCGGTCGGCTGTGAATGACTCCGTGCTCCAGGCGTAAGGCGATTTGATCGGTAGCGGCATCCATGATGACTTCGTACTGCTGTGCCACGATGATGCGGGGCTCCTCTGCATTCCGCTCGTCGGAGACAAAGATACCGGTCGTGGCCTGTCCGGAATCCCCATCCGGAACATAGATCATCATCTTGGGAATGGGCTCGTTAAATGTTCCCCGATCCAGCGCCAGTACCAGCTGATCCCGCAGGAGATTCAGCGCTACTTTCTTTAGATTTGTGGAACTCCAGGGTTGTCCCCACTGCGCCAACCACAAGGTCAGCCCGAACACGAGCAAGGCGAAGAGCAGCACAGGGCGAGCCAATCGCATGAGGCTCAGGCCCGCAGTCTGCATCGCTAGCAATTCTTTGTCGAAGGACAGTCGTCCGAAGGCAGTGATCGAGGCGATGATCCCGGCGATCGGGAGGGTCAATACGAGGAACGAAGGCATCAGATGGACGAAGACTTGCAGCACCGCCACGATCCCGACGCCTTTAGCAACCAGCAGTTCCACTAAGCGCAGGAGCTCGCGCGTGAGCATCACAAAACACAGCGCCCCGAGGCTGACACTAAAGGGGAAAAGGAGTTCGGTGAAGATGTAGCGATCCAGCAGCGTTCGTAGAAACATTCGAAGAATCACGCTCCTCGCCCAGTGCGACACTATAGGCGAGCGGGAAAGGCTTGTCTACCTCACGGCCAGCGAGCCTGCGGGTAAAGAATGGCTTGACAAGATTTGAAACGCCGTGGTAGATGCTGCGCGAATTGTAACCAAGATGGGTTTCGTGATCGATTTTGTCTCTCCAATGAGCTCGTCATTCCAGCCCGATCTTCTTTCTGTCTTTTCTCTTCATTATGTGTGGCGCCAACTTGGTTCCGGATCCGTCCACGTAACTAGGCGTGGTCGTTGAGGAAAGGAGTGTTTCTGTGAAGACAAAAGGTACGGTCAAGTGGTTCAACGATCGCAAGGGATTTGGGTTCATTCGCCTTGAGGGCGGGGATGATGTCTTCGTACATTATTCCGCGCTGCAAGGGGAAGGGTTTAAGACCTTAAAAGAGGGAGAAAACGTCGAGTTTGAGGTCGTACAAGGCGCAAAGGGGCCTCAGGCTTCGAACGTCTTGAAGATGGCCGTTGCTGAGTCTTGAGTTTGCATTTTACGGGATTGTGTCACAGGGAGGCCTGCCTTTTATGACGGGGCAGGCCTTCGTATATCTGCTGAGTATACCTTCATCCAAATGCCCCATTTCGTTGACAATACCCATTGACACTGTTAGCGTTTGATCGTTAGCCCCCATCATTCATGAAGGGTCGTCGCGAAAGTTGCGACCGCGTATCCGTGCTTGCGGCAGAAGCGTCATGAATCATGCGGGTGAGGGAGGTTTGACTTGCCGATCGACCGCAGTCGTGTCTTGCATAGCGCACAGCTTTTTGCGTCACGAGGCCAATTCGACGCTGCCATCGCTGAATGGAAGAAGCTCTCAGCCGAGTCGCCAGGAGATGGGAGTATCTTCAATTCAATCGGGGAGTTACACCTCAAGCGCCAGTCCACCAGCGATGCCGTGGCAGCCTTTGTGGAGGCGGCCAATGCCTTCCGTGCCGAAGGGGCCACCCTCAAGGCGATTGCCACGTTCAAGAAGATCTTGAAGCTTGATCCTTCACGGTACGATGTGTTCCGGCATCTGGGAGATCTCAATGCTGAACGCGGTCTGCTGAGTAGTGCGGTCCAAGATTATCTCACCCTTGGGAAACACTTCCTCAAAGCCGGAAAAACTAAAGACGCGCTGGACATCTATAAGAAGATCGTCAGCCAGGATCCCTCGAATCTGGATGCCCAGCAGCGGGTGGCGGAATTGTGCCTGCAAGAAAACATGCAGGACGAAGCCACGAAAGTCTATTTGCAGTTAGGGCGAGAACGGTCAGCGCAACAACGCTATGCTGAGGCTAAGGATGCGTATCAAGCCGTGTTGCGGATCGACCCTGCCAATAGTGAAGCCGCCCAGTTTATCGAACATCTCCAAAAGACCAGCGGGAATCCTATCCTCGCCGCTAAGAAGGGAGCCGGATCTGCAGGAAGCCCACCCAAGAGTGCCGAGCCGCTCGATCTGCTATCGGAAGCCACCCGCCGGATTGAAGAAAAACAATTTGCCGGGGCTGAGGCCATTCTCAATCAATTGCTGACCAAAGAGCCTGGAAATCCTGAAGTCTGTCAATTGCTCGCGAAGTTGCATCTGCAACGCGGAGATCTTCAGGTGGCGCTTGGCGAATATCGCTACCTTGCTGGGGCGGCCTTGCGGGCACAAGACTATGTGAAGGCGGAAACGCTGATTACTGACTTTCTGGCTGTCGAACCTCAGTCTGTTGCGCTGTTCGAACTCTATGGAGAGCTCTATGAAGAGAAGGGCGATGTCGCCAACGCCGTGCTCCAGTACGGGAAGGCAATTAAGTTGTTGTTGGAACATCCCGAACCAGGGATGCCGACGCTGCATGAGGAACTGTTCGAGAAGGTCAAGTCGCTCGCTCCGGACAATCCCATTGTCGCGAAACTCTCTGCGCTGATGAACGGCGAAAGCTCCGTTGAAGAGTCCTCGCCCGCAGCGCCTCTGGTGTCGATAGGAACGACCCCTGAGGCGCCACAGAGTTCATCAGAATTTACATGGGCCGGAACGGCTCCGGACGACCCCTGGATTGTGCCTTCCAAGATCTCCCAACCACACGATAGACATTTCTCAGCCACCGAGCCGAACCCCGCGCCAGCCCAATCTGAGCCGCCGCAGTCGGCAGAAGCAGAACCGGTTACGCCCGGTAGTGGGTTCTCGTTGTCGAATGCCGAGCCGGACGAGTTATGGGGGCCGTTGTCGCAAGAGGCAGGCTCGGTTGCTCCCTTCTCGCCTGTCCTCTCGACAAACGAGCAGTTCCAGGCCTATGTGACGGCGGGCCAGCAGGCTGAGGCGGAGGAATGGCTCAGTCATCTGGTGACGGCGCAGCCGGATCATGCAGAGGCTCGAGAACTGTTCGGCTCCCTGCTTGAAGCGAAGGGTGATATCGCGGGAGCGGCGCTACAGTACTCGCGGGCTTTCGAATTGCTCCTGGCGCATCCAAACGATGAGAGCCCGACTCAGCCAGCGGATCTCTATGCGAAAGTCAAAGAACTAGCCCCGGCCAGCCCGCTGGTCGCCAAATGGGCCTCGACGTTTTCGCCGAAGCCACAGGCGTCAGGACCTGCCGTCGAAACACCGGTTTCTGCTCAGCCGATGAACGGGATTGACCCGGAGACCCACTACACGCTGGGAGTGGCTTACAAGAATATGGGGTTGCTGGACGAAGCGAAGGAAGAATTTGGTCTCTCGATGCAGAGCCACGAATTTTTCTCGGACTCCTGTCTCATGATCTCCATCTGTTTGAAAGAACAAGGGGAATGCCAGTCGGCAAGTACACAGCTCGAGCTGCTTCTGAAGGACCCGCAGTGCCAGGGGGCCAAGGCGCTAGCCATTCGCTATGAACTCGGCTTACTCCACGAAGCCCAAGAACAGTGGAGCCAGGCTGTTGCAATCTACGAATCGATTCCGACCTTCCACGACGTGCCGCAACGGCTCGAATCAGCTCGCGCACACAGGGCCCCAGTTGAGCCGACATCCGCCTTCCGCTACGGAAACTAGAGCAGGATGCTGAAAAAGTCGCTTGTCTTACCCGCCCAACCCAGGCGCGCCAAGACGCGCCTCTTCCCATGCGGCGTTCTCGCATCGAAAGCATTCTCAACGTAGCCCATCGGGAAAGAACTGCGCTAGCAGTTCAGGGCGGGCGGGTGAGAAAGTTACGCCTCCGGTGCTTTCCTCGCTGCGGCCTTGCTGGACGAACTTTTTGAGCATCCTGCCGGGTATTCTCCCATTGCACTAGACGCGCAGACCATTCCACCTCCACCGTGACACAATCGTTTTCAGCAGCCTGCTAGTGAACCTGGTTGGGTGCCGGACGTCCGTTCAGCACGGCTTCAATATTCTCCAAACAGACCAGTCCCATCTGAACCCTCGCGTGCAGGGTGGCAGAGCCCAGGTGGGGGAGCAGCACCACCTGCTTCAGTTGAGCCATCGCTGGGTGGAGGGACGGCTCCTGTTCATAGACGTCGAGTCCCGCCCCGGCGATGATTCCTGTCTTGAGGGCGTTGACCAACGCTCCTTCATCAATGATCGGACCGCGAGCGGTATTGATGAGGAAGGCGGTGGGGCGCATCCAAGCCATTTCGCGTGCGCCGATCAGATGATGGGTGCTTGGCGAGAGAGGCACATGAATCGTCACGATATCGGCCTCCCCGAGGATATCTTGTAGTGATCGGTGCTCCCACTCGCGGGGGAGCGATGAGGTGGCTAGGGATTGCCTGGTGTGATAGCGCACCTTCATGCAAAACCCTGCGGCGCGCTGGGCCACCGCTTGCCCGATCCGTCCCATGCCGATGATCCCCAGGGTCTTGCCAGAGACTTCCGCTCCCAAGAGTTGCGTGGGACTCCAGCCGCTCCAACGACCGGATCGAACGAGGGAATCGCCTTCGACCACTCGGCGCGCCGTCGCCAGGAGCAACGCCCATGTTAGATCTGCTGTGGCATCAGTCAACACGTCCGGAGTATTAGTGACGACCAGACCACGCTCTCGNGCGGCAGCCAGATCGATGTTGTTGTACCCAACCGCATAGTTCGCCAGAATTTTCAGCCGAGCGGCTGCGTGAATGGTCTCGGCGTCGATACGATCGCCCAGGGTTACAATCGCGGCGTCGGCCTGGCAGAGTCCCTCACGCAGTGCCAATGAGTTAGGCAACNCATCGAGCGGTTCCTGCACCAGTTGGAACCGCTCNCGCACNAGGGCCATGACGGGATCNGGGAGAAGACGTGAAAGNTANAGGGTGGGACGNGTCACGAATACGTGCTCCTATTTGGGCCATCTTAGCAGGATGTTGATTCAATACCGCCAACGGTATTGGAAGGTTAAGGCTCAGGTCAAGGCTGAGATGAAGCAGGTCAGGTCTTTGCTCGACCTTGACCTCGACCTCAACATGCCTCGCGGCCTGCGCATTANCCAGACTTGTACTGGTCTCAAGAGTCCATCTAGAATNAAGGACTCATTAACCCATGACGGCACCAACTCTCATTCTGCCTGANCGTTCCCNNGCNATCGCTTCGGANCTTCGCGCCACAGTAGGCGTCGATAAAGTCAANGACGACTANTCGACGCTCACNGCCTATGCGGTGGATGCGAGTATTTATCGGATGACGCCGAAGGCCGTCGTGCTCGTGGAGTCCGAGGGGGACATCGCCGCCACGATGCGGTACGCCGTGCAACGAGGCATTCCGCTGACGCCGCGGGCTGCCGGGACGAATCTGACCGGCTCGGCGATCGGGTCCGGGATCATCCTGGATGTCTCGCGTCTGAATCGGGTTCTGGAGCTGAATCGGGAGGAACGATGGGCTCGTGTACAGCCGGGGATCGTGTTGGCGGAACTCAACAAGCAACTGGCCCGCGACGGTCTGCTCTTCGGTCCCGATCCCTCGAGCGGCGACATGTGCAAGCTCGGTGGTATGTTGGCGAACAACTCATCGGGTCCCCACACGCTGCGGTATGGTTCCGTCAAAGATAATGTGGCGGCGCTCCGTGTCTGCTTGCAGTCCGGCGAGTGGCTTGATGCGAAGTCTTATGGGCTCGACGATCCGAGTTGCGCCGATCTGCTGAAGGCGCACCAGCCGCTTCGGGAATTACGGTCGTTGCTACAAGACCATGCCACACTGATCGCGCAGAAACGTCCGACTGTCAGCAAGAACAGTTGTGGCTACAATCTCTTCGGTCTCGTCGATGGGCTTGCGCGAGGCCGCTTCGATCTTCCCAAACTCTTCGTCGGCAGCGAGGGCACGCTCGGACTGTTCAGCGAGGCTACGATTAGACTGGTCGAGAAGCCGCGCGCGACCCTCACGGCACTCATCCATTTTCAGCGATTAGAAGATGTGGGCGATGCGGTGCCGCAGTTGCTGGAGTTGTGTCCGAGCGCGTTGGAAGTGATGGATGCCAACACACTCAATTTGATCGGACGGGCGAAGCATGGCATCCCGACAGATGCGGCTGCCACCCTGCTGGTGGAGTTGGATGCTGACGGGGCAGGGATTGACCTCCGAGCACAGGCCGAGCGCATGACCGAGATCTGCCGCCGGTATCGCCTCACGTCCGATCCCGTGATCGCCTTCGATCCTGAGCAGCGGGACCAATTATGGAAGGCCCGCAAGGCCCTCTATCCGACGCTTTATCGATTCGACCCCAAGAAGAAGCCCATTAACTTTGTCGACGATGTGGTGGTGCCGGCTGAACGGATCAGCGAACTCATCCGGTATCTGGAAGAGTTCTTCGCCTGGCAGCATGTACCAGTCGCAATTTTCGGTCATATCGGGAATGGGAACGCTCACATCATTCCCTTGCTCGATGTGAGCGACCAAGGTGATTTTCAGAAGATGGTGCAGGGCTATCACGAGATTCACCAAACGGTCTTGGGTCGCTTCGGTGGCTCGATCTGCGGGGAGCATGGGGATGGCCGGGTGCGCGCCGAATACGTGAAGACGATGTTCGGTCCGGAGCTGTACGACCTGTTTGTGCGGGTGAAGCAGAGCTTCGATCCATCCGGGGTGCTCAACCCCGGCATCAAGATCAGCGACCGGCCCTTCACGGACCATATCGACTATGAGCGATTGTCGAAACCCTGTGCGACCTGCGCCAAGTGTAACGCGGTCTGCCCGGTCTACGATGTGTTTCAATCGGAAGACATGAGTTCGCGTGGCTGGTTCGAGATCGTCACCGATAAGAACTATAGCTATCTCAATTCGAAGCGAGTCGTGGAGGCCTGTCTCAACTGTAAGTCCTGCCGTACGGCCTGTCCTGCCGGGGTCGATGTGTCCCAGCTCATTCTGGACCGGCGCGTCGAGCACCCGAACAAGATGGCAGGTGTCATCTTTCGTTTTAACGCACAATCAGTACTATTTGAGATATTCTTAAAGTTTCTGGCGAGGTATCAGTCGGTCTGGGATCGGCCTCTGATGCGGCGTTTGCTCGTGCGATGCCTCGACTGGCCCGGCGACATCTCCGTGACCGCTATCCCGAACTGATTCCCCAGGCTGTGCAAGTGGCTCGCTCCCCCGTGGCCTATTTCCATGGCTGCGCGGCCAACTATTTCGACGATGGGGTGGGGGACGCCGTGATCGCTGTGCTGCGAAAACATGGGGTCGAGCCGGATCTGCCTCTGCAACGCTGTTCGGGGACGCCGATCGAAACCTACGGACATCGTGCGCTGGCCAAAGAAGGGGCACGGGTCAATCTCGCGTCCATGGCTGGGTACGACAAGGTCGTGACCGGATGTGCCTCCTGTACCCTCATGCTGAAGGACTACCCCACTTTGTTCGCAGGTGAGCCGGAGCAAGCGGCGGCCCAGGCTCTGGCCAAGCGGGTGACACATATTTCGGAGTTCGTATCGCAATCGCCGGTGAAACCGGCCATGGGAAGTGCGCATTCCACGAAGTGCAAGGTGGCCTATCATTCCTCCTGTCATCTGCGAGCCGCGGGAGTGACCAAGGAGCCTCGTGCGATTCTGGCAGGCTTGCCGGGCGTCGAGTATGTGGAGATGCCGGACGCCGATCGCTGTGCTGGCGGAGCCGGGACCTATCTCGTGAAGGATTTTGAGACGTCGCAGCGTATTGTCGAGCGCAAGCGGCGGGCCGTCGAACAGAGCGGCGCCGAGGTGGTGGCTACGAGTTGTCCGGCCTGTATGATTCAACTAAGCACGGGATTGCAGGGCGCAGCGGAGGTCAAACACGTGGCTCAGCTTATTCAAGAGGCCTACGAGGCAGCAGACGGGTCGTAGGTTTTTCTGGTCTTTCTGGTTTGTTTAGTTTGTCTCGTTTTTTTTGGTTAACCGGACTAAACGAATAAACCAGATGAACCAGAAAGACCAGATGAACCAGACAAACCAAATAACGAGGTTTCAATGGTTACCGTGCTGGTCTTTGGATTGACGCTTCGCGATGCGGTTGGAGAAACAGAATTTGAGTTTGAGGTCTCGGAGCCGACCACGGTCAGGAAACTCATTGAATCAAACCAGGATCGCATAGGCCCGTTGCTTCAGTTTCTGTTAAACCGAGAAGTCATGATTGCGGTGAACAAAAAAGTGAGCGCCGAGGACACGGTGGTCAAGGACGGCGATATCGTGAAGTTATCCCACCAGTCCCGAACGTCGTATGATGGGACGAGAGACATCCCGATTTA
>SPAX01000055.1 GCA_005239475.1 Nitrospira sp. | reverse complement strand
CGGTCATCAATCCGGTCTCGTACCCACGGCCTGGTCCCATAGGACTGCTTGGATCGACGCGAGTGCTCGCCAACGAGAGGCCGGAAGCAAGAAATTGATCAGCGATCCACTTCGCTGAGTTGGCATCGTCTGCGGTTCCTGTTTGGCGGCCGTTGAATGAGGGACTGCTGAGCGTCGTCACGTCGGCGAGCATGCGCTCGCTTGACAGGTTGTCGAGCGTTCCAAGCCATGCACGACGGTCTTTCTCCGATTGCGCAAAGCCCTGGGCTCCCAGGGGAAGCAGGCTGAGGATGATTCCCAGGAGAGTGACCACAACAAGGGAGGGAGAGCAGCTGCGCGTCAAGCCGTTCATGCGGTGAGCCTTTCGAGGTGCCGCAGAACTATAGCATAGTCTGACAGGCTCGTTGCAGCGCGGCTTCAGGCCCATGTACTATGCGAGTCCACAAGGATAAAGAATCGATGACGGACTCAGCGCCAGAAAACCGTTTTCAGAACCGGCTCATCGCAGAAGCCAGCCCCTATCTTCGGCAACATGCGGAGAATCCGGTGGAATGGTATCCCTGGGGCAAGGAAGCCTTGTCGCGGGCGAAAGCAGAGGACAAGCCGATTCTGTTGTCGATCGGCTACTCGGCCTGTCACTGGTGCCATGTTATGGCACATGAATGTTTCGAAAATGTCGAGATTGCCGGGCTGATGAACCAGGACTTCATCAACGTGAAGGTCGATCGAGAAGAGCGCCCGGACCTGGACGATATCTACCAAAAGTCCGCACAGGTGTTTATGGGACGGGGCGGCGGGTGGCCCCTGACGATGTTTCTGACGCCTGACCAAGAACCGTTTTACGGGGGGACGTATTTCCCGCCGGCACCTCGCTATAACCTGCCTGGATTTCCCGAGGTCCTGCGCGGTGTCGTCGAGGCCTATCGGAATCATCGAGACGATGTCCGCAAGAATGTGGAGAAGGTAAAGGCCGGGTTGGTACGAGTTGGAACGCCGCAGCCGTCGACCGATCCGTTGACGGATCGTTTGCTCGATGAAGCGGCCAAGAGCTTAGGACAATTTTTTGACCCGATCCATGGCGGATTCGGTGAGGGACCGAAATTTCCGACGGTCCCTCCGCTCAGCCTGCTGTTGCGTCAGACGGCCCGGACGAAAGATCCCTCCCATCAAGAGCAGGTGCTCTTGCAGTTGAGAGCCATGGCGGCCGGAGGGATCTACGATCATCTCGGTGGGGGGTTCCACCGCTACTCGGTGGATGGCCAGTGGTTGATTCCCCATTTCGAGAAGATGCTCTACGACAACGCGCAGCTGGTGCGGATCTACCTCGATGGATGGCGTCTTACCAAAGAGAATCGGTTTCGTGAGGTTGTGGAAGAGACCTTGGAGTACGTTCGTCGTGAACTTACACATCCGGACGGCGCGTTCTTTGCCGCGCAGGATGCCGACAGTGAGGGGCATGAGGGAACCTTCTTCGTCTGGGAGCCGGGAGAGATTGCTTCGGTGCTGGGCGCCGATAAGGCTGAGGAGTTCTGCCGGCACTACGGCGTGACGGAGGGCGGAAATTTCGAAGGCAAGAACGTGTTGAATCGGCTCGGTGAGATTCAGCTCGCGCCCGATGCGCAGCATTTGTTGGAGTCTGCCAGGATGAAGTTGCTTGCCGCACGAGAGCAACGGATGAAACCGCAGCGGGATGACAACATTCTCACGAGTTGGAATGCGATGATGGTGTCCGCCTATCTCGACGCCTATCACACGTTCGGGGTTTCCGCCTATCTGGCGGCAGCGGAACAGGCGCTCACATTTCTGCTGGACTATGCGGTTGAGAACGGGCGAGTCTATCGGACGGTCACGGCGGGGAAGGGGCGCTTGAACGGATATTTGGACGATGCAGCCTGTCTCGCCACAGCGTTGCTGGACGCGTTTGAGGCAACGTCGCATCGGTGGTATCTGGATCAAGCACGCGAGGTGACGGACAATTTGCTGGAGCGATATTGGGATGAAGTGGCGGGGGGGTGTTTTTATACCAGCCGCGACCACGAAGCCCTCCTCCATCGCATGAAGTCCGGTACCGATAGTGCAATTCCATCCGGCAATGCCATTGTCGCTTCGGTCTTATTGAGGCTTTTCTCTTTCACAAGAGAGCAGAGGTATCATGACCGGGCCGAGCACCTGTTTCGGGTGTTCCGGAGCGTGATGGAGCACAACGCCTATGGCTCATCGGCCATGCTCTGTGCGCTGGATTGGTACCTGACGACGCCCCAGGAGATTGTCGTTGTCGGGACTCGTGGCGATGCGAGGACCGAAGCGTTGCTCTCAGCAGTCCATCGACGCTATTTGCCGAATCGCGCAGTGCTGGTGGTCGAAGCTGCTCGCCGTGCCGGGGAATCCGACTTGGCGCTGGCCGGAGGGAAGACAAGTGTGAACGGGCAGCCAACAGCGTATGTCTGTCAACGTCAGACCTGTTCGCCTCCGGTGACGGAGAGCCACCAATTGGACCTGTTATTGTAGGGAGGGTGCCGTGGGTGTCTCAGGTAAAGGATTGTACGATCACCTCTACCGCCGATTCTTCGAGAATCGCGACTCGCAGCAGGGCTATGAGTTTCAGCACGCGCCCGGTGGCAGTGCGCCACTACCGGTCGTCACGTTTCGGGATCGGCTTCGATGGTGGACGTGGGGTCGGTGGCAACGTCGAAAGACTATCATGGCAGCCCGCGACCGGTTCCAGCAGGACATTCTCGATATCAAGAAGCAGTCACCGAAGTAAGAAGAGATCGAGAGGATAGGCGTGAGAGAACGTGGCATAAGCCTGAAGCCTGACCGGCTAAGGAATAATCATTTCGGCACAGCAGAACTTCGATGGCCTGCATGTCTGGGTGAACAGAACAGAACGCCGCAGGATAGCCGTGCGAGACAGGCGGGACGAGCGAGACGGACGAGGGTTCGAGGTCCGAAGTTCGAGGTTTTCGGAACGTCGAACCCGGAACGTCGAACTTTTGATTTCGCATCTCTCTCACTTCACGCGTCCCGGTTCATGGTCTACGCAGTATTCGCCTTGACCGTGATCGCCGGTGAGTGGAGCTTCTGTGTCGAGCGGTCTCAAGCCATTCAGGAAGAGAGCCAGGCGGAAAAAGAAGCCAACTTGAAAGGTCAGGCCCAAGGGGGGCTGTTTAACCGGTGGACTTTCGATCAGCAGAAGTCTGGCGAGGTTCCTGCCGGATTCTCGATGCTGGGGTTTGGCGAGGGCGCGGCTGCGGACTGGACGATCAAGGCGGCCAACGATGCCCCCTCGGCGTCCAACGTGCTAGGCGTGAAATCATCGTGCCAGGCCGTGACCTGCTACCGGTTGATCGTTGCCGACGGGCTTCAGTATGAATATCCAGATGTGTCGGTCAGGATGCGCTTTCCCGTCGATGCTCAGGCAGGGGGAGGCGGGGTGGTATTCGGGGTGCAGGATGGCACACGCTTTTATGCGGCAGTGGTGGATCTTGCCGCAAAGACGATAGAGGTGATTCGGGTGGTCGATGGAAAGGAGCTGAGTCTGGGGCGGCGATCGATCACACCCAAAGCAGTGCCCTGGCATACGCTGCGAATCCAGCGGAATACCATTATCAGCAAGGATTTTATTGAAACCTACTTTGACGGGCAACTCGTCGTGGCGGTCCAAGATCAGGCCCTGGCGATCGGTCAGGTCGGGCTCCTGGTTCGTGGACAAACAGCGCTAGATTTTGACAGCTTGCATGCCATTCCACTCTTTTCTCAGCGTCCGTTTTCTGCCCCCGCTGCCTATTAGATGGACGCAGGGTCACGCGTGATTGTGTTGTCGCTTGCATTTGAACGGACTGAGGAGTAGAGTGGGGCCTGTGTATCATCTCGAAAGGCCTGGTGGTGATACCATAGAGAGTGACAAGGCCTAAGACAGATGTTGTTTTGGTTCTGCCCGGGAATTTGATCGGAAGCCAGCCTTGAGCCGCCATGGTGTTAGCGTCTTCGGCCCATTCCTTCCTCACTTTGTTCTCGAGTCCAAGACAACACATATTCTCAAAGGAGGAGCCCAATGGGTTCGAAGATCTATGTCGGGGGTTTGCCGTATTCCACAACTGAGCAGCAGCTGAGCGATCTGTTCGCTGTTCATGGGGCGGTGACATCATCCCGGATTATCACAGATAAGTTCACCGGCCAGTCCCGCGGGTTTGGATTCGTGGAGATGTCCTCGGATTCGGAAGCGCAGGCGGCGATCACCGCACTGAACGGCACTGAGTTGGGCGGCCGCACGTTGACCGTCAACGAAGCGCGTCCCCAGGGCTGCCTATCCGGCAGCCCCGCTAATTCCTTCCTAGAATTGCCCATCAACTCGATGCGTTTCTCGGCCCTCTGACCAGGCCGGACCGTGCAGTCCCAGGAAGTGTGCCCCATACAAGGAGTCTTAATGTCTACGTTTGCTGATATGAATCTACACCAGTCCCTTGCCCAGCGCCTGATACAGGCGGGGCTGACGATACCCACGCCGGTGCAACAGGCTGCCATTCCACTGGCGCTGAAAGGCCGGGATATTATGGCGCAAGCCAAAACCGGGAGCGGGAAAACACTGGCGTTTTTGCTGCCGATTATTGAGCAGGCCATGCAACGGGAAGCCTCTGCGCCCGCGCCTGGCCCCTATACCAAGTCCGGACCAAGTCATGCTTCTGGGCCAAAGTTTTTGGTGCTGGCACCCACGCGGGAACTGGCACTCCAAATCGAAATGGAGCTACGCAAGTATGCCCCGATGTCCGTGACCTCCTTGTCGGTATATGGCGGAACGCCGATCGAGCGCCAGTACCGTGCACTGCAACGACCGCCGATGGTGGTGGTCGGTACGCCAGGGCGGTTGCTCGACTTGGCCGGCTCCGGTCATTTGCGTCTGGGCGGGGTGACGTTTTTCGTGATGGATGAGGCCGATCAGATGTTGGATCGCGGGTTTCTGCGGGACATTCAACGGATCATTCGTCTCCTCCCAGCTGAGCGCCAGACGCTGCTTTTCTCCGCGACGTTTTCGGGGGACATTCAGACGCTCGCGCAGAGCATGCAGCGCGATCCCGCTCGCATCTCTGTCGACCCAGGGATCAGCACTCCAACCACGATCGTGCATGCCTACTATGTCGTACCGGGGGATCAGGCGCGTACGCAACTCGTGCATACGTTGCTCCAGACCGTGACGGGTGGGGGACGGTCGATGGTGTTTTGTGATCAAAAGTATAAGGTGCGACGCCTGGCGTCCCATTTGGGTGGAGAACCGGCCTCGGTCGGTGCGCTGACCGGCAATCATAGCCAAGCGCAGCGGGAACGGACGCTCGGTGCCTTTCGGGCCGGCCGCCTCCGTTCGCTCGTGGCGACCGATGTGGCAGCCAGAGGCCTCGATATTCAGGATGTGGCGCAGGTCATTCACTATGAATTACCGACCAATCCGAATTCGTACGTCCATCGGACAGGGCGGACAGGTCGAGCAGAGAAGGAAGGGGCGACCTTTTTGATTCTGTCACAGTCCGAAGAGCGAGAGTATCTTCGAATGGTGAGACAGTTAAAAATCGAGACGAAGAAACTCGCGCTTCCCGTGTTTGCCGCTCTCCCCGCTCCGGCCCCTATGCCGGTCAGCGACCAGCAGGCCCCTCGCCAGCGGCCTCGCCGAAGTGCGGAACCATCAGGCCGGCGATTCCGCGAGGGCGAGAATCGAGGACCAGTTCACAGACAGGGAGCCTCGGTCGGTGCGTCCAGGCACTCACGATATTAAGAAACCCTGATGCCGCCGGACCCCGGTAGGGGCCGGTGGCGTCGCCTGGGCCTGCCATTGTCTGTTTTGCACGCGCGCTGTTGTGCGCAGTGCTGTGTTCGATGGTAAGATAACGGCCGAAAGGTCGTTCCATGCCGCCGTTTCAACTCGAAGCCCCATTCAAGCCCTGCGGAGATCAAGGCCCGGCCATTGATAAGTTGGTGGCCGGGATTGCGGCTGGCCGGAAGCATCAAACGCTGCTTGGCGTCACCGGGTCCGGCAAGACCTTTACCATGGCCAATGTGGTCGCACAGGTGCAGAAGCCCACCTTGGTTCTGGTCCATAACAAGACGCTAGCCGGTCAGCTCTATCAAGAGTTCAAACAGTTCTTCCCCCACAACGCGGTGGAGTATTTCGTCAGCTACTACGATTACTACCAGCCGGAAGCCTATATTCCCCAAAGCAACACGTACATTGCCAAGGACGCCTCCGTCAATGATGCGATCGATCAGATGCGCCATGCGGCAACGGCCGCGCTGCTCCAACGGAACGACGTGCTGATCGTCTCGTCGGTCTCCTGTATTTACGGCCTGGGGTCGCCGGAGGTCTATCACGAGATGGTGGTCTTCCTCGAGGAGGGAATGGAGATTCGGCGGGAAAAGATTCTGGCTAAACTGGTCGAGATTCAATATGCCCGCAACGACATGGATTTCCACCGCGGAACCTTCCGTGCCCGCGGCGACGTCATCGAGATCTTTCCGGCTTCGAATGACGCGGTGTCCGTGCGGATCGAGTTGTTCGGTGACGTGGTCGACGCCATTCACGAAATTGATCCGCTCACGGGGAAGTCGCTCAGGAAGCTTCCCAAAGTCGCGGTCTATCCGAACACGCACTATCTCATTGCGCCGGATCGGTATGAGCGGGCGATTACCGGCATCGAAGAAGAACTGGACGTACGCGTCGCCTATTTCAAGAAACAGAATCAGCTTGTGGAAGCCCAGCGGATCGCGCAGCGCACCAAGTTCGACCTTGAAATGATTCGGGCAATGGGGTACTGCCACGGTATCGAGAACTACTCGCGGCATCTCAGTGGCCGCGCGCCCGGGGAGCAGCCTCCGACGCTCATCGATTATTTCCCCAAAGACTTTCTGCTGATCGTCGATGAATCCCACGCAACGATTCCCCAAGTGGGTGGGATGTACGAGGGCGACTATTCGCGGAAGCGCACATTGGTCGAGTATGGATTCCGGTTGCCCTCGGCAATCGATAACCGGCCGCTCACGTTCGCCGAATTTGAGCGTTGTCTCACGCAGGTGGTCTGCGTCTCCGCGACGCCAGGCCCCTACGAGCTGAGACATGCGGCTGGAGAGGTGGTCGAGCAGATTCTTCGCCCGACCGGTCTGATGGATCCGGTCATCGAAGTGCGCCCGGCCAAAGGGCAGGTGGATCATCTCCTCGGCGAAGTGCGGACTGAAGTGGCTCAGGGAGGGCGAGTGCTGATCACCACCCTGACCAAGCGCATGGCGGAGGATTTGAGCGAGTACTACCACGATCTCGGTATCAAGGTGCGGTATCTGCACTCTGACATCAAGACGTTGGAGCGGGCCGAAATCATCCGCGATCTGCGGCGCGGAGTTTTCGACGTGCTGGTGGGGATCAATCTCCTGCGCGAAGGGCTGGATCTCCCCGAGGTCACCCTGGTGGCGATTCTCGATGCGGATAAGGAAGGGTATCTTCGGTCCTATCGGTCATTGATCCAGACAGCTGGGCGGGCAGCGAGGAACGTGCGGGGCCACGTGATTTTCTACGGTGATGCCGTCACCGATTCTATGCAAATGGCGCTCGCCGAGACCGGGCGCCGGCGCACGATTCAGGCCGACTATAATGCCAAACACGGCATCGTGCCTACGAGCATCAAGAAGGATGTTCTGTCGCTCGAATATGCCACGGCAGACACGGATGATGTGCAGCTGGATTTGGCCGCGGAGTCGCTAGCTGTCTATGGAGCAGAGGACGCGACCGAACAGATCATGAAACGGCTGGAAACAGAAATGAAAGCCGCCGCCAAGGAGTTGGAATTTGAACGGGCCGCAGTGCTACGAAACCGGATTCGAGCGTTGAAGCTGAAGGAGCTAGAATTGAAGCCAGAGGTCTAACCCGGTCTGTCTGGTTCATCTGGTTTGTTTTGTTTATCTGGTTGGTCTGGTTCAACCAAACAAACGAGACAAACCAAATAACGGTCTTCTTATGCTGGCGGACTGTTTCAGCATCCTGCTAGTGGGTTGCTAGACGTTTTTGTACAGATAGATGCCAAGGAACATCCCGAGGAGACTGAGGAGGTTGATTTTCAGGACGAAGCCAATGGTGAATTTGAGGAGGACCAGATCGATGGTCAGTGGTTCGGTGATGCCGAGGAGATAATTGGTGGCGAAAACCGCCTGAATAGTACCCTGTGGGGCCATGACGCGGAGAATTTCTCCCAGTACTCCGCCCAATAGGCCACCGATGAGCACGAAAATGAGCAGAACCAANGGTGATTTTTTCACGGCAACCGCCTTGNAACTCTNTGTGTAGNTCCACGGAGATAACAGCCGACCATAGCGAAAGGCCTACGGCATGTCAATAAAATGCGGCCTCCCATTCCCTTGACTTCATCCTGCCTCGTCCTTTAGACTTCCCGGTGCTCTTTTGCTAGAGTTTTCTAGGCGATCGGAGATCTGGGGTTAAGGCTTCGATTGCCTTTTTCTTTGTGGCGCTATGCTGGATTCTCTTAGCGAAAAATTCGAAAAGATTTTCAAGAAGCTACGCGGTTCTGGGGTCCTCACCGAACAGAACATCGCGGAAGCGTTGAAAGAAGTGCGCCTCGCGCTGCTCGAAGCCGACGTCAACTTCAAGATCGTCAAGGACTTCATCGAGCGGGTTCGCGAAAAGGCAGTTGGTCAGGAAGTCCTCCAGAGCTTGACCCCTGGTCATCAGGTGGTCAAGGTCGTGTGGGAGGAACTGCGGGAGATGATGGGCCGTGAGCGAGCCGGTCTGGCTCTGGCCTCGAATCCCCCTACCGTCGTCATGATGGTGGGACTCCAAGGTGCTGGCAAGACGACGACCTGCGGCAAGCTCGGGCGGTACTTCAAGGCTCAAGGGAAACGGGTTCTCCTGGTTGGGGCGGATCCTCGTCGTCCGGCAGCCGGCGACCAGTTGGCGAGTCTGGGGCGCGATCTTGAGATCGACGTGCATCGAGCCGATCAGGCACAGGCTGCGCAAGCGGATGTTGTTCGCATCTGCCAGGCAGGTGTGGATCGGGGACGGGAACAGGGGTACGATCTCGTCGTACTGGATACCGGTGGGCGGCTCCACATCGATGATGAGTTGATGGGGGAGTTGGTGGCGGTGAGAGCCGCCGTGCAACCGCACGAGGTTCTCTTGGTGGCCGATGCCATGACGGGCCAAGACGCGGTCACGATGGCGAGCCAGTTCGATCAACGTATCGGACTGACCGGCGTTATTCTGACCAAGGTTGAAGGCGATGCCCGGGGAGGGGCGGTGCTGTCTATCCGGGCGGTGACCGGCAAGCCGATCAAGTTCCTGGGCGTGGGCGAGAAGCTTGATGCGCTTGAGTTGTTTCATCCGGATCGGATGGCGTCGCGCATCCTCGGAATGGGCGACGTGCTCTCGCTGATCGAAAAGGCCCAAGAAACCTTTACGCTCGAGCAGGCGGAGGATGCGCAGAAGCGACTGGCCAGCAATACCTTCACGCTGGAGGGTTTTCGTGCTCAGCTGGGGCAGGTCAGTCGCCTGGGTTCGTTAGATCAGATTCTGGGGATGCTGCCAGGCGGTCAGAAGCTCAAGGGGGCGATGGAAGGGCAGATGCCGGAGCGAGAGATGAAACGAGTCACGGCGATGATTGACTCGATGACCGTTCGCGAGCGGCGCGATCATACGGTCATCAACGGAAGCCGAAAAAAGCGGATTGCCCGCGGAAGCGGGACGAAGGTGGAAGAGGTGAATCGGTTGATTAAACAGTTTCTTTCGGCGAGAAAAATCGCCAAGGCTATGGCAGGGTCGGGAGGGCGCCGGCAGCTGGCGCAACTTCTGCGCTCCAGGTAAGCGTCGCTCACAATCATCACGGGTATTTTGTACAGAAGGAGGAATCTAGTGGCTGTTCATTTGAGATTGACGAGGACAGGACGACACAAGCGACCGCTCTACCGCGTTGTGGCAGCGGATTCTCGGAAACCGCGCGACGGGCGTTTCCTTGAAATTCTTGGGATTTTTGATCCTTTGAAGGAACCGGCGGTGCCGGAGCTGAAGCAGGAGCGGGTGTTGAGCTGGTTGCGCCAAGGGGCCCAGCCGACGGTTACGGTCCGGACGTTGCTTCGCCGGTGTGGCGTATGGAAACAGTTTGAAGCGGAGAAAGCGGCAGAGAAAGCGGCGAAGAAGAAGGGCGCCTAGTACGTGACAACGGCTCAGGCAGATCTGGTGACGATTGGTAAGATCGAGCGCCCCTTTGGCGTACGGGGCGAGTTCAAGGTGCGATCATTGAGCGATGTGCCTGGCCGGTTGGAAGATCTGACGAAGGTTCAGGTCTTGGAGCCGACGGGACAGATGGTCGACAGGACCGTGACGCATGTTCGGCGCGCCGGCTCGACCTACATCATGGGTCTTGCGGGTGTGACGACGCCGGAGGAAGCTGGGATGCTGCGCGGGGGATTGATCCAAGTGCCGCGTCATCCAGCGGCGACCTTGGCTGCGGACGTCTATTTTGAATGTGATCTCATTGGGATGACGGTCGAGAACGAGCGGGGCGATGAGGTTGGTGTGCTTGAGACGATTTTGGAGATACCGGATAATCACGTCTTCGTCGTTCGCAAGGGGACGGAGGAAGTCCTCATTCCGGCCGCGAAGAGCTTTGTGACCTCGGTGGATCTCGCGCGCCGCCGGATGATGGTTCGCGGGATTGACGACTTGCTTGAGGATCGTCATGCGGTGTGACATCCTGACCCTGTTTCCCGACATGGTGGCGCCGGTGCTCGGCCAGAGTATTCTCAAGCGAGCACAAGAGAAAGGTCTGCTGCACGTTCACGTGCGCAACTTGCGCGATTATACGCTCGATCGACACAAGGTGGCGGACGATGTGCCCTATGGCGGAGGGGCTGGAATGGTGATGAAGGCTGAGCCCATCTTGCGCGCGGTGGAACAGATTCAGGCCGACTATGCACGGGCCGGCGAACAGATTCGGTTACTATTTCCGTCGCCGCACGGTCGTCCATTCACGCAGGCCTATGCAAAAAATCTGGCGGCTGACCCACGTCGTCTCGTCATTCTCTGTGGCCACTACGAGGGGGTGGATGAACGGGTACGGCTCACCTTGCACCCGGAAGAAATTTCCGTCGGGGATTATGTGTTGACCGGAGGCGAGTTGCCGGCGCTGGTGCTCATCGATGCCGCAGCCCGTTTGGTTCCCGGCGTGTTGGGTGATCCGGAGTCGATCATAGAAGAGTCGTTCACGGATGCGTTGCTCGAATATCCGCACTATACGAGACCGGCGGAGGTTCGAGGGATGCCCGTGCCAGAGGTGTTGCTTTCAGGGCACCACGAGGCCATTCGTCTGTGGCGTCGGAAGGAAGCCCTGCGAAGCACCTATCAGAGACGGCCGGATCTTTTGCAAGATCGGGTCTTGAGTCTCGAAGATCAACAATTGCTAGACGAACTTACTCGTGAAGGCGTGCCGGGCACGCCTGTTCGATGTGGGGAGGAGGGGTAGTCTCATGAATCGGTTGGAACGGATACAACAGTCTTTCACGAAGAAGTCGGCGCCCAGTTTTGAAATTGGAGACACCGTCCGCGTGCATGTGAAAGTGGTCGAAGGGGAAAAAGAGCGCATTCAGGTGTTCGAAGGTGCGGTGATTGCTCGTAAAGGGTTGCTGAACACGGAGACCTTCACCGTGCGCAAAGTTTCCTACGGCGTCGGCGTGGAACGAATTTTCCCGCTCCATTCGCCGATCGTCACACGTGTCGAAGTCATGCGCCAGGGCAAGGTGCGTCGGGCCAAGCTGTATTATCTCCGGGGGAAGAAGGGCAAGTTTGCCAAGGTTGAAGATCGGGAGTTCGTCGCGAGTGTAAAGGGGCAGCCCGGGGTCACCCGTAAGGCCGAAGAGCCAGCCGGGGCCATCTCGTCCTCGAAGCCCTAGTAGGCTGCGGAAACACTATGTTGGCACGCGAGAACTTCGATGTTCCGCACGTGTGGCCCAACAGGAACATACTCCCGCAGGATAGCCGAGCGAGATTCGCGGGGCGGGCGAAGCGGACGACGGTTTGAGGTCCGAAGTTCAAGGTTTTCGGAACTGCGAACCCTGAATTTCGAACGTCAGTTCGCGCCTTTCTCGCATGTTTCGCGCTTCACGCGCCACGGCCTGTGGTGCTGGCGGAATTTTTCAGCATCCTGCTAGTCTCATTCCCTGGCTCCATCGACCACGAGTGTTTGGGTGCCCTTTCAACTGACGCATCGCGGGGCCACATCGTGGGACCTACCGACCAATTTGAATTGGAAGCCCGGCGGCGCGGCCATCGCTGTATTGCCGGTCTGGATGAAGCCGGACGGGGCCCTCTGGCGGGCCCTGTCGTCGCGGCAGCGGTGATCTTGCCTACTCGTTGCCGCTTGGTCGGCGTCGACGATTCCAAACGAGTCTCCGAGTCTGAGCGATCTCGATTGTACGAGGTTATTGTCCAGCGGGCACGTGCGGTCGGTGTAGGGGTCGCCACAGAGCAGGAGATCGACCGCCTCAATATTTTAGAAGCGACTCGTCTAGCCATGCGTCGTGCGCTGGCATCGCTGACTCCCCCGGCGGACTGCCTCTTGATCGATGCCGTGACATTGCCGGATCTTGCCGTTCCCTCACGCTCTATCATTAAGGGTGATACGCTATCGCTCTCGATTGCCGCTGCGTCGATCGTGGCCAAAGTCGTGCGTGATCGCATGATGATGGCGTATCATCTGACCTATCCAGAGTATAATTTTTTCTCTCATAAAGGGTATGGGACAGAAGAACACTTGCAACGGCTCGCTCAACATGGTCCCTGCGCGATTCATCGGCGCACGTTCGCTCCGGTCGCACAGCTCTTGGGTGGCCATGGGGGCGCGGAACCCCTCTCGCGGACGGGTCTGGGCGAATCTTTTCGGACGATTCAGTGACTATCCTGGACCCCCGGAGGATTTTTGGGCAAGAAGGCGAATCGGCGGCAGAGCAGTATCTGCGGCATAAGGGGTATCGGATTGTGGCACGCAATCTGCGTTCATCGGTGGGGGAACTGGACTTAGTGGCTGAAGACGGTCAGGTGCTGGTCTTTGTCGAGGTGAAGGCGCGTCGCACCGACGCGTTCGGCGGAGCCATCCAGGCCGTTCATCAACGGAAGCAGGAGAAGTTGATCCAATTGGCGGCCCAGTATTTGGCCCGACACCACATGAAAGATCGACTGTGCCGATTCGATGTTGTCTTGCTGCAAGGCACGGACGCCGTCGTTTCACAGATCGAGCATATTCAGAATGCGTTCGAAGTATCTGGGGACGATCTCCGCTGGTAAGATAAACGATGATTCAATTAATCCACGTGTCGAAGCAGTACGATCAGCGGCCGGCGCTTTCTGACGTCACTCTGGAGATCGGCAAGGGAGAATTTGTCCTCCTCATGGGGCCCAGTGGAGCGGGCAAGTCGACGCTGTTGCGGATGCTCATCAGGGCCGAACGGCCCGATGAGGGACAGATCTTCGTTCACCAAAAAAACGTGACGACGCTTAAGCCGTCGGACATTCCGTATCTGCGCCGCAAGGTGGGAACGGTGTTTCAAGACTTTCGGCTGTTGCCGAAGAAGTCCGTGTTTGAGAATGTGGCGCTGCCTTTGCTGGTGCAAGGAATTTCCTCTGCCGACATTCGTCGGAAAGTCACGGAGGCGTTACGGGCGGTCGGTGTCGAGCACAAGCGAGATCAGCTTCCTGCGGGCCTTTCGACAGGAGAGCAGCAGCGGGTCTGCATCGCCCGTGCGATTGTGAATGGTCCGGTCGTCTTGTTGGCGGATGAACCGACCGGAAATTTAGACCCTGCCCTGACGGCTGAGATCATCGAACTGTTTAAACTCATTAACGCGCGCGGCACAACCGTCGTGGTGGCGACGCATGATCCTCTGGTCATGGCGCAGGTGAATCGGCGGGTGCTCACATTGTCACAGGGCCGGTTGCTGCCGGAACATAGGGGATTGGCATGAGGACGCTCTCGTATCTCCTCAGAGAATCCTGGGTCAATATGCGGACCAACCGGACGACGACGATGGTTGCCATCTTGACCACGGCATTTACATTGGCCTGTGTCGGTATCTTCTTGCTGCTCTATGTCAATTTACGGGCGGCGGCCGGATGGCTCCAGGACGATATTAAGATCATGGTGTATCTTGATGATCGGCTCGGCTCCGATTCGGTCGCTGAGGTGGAGCAGCAGTTGCGGGGCGATCGTGCAGTCGCATCACTGTTGTTTATCTCGAAAGAGCAGGCGCTGGGAGAGTTCAAGGCGCAATTTCCTTCGGAGTCTCACCTGCTTGAGGGGCTGGGCCAGAATCCCTTGCCGGCCTCCTTTGTGGTGGCACTCAGCCCGTCATTCCGTTCGCCGGATGCGGTCAAGCGATGGGCGGAACGGGTCAGGCAGGTCGCTGGCGTCTCCAAGGTTGATTATAATCAAGATTGGATCGACGCCCTCGCGACTGTGATTCGGTCGATTGAGTTGGTCGCCATCGGCATCGGCGTCATTCTCTCGGCGGCTGCCGTGACCATTATCGCCAATACCATTCGTCTCACACTATTCGCCCGAAGAGACGAGATTGCCATTTTGCGTCTCATCGGGGCTACGACAAGCTTTATTCGCATTCCATATCTGCTGGAGGGCGCCGTGCTTGGTGCCTTGGGGAGCGCACTCTCTCTGGTCATGCTCAAGTTCATGTACGAATTGTTTCGGCAGCAAATGCGAACGACGGGACGATTTGCCGGGCTCGAGAACCTCATGACATTCTTTCCCCCGTCAATCTGTCTTGCCCTGATTGCGGTGGGGCTGGGACTCGGGTTTGCAGGCAGCTTCGTGTCGATACGGCGTTTCGGCGAGGCTAAGGCATGAGGTGCGGGACGAGGCTCAGGGTCGGAGTCATGATCTGGGGGCTGCTGGGTGTTTCCTGGCCAACGGTTGCGTTTGCTGATCCGATTACCGATAAGATTGTGAAAGAACGCAAGGCCCTGGAACAACTCAAAGATCAGATCGAAGAGACGCGTAAACAAGCCGATGAGGCAGGGAAAAAGCGAGAGTCCCTCTTGCAGGGGATTCAGACGCTCGACGAACGTGTGGTGCACTACCGACAAGCGCATCAAGAGATTAGTCGGAAGTTGAGGAAGAAAGACCAAGAGATCGAGGTCATCAATACGCAACTATCCGGTTTGCGTGGCAGTGTGCGAGAACGTCAGGACGCCATTCTGGCTCGGCTGCGAGTTCAGTACATGGAGGGCCGTTTTGGCTATTGGAAAACCTTGCTTGCCTCGGACTCGTATGGTGATTTTCAGCGCCGGCTGCAGTATCTCTCGGCCGTATCGGAACGGGATTATGCCCTCATGGGCACGTTCCGAGCCGATATGACTCGCATGGAGCAGGCGGAGCGGCTGCGGGAAGAAGCGCGGGTCGGGATGCTGTCGTACAAGCAAAGTACCGAGAAGCATCTGGCTGAGATGAAATCGGTCAAGAAAGAAAAGAAGGTCTATCTCACTAAGATCACTCATGAAAAAGAGTCCTACGAGCATGCCCTCCAAGAATTAGAACGGTCCGCGTCGCGCATCGACAGTCTGTTGCGCGAATTGGAGCAGCGCCGTCGCGCGGCCGCTGTCCGACCTCCGACCGGGGGGATCGCCCCTCGCGGGGTAAAGGGCGCACTGCCCTGGCCGGCTGATGGGAGTATTATCTCCTTCTTCGGCCGTCAGAAACATCCGACCTTCAACACCTATGTGCAGCGCAGAGGCATCGAAATCAAGACGGTCGAGGGGAGCGCCATTCACGCGGTGATGCCAGGGTCCGTCGTTTATGCAGACTGGTTGAAAGGGTACGGACTCGTTATAATCCTTGATCACGCGAACGGGTTCTTTTCGCTGTATGCCCATGCCTCGAAGATATTGGCGATAGTGGGAGCACAGGTGGGAGCCGAGCAAGCGATCGGCGAAACAGGCGACACAGGCATGACGGGTGAAAATACTCTATACTTTGAGTTACGCCAGGGGGCGGAGCCGCTTGATCCTCTCCAATGGTTGGCGAGGCGGTAGGGAACGGGAAGAGGAAAGGACATTATATTATGGAACAGGATCCCCGACGACGATTCTGGATGTTAGGCCCGATGGTGGTGGTGGCGTTGGTCTTGGGCGTGTTGCTCGGCAAGGGGTGGGAGCGGACCGGGCATGCCACGGAAACCTATGAAGAGTTAAAAACGTTCTCCGAGGTGTTGACCCAAGTTCAGAAGAGTTACGTCGACGAAACGAAGGTAAAGGACCTCGTCCAGGGGGCCATTCGTGGGATGCTCTCAACCCTCGATCCGCATTCGGCCTACATGACGCCGGACATGTATAAGGAAATGCAGGTTGAAACGAAGGGTGAGTTCGGGGGCGTGGGTATCCAGATCGGGGTGAAGGAGAACCGTTTGGCGGTGATCGCGCCCATCGAGGGTACGCCGGCCTACCGAGCAGGGGTTAAGTCAGGGGATTTCATTACCAAGGTGAACGACGAGACGACCAAAGATCTCACCTTGATGGATGCGGTTCAGAAGATGCGTGGCCCCAAGGGCTCGAAGGTCAACTTGACGATTCAGCGGGATGGGACTCCCGATCCGCTCCAATTTACGCTGATCCGCGATACCATTAAGATTGAGAGCGTGAAGTCGAAAGTGTTGGACAACATCGGGTACGTTCGGCTGACGCAATTCCAGGAATCGACGGGGCGGGATTTGAGCAAGGTGCTCAAACAGTTCAAAGAACAGAAGCTCCAATCCACGATCCTGGACCTCCGCAACAATCCAGGCGGACTGTTGACCGCGTCCGTTGAGGTCTCCGAGCAGTTTCTCCCCGGCGGCAAGCTCGTGGTCTATACAAAAGGACGTGAAAATAAGAAGGACGAGTGGATCGCCAAGGGGAAAGATCAGATGGACGATTCGCCCATGATTATTCTGATCAATGAAGGATCGGCGAGTGCGTCTGAGATCGTGGCCGGTGCATTGCAAGACTATGGGCGGGCGGTGATTGTCGGCACGACCTCGTTCGGCAAGGGATCGGTGCAAACGATTCTCCCGCTGGGGGATGGGTCCGGGCTCCGTCTCACGACGGCGAAGTACTACACGCCGAAAGGGCGCTCGATTCAATCAACCGGTATTACGCCTGATATTGTCGTGAAACCCCAACCAGCGACCACTGTCGCTAAGGCAGGCGAGACGAAGCCTGGTGAAAGGGAAGGGGAGCCGAAGCAGGCCAAGTCTGCGGTCGTGCCGGGGAAAGATCAGCCCGTTCAGAATGGCAAAGGACAGGAAGAGGGCACTCCAAAGAACGGCACCACGCCTCAGCTCCCTCCCGTTGATGTCTCGGGCGATCCCTCGCTTGAGCAGGATATTCAACTTCAAAAGGCGGTTGAGATGCTGAAGACCTGGAAGATCTTTAAGGAGCTTCCTCGCGCGTCCTAACCCGCATGATTCATGAGCTCATGAATCATGCGGGTTAATGGGGGGCTGCTGTTGTGAGGCGGCGATCGCCTCCAGCAGTCGTTCTTCCGATCCTGAGAACCCGGGTACTGTGCGCAGCAGGTGCGATCGCACCAGCTGTTCCAGATCGGTCAATGTGGTGATGCACAGGCGGGTGTAGAGGTACGCCACGAGCGATTCGGACAGTCCCGGGAACTGTGTCCAGGCCTTCACCGCCTCCGGGAGTGGTGTTCTCAAGGCGTCATAGGCCTGGATCGTTCCAGTTTTGAGAAATTCTTCAATCTTGTCCGCCAGGTCCCGGCCGATTCCATCAATATCTTCCAGCGCCTTCCGCGAGGCGACGTCTGCAATGTTTTCCTCCAAGGCTTCGATGGTGTCCGCCGCCTTCCGATAGGCTCTGACCCGATAGGGGTTTGCCCGCTGGGCGGCTAATCGTTCGGCGATCGATCGAAAGATGGCTGCGACTTGCTGGTTCTGGTGTGGGGTCGATATCATAGGCCGTGATGGCGCTATTCTGACGTGATCAGGGATGCGGGGCAAGGGGATAGGCCGGACTGGGTTTGTTGACAACCAGATTTCTGGTCCCCTAGGATGGGTGATGATGGTGGAGGCGATTCAGATTCAGGTGAACGGCGAACAGCGGAGCTGTCAGGCTGATGCCACTGTTGGGGATTTGCTGCGTGAACTTGCCATCAAGACCGAGCGCGTGGCGGTGGAGGTGAATTTAGAAATTATGGAGCGCAAGGACTTCGATCACCGAAGTCTGAAACAAGGGGATCGAGTGGAGATCTTGAGCTTTATTGGCGGAGGCGCGGAAGAATTACGTCATTGACGAGTGATTCATTGTTTCATTGGGCTAGGCTCATGTATTGAACTATTCGTCAATGCATCGATGGATAAATTCTAAGAGGACATCATGGTGGACGATCGACTGATTATCGCGGGACGTGAATTCAAATCCCGCCTCTGGGTTGGGACCGGGAAGTATAAGGACTTTGCCGAAACCAAGAAAGCCATTGAGGCGTCGGGAGCCGACGTGGTGACGGTGGCGGTGCGGCGCGTCAATATTACCGATCGCTCCAAAGAGAACCTTCTCGATTATCTCGACCCGAAGAAGTACACCATTCTTCCCAACACCGCCGGTTGTTACAACGTGGAAGATGCCGTGCGCTATGCCCGCCTGGCCAGGGCCGCCGGCGTGTCCGATTTGATCAAGCTGGAAGTGCTTGGTGACGAGAGGACCCTGTTCCCCGATACGGCCGGACTGATCGAGGCGGCGAAGATTTTGATCAAAGAAGGCTTTATCGTGCTGCCCTATACGAATGACGATCCCATCGTGGCTCAGAGGCTCGTCGACATCGGGTGCCCCGCCGTCATGCCGTTGGCGGCGCCGATCGGGTCGGGACTCGGTATCCGCAATCCGTACAATTTGAAGATCCTCATGGAAATGGTCAAGGTGCCGATCATTGTTGATGCCGGCGTGGGGACCGCGTCCGATGCCGCTCTTGCGATGGAATTAGGGGCGGACGCTGTACTCATGAATACGGCCATTGCTGGGGCCCAAGATCCCATTGCCATGGCCGAGGCGATGAAATATGCGGTATATGCCGGTCGGCTGGCGTACAAAGCCGGGCGAATCCCGCGAAAACTGTATGCCACGGCTAGTAGTCCCATCGAGGGTATGCTCTAATTGGCGTGAGGCGTTAGGCGTGAGACGTCAGGCGAAAAAGCGAATCGATGATCTTTCCTTCCGAATGAGTGTTGGTACGCCTCACGTTTCACGCCTTACGAATGATGCCCGGCGTTGATTTTCGGCTGCTCCTGGTGACGGATCGTCATCAGACCAACGGGCGTCCATTGGTTCCCCTTCTGCAGCGGGTTCTCACAGCCGGGGCACCTGCAATTCAACTCCGTGAGCGTGATCTCTCAGCCAGGGAACTCGTGACGCTTGCGCGTGAGGCGCAGGCCGTGATGGCCTCGCGCAGGTCCCAACTCCTCATCAATGATCGGATCGATGTCGCATTGGCGCTGGAAGGAGTCGGCGTCCATTTGCGTAGCAATAGTTTGCCTGTTTCAGTCGCACGGCAGTTGCTGGGGGCACAGCGTCTTCTGGGTATATCTGTGCATGCGGTAGAGGAGGCGGTGGTGGGGGAGTCGCAGGGCGCAGACTACATCGTCCTGGGTCCGATCTACGAGACGCCATCCAAACAGATGTTCGGTCCGCCACTCGGTATTCACACCCTTGAGAAGGCTTGTCGACTGGTCCGCATCCCAATTGTCGGGATCGGCGGAGTGACGGCGGCGCGCGCGCGTGAGATGCGACGTGCCGGGGCATTCGGTGTGGCGGTGATTACGGCGATTCTTGGCGCGGCCGATGTGGAGTCGGCGACGCGCGAGTTACTCGATGCCGTGGCGCTCTACCCGTGATGTACGTCACGCACGGCCATCACCCTGCAGGATGCCGTCGTCCGGTTGACCACCCCAGGAACGGGTGATAGAATCCGCGCAGACAAGGACTTCTCG
Source organism: Nitrospira sp. (assembly GCA_005239475.1). GTDB lineage: Bacteria > Nitrospirota > Nitrospiria > Nitrospirales > Nitrospiraceae > Palsa-1315. The sequence continues at coordinate 8,583 of SPAX01000055.1, read as the reverse complement.
GTTCAGCAAGGGGTTTTGCTTTCTTCGAGTGGCGCCATGGATGGCAAGAAAGAAAGTCCGAGTCGATTCCGGTCTCTCCGAGATTCCGTCACGCACATCACGAAGCGGTTGACTGAAGGAGAAACGGACGTGGCACAACGCAATGACGAACATATTCGCGAGGTTGAAAAGCTTCGTGTGCAGATCCAGTCGATGGAAGACGAAATCCGTCGGCTGTACCAATCCCGCTATCAGCTCGACCAAGCCACCAAACAGAACGAAAAGCTCGTCAGCACTCTCCAGGAAGCGAAGGTGCAGATCGAAGCGCTGCGTGCCGAAGTTGAGAAACTGACCGCGCCTCCCTCGGCCTACGCCATCTTTTCCAGCCTCAATGATGATGGAACCGGAAATGTCTATGTGTCCGGACGGAAGATGAAAGTCAGTGTACACCCATCGATCAATGGGAAGGCGATGCGTAAGGGACAGGAAGTGGTCCTGAACGAAGCGTTGAACGTCATTGAGGTCAAGGGCTTCGATATCCAGGGCGAAGTCGTGCGGCTCAAAGACGTGCTGGAAGGGAATCGTGCCCTGGTGACGCTGCATTTCGACGAAGAAAAGGTTGCAGAGCTCGGTGACCCGCTGCTGGCCGAACGATTAAGCGTCGGCGACCATCTGCTCTATGATCCTCGTTCCGGCTATGTCGTCGAAAAGCTGCCGAGGTCCGAGGCGGAAGAATTGGTATTGGAAGAAGTGCCCGATGTCGACTATGAGCATATCGGCGGGTTGCAGCACGAGTTGGAGCAAGTCCGTGATGCGGTGGAGTTGCCGTTTCTTCATCCGGCCCTGTTTTCAGAGTACAAGTTGAGCGCGCCCAAGGGGGTCTTGCTCTATGGACCGCCAGGTTGTGGGAAAACCCTGATCGCCAAGGCCGTCGCGAATTCGATCGCGAAAAAGCTCGGGCATCTCACCGGCAAAGAAGTGCGGAGTTACTTCTTGCATGTGAAGGGCCCGGAGTTGCTCAATAAGTATGTCGGTGAGTCGGAGCGCCAAGTTCGCGAAGTGTTCAAGAAAGCGAAAGAGCGGGCGGCGGACGGTAATCCCGTCATCGTGTTCTTCGACGAAATGGACGCGCTCTTCAGAACGCGAGGCACCGGGATCTCCTCCGATATCGAATCGACGATCGTCCCGCAGTTTCTCTCGGAAATCGACGGCATGGAACGACTCCGCAATGTGATCGTGATCGGAGCCAGTAATCGCCAGGATCTCATCGATCCGGCTGTCCTCCGAGCCGGACGGCTCGATGTGAAGGTCAAGGTGGGTCGTCCCGATGCGGTGGCGGCCAAGGATATTTTTTCGAAGTATCTGAGCATCGACCTGCCGTTTGCCGAAGAAGACTTGAACCGCCATGGCGGAGACGCCAAGGCATTAGTCGAACAGATGACCGATCTCACAGTCGGAGCGATGTACGCGTCCTCGGAAGAGAATAAGTTCATCGAAGTCACCTACGCCAACGGTGAAAAGGAAGTGCTCTACTTCAAGGATTTCGCGAGCGGGGCGCTGATCGAAGGGATCGTGTCGCGCGCCAAGAAGTTTGCCGTCAAGCGGGCGATCGCGAAGGAAGGCCGTGGCCTTCGGGCCGAGGACTTGATCCGTGCCATTCGGGAGGAGTTCAAGGAGCACGAGGACCTGCCCAATACGACCAATCCTGACGACTGGGCGAAGATCTCCGGGAAAAAAGGTGAAAAGATCGTGCATCTTCGGACGATCAGCGGAGGTCCGGGCGACTCGCGTCAGATCGAAACTGTTACGACAGGGCACTATCTCTAACAGGCTGCGGGAAAAATCTGTGGACAGACCAGGACGTCACAGGTTTGCACGTGTGGCACAAGAGGAGAAGTCCACGCAGGATGCTGAAAAATGCTGTCCAGCAAGCAGGGTAGGTCGAGGTTAAGGTTGAGCGAAGATCAGACTCTTTTTCTCTCAGCCTTGACCTGAGCCTTAGCCTTCCAGAAAGCTGGCGGACTTTTCAGCATCCTGCTAAGACGTCGCACCCATGCAGGAATCTACCGCATTGACGACTCCCCGCGTACTGGGAACAGAAACAGAATTCGGCATCGCGTCACGCGATCCTGCCTCCGCAGACCCCGTCTCCAATTCCATCGCCGTCATCGGGCACTATCCAGGTCTGTCGGCTCCTCTAGCTGTCTGGGACTATGAAAATGAGAATCCGTTACTCGACGCGCGCGGATTCGAGGTCGAGGGGGAGCGGGAGCGGCCCAATCCCGAGTACAATCGCCAGCTGAATAAGGTGCTGGCCAATGGGGGCCGTCTCTATGTCGACGGCGCCCATCCAGAATACTCCACGCCTGAGTGCACCAATCCACGAGAAATAGTGGCCTTCGAACGAGCCGGTGAGAAAATCCTTGCTCAGTGTCTCGAACAGATGGCGTGCGCTACCGGACGAGATTATTGTGTGCTGTACAAGAACAACTCGGACGGCAAAGGGAACAGTTACGGCTATCACGAAAACTATCTCATGTCTCGCGCGGTTCCCTTCGAGCGCATTGTGAAGGTCTTGGCGCCGTTCTTTGTGACGAGACCCATTTTCGCAGGGGCAGGAAAGGTCGGCGCAGAGAATCAAACCAGCCCAACGGATTATCAGATCTCGCAGCGTGCGGATTTCTTTGAGTGCCTCGTCGATCTCAATACGATGGTCCGGCGTCCCATCGTCAATTCCCGCGATGAGCCGCATGCGGAGTATGGCAAGTATCGGCGGTTGCACGTGATTGTCGGAGATGCCAACATGGCGGAACTTTCGACCTATCTCAAGATCGGCACGTTGGCCATTGTCCTGGACCTTCTCGACGTCGGTGCAGATCTGCCGCAGATCGAGTTGGACGATCCGGTCCGAAGCATCAAGCAGGTGTCACGCGATCTGGGCATGAAGGAGACGCTCAAGCTTACGGATGGCCGCTCGACGACGGCGGTGGCGATTCAACGAGCCTATTTGAAGGCCGCCATGGGATACTATGCCTGTCACGATCTCTCCCAAGTTACGAAAGATATTCTCGTCCGTTGGGAAGACGTGCTGGATAAGTTGGAACAAGATCCTCGGCTCTTGGTGCGCGAGTTGGATTGGGTGGCGAAGCGCCAGATGATGGAATCCTATATGGAGCGAAAGGGTTGTGGGTGGGACGATCATCGCGTACGGCTGATGGATCTTCAGTATCACGATGTCCGCCCCGCCAGGGGTCTCTACTTTACGCTTGAACGCAGCCACCTAATCGAGCGAATCGTGCAGGAGGTCGAGATCGCACGAGCGGAGTTTACCCCGCCTCCGGGGACACGCGCCTATTTCCGTGGACGATGTGTCAGCAAGTTTGCGAAATCTATTTACGGGGCCAGCTGGACTTCAGTGCTGTTCGACGTCGGCAACAACCAGGTCAAACGGGTGCCGTTGATGGACCCGCTCCGAGGCACGGCCTCGCTAACGAGTGACCTCCTCGATCAGGTCGAGACCGTTGACGCATTGCTGGAAAAGCTCAAGGCCTGATGAACAAGGACTCCTCGCGATTCACACTATGAAACTGCCATTTCTCCCCAACCACGACGACCCGAGTTTCTTCGACTTTTTGACCGCCCATCATCCCGCGTTGATGCCGGTCGGCCGTAGCGGATTCCTGCAGGCCCAGGCCACGGCCGAGCCGATGCGAGGGGCCGGTTCAATGAGCGTGCCTCATGCCACCACAGTGCTGGCGATCAAGTATCAACAGGGCGTCGTGATTGCCGGAGATCGTCGAGCGACGGAAGGATTTCAAATCGCCGAGCGCCGGATCGAGAAAGTGTTCAAGATCGACGAGTATTCCGCGATGGCGATCGCGGGTGCGGCTGGTCCCTGCATCGAAATGGCCAAACTGTTCCAAGTCGAGCTTGAGCATTACGAAAAGCTAGAAGGTGTGCAACTGTCCTGTGAGGGGAAGGCCAACAAGCTCGGACAGATGGTCAAGGCTAATCTGCCGATGGTCTTTCAAGGGCTGGTCGTCATGCCTCTCTATGTCGGCTACGACCTGAAGCGCGCAGAAGGCCGCATCTTCAAGTACGATCTCGCGGGTGGACGGTACGAAGAGTCGGATTACCATGCCATAGGGTCAGGGGGGAAAGATGCGCGCAATACGATGCGGGAGCATTTCCTCAAAGGCTTGGCTGAGCCGGACGCTCTGAAGTTGGCTCTGCTGGCCCTGTACAATGCGGCAGACGATGATGTCGGCACCGGGGGGCCGGATCTCGTGCGGGGCATTTACCCCACCGCGAAGATCGTCGACGCGACCGGCATCACCGATGTCTCCGACCAGCAGATTCGTGGTATCTATGACGGGTTGATTGCTACTCGTCGTTCCAAGGAGAATTAAGCATGCCGATGCCCTATTACGTCTCGCCCGAGCAGATGATGCAGGACAAGGCGGAGTATGCCAAGAAAGGCATCGCCAAAGGCCGCTCCATCATTGCCATCGAATATGTGAACGGGATTCTGCTCGTCGCGGAAAATCCCAGCGCCTCGTTGTACAAAATCTCCGAGATCTACGACAACATCGCCTTCGCGGGGGCCGGCAAGTACAGCGAGTTTGAAAATCTCCGGAAGGCCGGCATCAGGCACGCGGATCTCAAAGGATTCATGTACAGCCGGGAAGATGTGACGGCTCGCTCTCTCGCGAACGGCTATTCCCAGAGCCTCGGCACCATCTTCAGCCAGGAGCTGAAGCCGCTGGAGGTGGAAATCCTGGTGGTGCAGATCGGGCACAACGGCCAGGCCAACGAGATGTATCGCATTTCCTTCGACGGCAGCATCATCGACGAGCGTACCTTTGCGGTCATCGGAGGCAAGTCCGAGGCCGTGCAGGCCGTGTTAAAGGAGAAAGGGTTCACGCAGCCCCCGGAACTCCAGGCTGCTCTCACGCTCTGTATCACCGCACTCGAACAAATTGGGAACCAGAAGCTCTCGCTGGAGAGCCTGGAAGTGGCGGTTCTGGACCGCACCCGCGACGGCCGAAGGTTCCGTCGTCTTTCGCCCACCGACACCAAACAGCTTCTCGCGACCTAACTTGTTCATTTGGTTTGTTTGGTTTGTCTGGTTTTTTGGTTGAACGAAACTAACCAGATGAACCAAATAACCGGATAAACCAAACAAACCAGATCAACCAGACAGACCGCAGCGGCGGATCGTGTCCTTCTGTTGAAGAAGACAGGGCCGGCTGGTATTCTGTGTATACGCACATGCTGCAACCCGCCCCCCTGAGACGACGGATCTTCGGTTTGGAGAATGAGTACGGTCTCATCTTTTCTCCGAACGGTCGGGTCTATCTACCGATGGAGAAGGTGCTGGGGTATATTTTTGAAGGTCTCATCCCGAACAGTTGGCCCTCCAACGCTTTTCTGGTGAATGGGGCTCGGTTTTACCAAGACACAGGCTGTCATCCTGAGTATTCCACGCCCGAGTGCGACAACATTCTTGATCTCGTCATCCACGATAAGGCCGGTGAGCGACTTCTTGAAGCCTGTCTGCCGGCAGCGGAAGAACGATTGCGAGAAGAAGGTCTGTCCGGGGAAATCTACATTTTTAAGAACAATACGGATTCGCTCGGCAACACCTACGGGTGCCATGAAAACTTCCTCATGCGCCGCGACGTCGATTTTTGGAAAGTCACGGAGCAACTCATTCCATTTTTCGTCACTCGGCAGGTCTATAGCGGAGCGGGAAAGGTGCTCAAAGTATCCGGCAAGCCACAGTACTTCATCTCGCAACGCGCGCAACACATTCACGAGAAGACCTCCTCCTCGACGACCTCCTCGCGCAGCATTATCAATACCAGAGACGAGCCGCACGCCGATGCGGAACGCTACCGGCGGCTCCACATCATCGTCGGGGATTCCAACATGTCGGAGTTCGTGACCTATTTGAAAGTCGGCACGGCGTCGTTGGTGCTATCCATGATCGAGGAGGGGTACGCAGTCCAAGGGATGGAGTTCGAGGACCCAGTAAAAGCCATTCGGGAGGTATCGCGCGATCCCACCTTGAGGCGCAAGATTAAACTGGACGATGGTCGCCAGATGACGGCGGTGGAAGTTCAGCGGGTCTATCTGGATCGCGCGCAGGAATATTTGGCCCAACAGGAGCACGATCCAATACTCGACGATGTGTGGCAACGATGGGCCATGGTGTTGGATAAGCTCGAAGAGGACCCGATGCAGCTCGTGCGCGAAATCGATTGGGTGACCAAGCGCTATCTTATCCAGTCCTATATCGACAAGAAGGGTTGCAGCTGGGACGATCCACGAGTGTTCCTGCTCGACCTTCAATTTCATGACGTCAAACGGACGCGCGGGTTGTATTATCTGATGGAGTCCCGGGGGCTGATCGAACGGGTGGTGGAGGAGGAAGCAGTGCAGCGGGCCATGTCGACTCCGCCACAGACTACGAGGGCGAAGGTCCGCGGCGATTTCATCCGGTTTGCCCGTGCGAAGAATCGATCCTATACGGTCGACTGGACCTATCTGAAGCTCAATGGCTACTGGGAAGAAACGATTCTCTGTATGGACCCCTTCAGCGCCGTGAATCGGCGTGTGGACGAGTTGCTCTCGCAGGTGGCGGGGCTACGGTTCTACCGATGATGCTGACCGCTCTCAAACAGGCGCAATTGCGGATCTCACGACTGGACCGAACGGTGATTACGGCTGTCGTGTTGCTGTCCAGCGTGTTCCCCGTCGAGTTGTTTCCCAATACGCTTCCTGCATCGAAGGGCCTCGATGGGCAATACAGCGGCAAGCAGGGGCAGGTGCTGGTGGTCAAGGTAAACGGCGAAGAGCAGGCGACGGAAGTGAAAGGGACGTTTCTGAAGCGGACGATTCCATTTTTCCGGGAGTTCAGACCTGGGGAGCCGGCCGGCTATATCGGGTTGCTCGGGATCGACATGCAGGACGAACCGGGGGCCTATGAACTCGCTGTGGAAGTGAAGCAGGGCGAACAGGCGAAGCAGTTGAGCTTTAATGTCTTGGTGGCCAAAGAGAAGTTTTCCGTCGAGCATCTGAACCTGCCGAAAGAGAAGGTCGATCTGGATGAGAAGGCCGTGGCACGGTGGAAGACCGAGCAGGAGCAGATCAAGCAGGCGCTCGCAGAGAACTCGCGGCTGAAATTATGGCACAGCAACTTCAGAGAACCAGTGAATGGCAAGCGTACCGGCATTTTTGGCAGCGTGCGGATCATGAACGGCAAACCGCGCAATCCGCACAATGGAGAGGATATCGGCGCGCCGATGGGGGCCGATGTCGCGGCGACAAACGACGGGATTGTCCGCATCACCGTCAATCATTTTTTTTCCGGCAAAGGCGTCTTCATCGACCATGGCCTGGGGTTCTATACGATGTATTTCCATCTGTCGGAGATTCTGGTCAAAGACGGAGATTTGGTCACAGCGGGGCAAATCATCGGCAAAGTGGGAGCGACCGGCCGCGCCACCGGCCCGCATCTCCATTGGGGCGTCAAACTCAACGGCGCCCGCGTGAATCCCTATTCGCTGCTCGATCTGCCTTTCAAGAACGGTGCAACGCCTCCTACGACTGCGACAATTCCCACTCCTGAAACCGCGCCGATTCCGTAAGCTGTTCCGGTCAAAGAATAGAAAAACAGGGCTGGTGGAACCTGCCCTGCTCACGCGCTCCGGCTCGACCGCACTAAGCCTCCCATCTGCTCGCCTGCGCAACTTGTTCCGTTCAGAGCTGCGCTCGAACGGAACTTCGAACAGTGCTCGTCGTCGCTTACGCGACCGCATCTGTTCGGCAAGTGCGGTTTCCGAGCCTCCGCGCCATGCGCGACGCAGGCCCCGCCAGCCCTAATGAAATGGTCGAACACGTCGGCGACATCCACTCTAAGCCCTGGCACACCCGTCGAAGCCGATTTCCTCCCACGGAGCGAAGTTAAACAATGACACCAGTTCCAATGTCTACGTGCACATTGACGAGATTCTTCCTTCCAGCCCCAACGCAATACAACCATTTCCTTCTACTCACTTCGGCACGCTGCGTTGACACAAAGCTCTACACCCACATAGCCTATGCCTCGGCGTCCCCCTCGAATAGGGAATAGAGTCAAAGTGAGGGAAACCCATACAGTCTGCACCTGGACAACCTTTCGGTGTCCGTGTGCGCTGCAGGCAGACAATTACGAGGACATGCTCGCTGACCTGCCGAAAGCCGATGGGGTCGTTGCTTGACTTGACACTTCGAAGCAGAAGAAGAAAACTGCGGGGTGGGGATTGATTTCCTGATCCCACCATGCCGTATCGCGGCCCCCGTCTCGCCCGACCACTCGTGTACGCCCTGCACGGAATGGCGAGACACGGCGACGCGTCCTTGCTGATTCCTTGTAGATCAATAGGCCTTTTGAAAGTCCGGCTTGCTGAGGACACGCACGATGTCGATGCGAGTGCCGGATCGCTTGAACACTACGCGATAGTCGCCTGCTCTCAGCCGGTACAGGGCTTCTCTAAACCCTTGCAACTTCTTGATCCGTTTTCCGTCCGGGATGGGATTGTCTGCGAGGCGAGTACAATC
>SPAX01000054.1:32424-34901 GCA_005239475.1 Nitrospira sp. | reverse complement strand
ACGGAAGAAACGGCGAGCTACCAAGACGGGGTTCACACCAGCCTGGTCATGAAGTTTCCGGTCTGCGGTGCCGACGGTTCTGGCGATTCTGTATGGGGGATTGGCGGGATCGTGACCGACATCACGCTGCGCAAGCGGGCGGAGGGGGCGTTGCGATTGACTCAATGGGCCGTCGATCGCGGGGCGGACATGGCATTCTGGATCGATCACAGCGCCAGGATTTTGTATGTGAATGATGCAACCTGCCAGCGCCTCGGTTATTCTCGCGATGAACTACTCGCGATGACCGTCCCCGACTTGGACCCTGATTACCAGTTGAGCAGATGGACCCAACATTGGGATGATCTCAGGGAAGAAAAGCGTTTACGCTACGAGACCAGCCATCGAACGAAGTCGGGAGAAATATTTCCGGTGGAAATCGTAGCAAACCATGTCGCGTTCGAGGGGCAGGAGTACAACTTCGCTTTCAGCCGAGACATCACGGATCGGAAACGAGCCGAAGAGGTTCTCCATCAGCGAGAGCGTGATCTGCGCACAGCCATCGAGGAACGTGAGCGGATCAGCCAAGACCTGCATGATGGCATCTTACAGTCGCTCTTTGTTGTGGGCCTGGGCCTTGAAGCGTCCAAATCGGTGATGTCTCCAAAGAGCCGCAAAACTGCCGGCCTGACTCTCGATCAGGCCATTGATCAGTTGAACCATGTCATGCACGAGATCCGGAGCTTCATCGCAGGGCTGGGCTCAAGCCGGCTTGAGGGGCGGGACTTGCCGACGGCGCTGCAGCACATGCTAGACTCGCTGACGCAACATCAGGCTACGCGCGTGCGCCTCGCGATCGAGGACCGTGCTGTGCAGGCCGTATCAGTTGACCAGTCCCTGCACCTGCTCCTCGTTATCCAAGAAGCGGTGAGTAATTGTATCAAGCACGGCCACGCGAAAGAGGCCACGGTGTCGCTGAAGATGCTAAAACATGGCGTCCGGCTGAGCATTCGCGACAACGGCCGTGGATTCAACCCGGAGGCTGTCAAAGGGGCCGGGCACGGGTTGGGCAATATGGCCGCCCGTGCGCAGAAGATCGGAGGACGGTTCACCGTCTTGTCAAAGGTGAACGAGGGAGCACGCATCGTATTCGACTTGCCGAATGAGGCCTCCCATGGTCGCCACTAAGGCCAAACGGGTTCGCCTGCTTTTGGTCGACGATCACGAAGTGGTCCGTGTCGGCCTGCGAACCGTCTTGCACAACCGCCAGGGCATTACCATCGTCGGTGAAGCAGGAACCAAAGCCGCTGCGGTACGAGCGGTTAAGCGACTCAGACCGGACGTCGCCCTGATGGACGTTCGACTCCCGGATGGCTCCGGGGTCGAAGCCTGTCGTGATATTCTTGCCAGTCATCCCACGACACGAATCATCTTTCTCACATCGTATGCCGATGATGAGTCTGTCATGACGGCCGTGCTGGCCGGTGCACGTGGCTATGTCCTCAAGGATATCGATTCCGGCCTGCTGATTCGATCGATTCGTGCCGTCTTCAACGGTCAATCAATTCTCAATCCGGCCCTCACCCAACGGGCGCTGGATTGGATTAAAGCCTGGCCAGCTCAAGCCGGCCAGGTGCGGGGACGTTCCCTTTCCCCTCAGGAAGAGCGGGTGCTGGCGTTGGTGGCGGAAGGATTGACCAACAAAGAAATTGCGACCGCGATGTATCTCAGCGATAAGACGATCAAGAACTATCTCTTCAACCTGTTCAAAAAACTGCGTATCTCACGACGCGCACAAGCTGCCGCCATTTTCGTCACGCGTCAGGCCTGATCCGAAGTTCAAAGTTCTGAAAACCTCGAACTTCGAACCCTCGCCAGTCCAGCCCGCTTCGCGTGTCTCGTGCGGCAACTCTTCCAGAGCCAAACGCCCCTATATAATTTTAATTAACGACTCTATATATCTTCGGTCGATGCCGATAGGGTATCGGCACTTACGATGATGTATTGTTTGCCCGCTTACCAGGGAGATGGTAGAGTTCAGTAATCTTCTCNGGGANACACAGGGCGCGGGGAACCGAGGTCCGGAATCATTCACCGAAGCCGAGGGACTCGATGCCATCTATTCTTGTCGTCGATGACGAAGACCAAATCCGCCGGTTGATTCGCGAAACATTGGAGCAGGCCGNCTATCACGTCACGGAAGCGCGTGATGGGAAAGAGGCCCTCCNGCAGTATCGGCTGGCNCCGGCCGATCTGGTCATTATGGATATTCTCATGCCCGAGCAGGACGGCCTGGANGCTACCGCCATATTGCGACGGGAATTCCCGANCGTGAGAATCATCGCGATCACCGGCGGCAGTGACATGATTGGNATTCTCNATTTTCTCGANGTCGCCAANATGTTGGGCGCCCACCGCGCACTTCAGAAGCCCTTTGAGATGAAGACCCTCCTNNNCNNGNNCNNNGNCNAANNNCNANNCTANCANGNNNNGCNGNA
>SPAX01000054.1:0-32333 GCA_005239475.1 Nitrospira sp. | reverse complement strand
ACGTTTGACGATTCACGTCTCACGGATTGCTGNTGGAGAGNGGGNNNGCTTGACCATCAGTTAGAGAATCGCTAAGGTGGGGGCTCCGTTGAGAGCCATGAGCCAGTGAGAAAGGNCCGCNCAAATATGCCTCGTCNCAGCAAAGGATCACAATCACGNCGGCGAGGACCGGATCGTCCGCATCCCTTGGTCGGGGTGTTGGGTGGAAGTAAATCNGATTTNCCGATCTTAGAAAAGGCCGTTGCGATTCTGACGGATCTCGGNGTTCCACACGAATTGTTGGTCGTCTCCGCGCACCGGACTCCTGATCGCTTGTTNGCCTANGCAGAACAAGCNCCCGGCCGGGGGATCGAAGTNATTATTGCCGGTGCCGGCGGGGCGGCCCATCTTCCCGGGATGCTGGCTGCGAAGACGCATNTGCCGGTCATTGGGGTCCCGATCCCGACGGAGAATCTTCGCGGNCTTGATTCGCTCCTCTCCATCGTGCAAATGCCAAGGGGGATTCCCGTCGCCACAGTGGCCATCGGAGGGGCGGAGAATGCCGGTTTGCTTGCGGCGCAAATTCTGGCGGGCCGGTATCCGGCGATTGCCACCCGCNTGAAATTATTCCGTCAGACACAGACGGACGGGGTGCTCCAGTCTCCTGAAGCGAAGGGCCTGGTGACCAGGACGAAAGGTCCCGGCCGTCCGAGTCGCCGGTCGTGAAGGCCGTAGTTATCGAGACAGGATCTGTTCTGGGCGTCCTGGGCGGCGGACAATTGGGCGCCATGTTTACCATGGCAGCATGCCGTCTCGGGTATCACGTCGCCGTCTGGGATCCAGATCCAGAGGCGCCAGCTCATCGTGTTGCCACGCATAGCTTTCCCGTTGCGTTCAACGACCCGCACGTTCTTGCGCGCTTTGCTGACCTGGTCAGCGTCGTGACTTATGAATGGGAAAATATCCCGGCGGAGCTCTGTCGAGCGTTGGAACTGCGGAAACCGGTTCGCCCGTCGAGCGCCGTCTTGAGCGTGATTCAGGATCGTCTTGAACAAAAGGGGTTTTTGGCCTCCAACGGATTTCCCGTTTCCCCCTTCGCCGGCCTGACTGCTCCCAATCAATTGGCGACGACCGTCCAACAGGTCGGGTATCCCGCCCTCTGTAAGACGGCCACAGCCGGTTATGACGGCAAGGGACAGTGGAGAATCCAGGGAGAGTCCGATGTCCGGGAGGTGGAGCGAGCCTTATCGGAATCCGCTCGCCCGGGCATGCGATGGATCGTGGAGTCCTTGGTGCCGTTTGAACGGGAGCTCTCGATTCTGGTGGTCCGTGGAGCTGATGGACAAGGTTGTACCTATCCGTTGGCTGAGAATGAACATGAGGAGGGGATTCTTCGAACCACCATGGTGCCGGCCCCGGGATCTTCAACTGTGGCCGAGCAAGCAGCCGCGCTTGGGCGTCAAGTAGTAGATCGTCTGGAAGGGGTCGGAGTGTTTTGTCTCGAATTGTTTCAGCTGCCCAGCGGGGAACTGCTCATTAACGAGATTGCTCCGCGGCCCCATAACTCAGGCCATTACACGCTTGATGCCTGCAGCGTGTCCCAGTTTGAGCAACAGGTTCGTACGACCAGTGGCATGCCGCTTGGTGAAGTGCGTCTGCTGAGCCCAGCCGTCATGGTGAATCTCATTGGGGACGATGCCGCAATCTTTATAAACAATGGCGCAGGCTGTCGAGCCCTGCTGGATATTCCCGGTGCGGTACTCCATCTCTACGGCAAGCGTGCGATTCGTCCCCGTCGCAAGATGGGACATGTCACGTTCCTCGGGGAGACGCTCGGTCTCGCCCTCGATCGTGCGAAGCAATTTCGTGACGGTCTGGCGAACGGTTCGCCCCTGTCTGCCTAACCTCTTTCATAAATCTGTAACGTTCCTATCCGGCATCAACCGACAGGATGCGTGAAAGGGATCGACCGTCTCTTCCGCAGCACGACCTGGCAAACCTAATCAGTGAGCCGTTTTTTGGCCACCCTGTATCGTTCTATTTTGTGACTTGCTGTAGGGAGATGGATCAAACGGTTCAGCTCCTCGGGGCATAGCTTACGGGAAAAGCATGGTTTCGCCCTCTGTGGGTATCGGTACAGGACTTGCTCCACTCCTAGTCTTCGGTTGCCCGAACAGGAGATCATATCGATGAGCAGTCTTGCCTTCCCCTCTGAGAATCATGTCGAGTTGCCTTCGGAGGATTCGTGTCACGACAGTGCGATTTCGCGTCCACGATATGTTGTGCTTCAGTCTCTGGTCGGCGTCATGTTGGCCTATCAGTTATTATCTGGAGCGGAACTGATCGTAAGCCGCCCAACGAGCGGGGTGATCGTCGGCGGGTTGGTGGCGATGGTCCTCTGCCTGTGGTACGTGCCAACCTCGATCCTACAAGCCGCGTGGTTCAGCGGGACCGTGATCGGGATCGATACGGTTCTCGTGACCGCGACCATCTATCTTTCGGGTAATGCCCGGTCGGATCTCTACCTATCGTATTTCATCCTCATGCTCATTGCCGCCTCGGTGCGCCGGCTCTCCCATGTCATTGGGTTATCTCTGTTGCTCTGCGCCGGGTATGGCTTCATCCTCTATCAAGGGGTTGTACAAACTGGTTCTTTGTCGCCCGGGCATCTGCTGGGAATACCGGTTTTGTTGGTGATGGCACTGTTCTATGGGCTTGCGCTGCAAACGATCGGGGCCGAACGGCAACAAAAAACACTATTGCTGGGGAGCATCGAGGCGCTGAAAGAGACTGAACAGGCCTTGCAAGCGTCGCGGGATCAGTTGGAGGTTCGTATCAAGGGTCTCAAGGGTGATCTCTCACGGGCGAATGAGCATGTCCGGCAGGAGAAGAAGGAACGAGAGGGCCTCGAGCAGCAATTGCATGAGGCGCAAAAAATGGAAGCGATCGGTCGGATTGCCGGGGGGATTGCCAACGAACTCGGCCATCTCGTTTCTGTGATCGGGAGGCAGACGGGCGTGGTTCTATCTCGTCTCAAGCCGGACGACCCACTCTATGGGCCGGTCGATGACATATTTCGAAGCGGGGGGCAGGCTGCAGCCGTGACCGCTCAATTGGCTGGGTTGGGTCTCCACGACAGCCACGTCCGACAGGTGCTTTCGGTCAAGGCCGTGCTGGAGGAGATTCGGGGAGTGATGAGAGGATTGCTGCCCACATCCATTGATCTAAGCGTGGTCATTGAAAATGCGCCGATGGATGTCGAGGCCGATCGTGAAGGACTCGAACAAGTCCTGCTTCATCTTGCGGTGAATGCGCGGGATGCCATGCCAAATGGTGGTCGGCTCCTGATTGAAGCGAAGCAGGCGTTCCCCGGGCATGAGAGCGGGCCGGTGCATGAAAGGGGAGGGCCTCTATCCAAGGTGCTGATTCAAGTGACCGATACCGGAAGCGGGATGAGCCTAGAAACCCAGTCCCACATGTTTGAACCGTTTTTTTCCACAAAGGAAATGAATATGGGACTCGGGCTCACCGCGGTCTATGGCATTGTGAAACAAAGTGCGGGCCAGGTCGATGTTGTCAGCCGGCCTGGTGAAGGCACGGTGGTGCGGGTGACGCTTCCCCTTGTACGGCAGGGCCGGCCGCCTGCTCCATCAATCCTGGCACACGCCTCAGCCAAAGACCAGGAAACGGTTCTGTTGGTGGAACCAAATGAAATCGACCGTAAGCTCGCGCTCTCCACGTTGTTGCGGCATCACTATCAAGTCTTGGAGGCGAGCTCCTCCGTTGAAGCGTTGCTGCTCACGCAGCAACATCCCGGAGCCATCCACGTGGCCGTGAGCGATCTCATGTTGCCGGAGATCGGTGGGCGCGACCTAGCCAGACGGTTGATGACACAACGCCCGATGATGAAGCCGCTCTTTGTCTCTGGGTATGACGACGAGGCGATGGTGTCTCATCGCCTCAACCCGCTGTATCTCTTGAGGCGTCCCTATCGACAAGCTGGGCTGGTGGAAAAAGTGCGTGAGTTGCTGGATGCGTGAACATCCGGATGGTTCATCTGGTTAGTTTCGTTCAACCAAATAAACAAGACAAACCAAACAAACCGGATAAACCGGCCTAGCCTTCCCCGCGGTCTCTGCGGCTTGGTGCAAGGAAGGGCACGTCCGGGCGTTTGAACAGACCAATCAGTGCCATCCCAGCGACAAACCCGCCGATATGGGCGAAGAAGGCTACGCCTCCGCCTTCACTGCCGATGCTCATCCCCCCGCTCAATAGTTGCGTCACGAACCACATGCCGAGGACGAAGCCCGCTGCTACTCTCGTTGTGCCCAGGCCAGGCATGATAACCAGTACGCGGGCTCGTGGGAACAACAGTAGATAGGCACCTAAGACACCGGAAATGGCGCCGCTTGCTCCGACCATGGGAATAGTCGAGGACGGATTGGTCAGGGCGTGGCTCAAGGCGGCCAGAATTCCGCAAGCGAGGTAGAACACGACGTACTTCGCATGTCCCATGACGTCTTCGATGTTGTTCCCGAAGACCCAAAGGTACAGCATATTCCCGATGAGGTGCATCCAGCCGCCGTGGAGGAATATGCTCGTGATTAACGTCGCATAGGCGGGAATGGGCATGACCGTCTCGAGGAGGTCGGTCTGCCCGAACACGAGGGCCGGGATTGCCCCGTACTGAAAAACGAACGTGTTTCCTGGGCCGGCGGGAAGGCTTGCCTGGTAGAAAAAGACGAGGACGCAGGCCGCAATTAAGGCGATCGTGACCACCGGCGTCAGCTTGGTTGGGTTGTCGTCGTGCAGAGGGATCATGGTGCCTCACCGGGAGGGGGAATTCGGCGACGGTCGATGACCGATCGAGGGAGTGCCGGGTTCTCCGGCAAGGAGCCATCAGGTCCGAGGGAGACTGAAAACCCCGCGGCGTGCGTATGGCCTCCACCGCCGAAAGACGCGGCGATGGCCCCCACGTCGGCCCCATCCTCTCGCGAGCGCATGCTGTAATAGCGGCGCCCATCGCGATCGTGCCACATGAGGCAAAAAGGATGCTCCATGGAGAGTCGTTCGCCGATCTGACTCGTCAAGACCGCGCTGTGGACCGATGGAACGATGGCTCCGTGAAAGTCGACCAACATTGCTTGCGCCGCAAGTTTGCTCACGAGCTCGTTTTCATAACGTAGGATAGCCCGGCCTTCCTGTTCCAACTCCTTCTGCTTGAAGTGACTCCAGAGGTGATAATCGAAAGGATAGGAGGCAACGGCTGCATTAATTTCCCGACTGGATGGGAGTGTCCAAGTCCAGAGGTCTTTGTCTTGGATATAGTCGAGGAGCCACGGCGTCGGCTGATCGTGCGCCCATTCCCAGGCCAGGACCGCTCCAGACTTCTTCATGTCGAAATACGCATAGGGAAGGCCGGCGAGGGCTTTTTCTGCGGTAATGTGATGATCGAGCACGAGGAGCGCCTGTGTCTGAGCGGCCATGGTTTCCAGCGTCTCACGGGCATAGCTGAAATCCACGATGACGACCCGTTGGTCCTGTAACCCTGTGGGAGGAGGATTCCCGTGTTTGACGGGAATGAACCGCGCCGCCGGAAACTGATTCCAGATCGCCCAGGCGGCGCCAAACCCATCGGCACAATCGGCGTGATAGAGCACGACTGTGGGGGGATCAGAGAATGGGTGTTGTATGCGGGAACCGGCCATCGTGGCGGAGCATACCATGATGCTCCGCCGAGACTAAAGCGTCTTTATGCGGAGCGATCAGAGGGTGTTGAGATGGTCGATCAGCTGACGCAGCCGGCTCGCGCTCCGGCGGTTGGAGGTGAAGGTCAACCGAGGTAAGTCTTTGAGATCCGGCTCGTCGAGCTCTTCGGGGAGTGGCCCGCGTAGTTCAAAGGTGCCTTCAGACAATAGATCGCCAAATGTGCCATGGAGGCCGGCTACCTGCTCGGGGGAGATGCTCGATTTCAGCCGCATGGCCAAGAGCCGACCCACATATCGAATAGAATGGAATCGGCGGTAAAAACTCCTGATCTCGTCGATCGCGTCGTCTACGGACGTGGTGATTTTGAATAGGCTGAGATCTTCAGGGTTGATCAGCTTCCGGGCCAAGAGTTGGCGTGTGACGAAGGTGTACCACGCGTCCCAATAGTCGCAACCGGGAGCCTGGAGGCACACGATCGGCTGGGGATCGCTCTTGCCGGTTTGGGCGAGGGTCAAAATTTCAAAACCTTCATCATGCGTTCCGAAGCCGCCCGGGAACAATGCAATGGCGTTGGCCTCTTTCTGAAAGATGAGTTTGCGGGTGAAGAAGTATTTGAACGTGACGAGCTTGGGGTCATCGGCGATCGTGGTATTCGGGCCTTGTTCGAAGGGCAGCATAATATTGACCCCGAAGCTGTTCTCGCGTCCGGCGCCCTCCTGGCACGCGCGCATGATCCCGTCGGCTCCCCCGGTAATGACCATGAACCCTTCTTCGACGATTTGACGGGAAAACTGGAAGGCCATCTGGTAGTTCGGATCATCCGCGGCAGTGCGGGCCGAACCGAAGATGCTGATCTTGTGCCGATTGCGATAGTCATGAAAGACGCGGAAGGCGTGACGCAGTTCTTTGACGGCGCGGTTGACGATTTTGAGGTCCAGGATGTCCAGATGAGAGTCGTGGAGCCGAAGCGTTCCGGCCAGGAGTTCCTTCATGATCGCGGCTTGCAGATCGTCTTCCGGACTGTCGAGCAGGAGGCGAATTTGGCTGAGCAGCTCCTCGTTCGAGGGGAGGGGCCGGGAACGGGTCTGGGAGGTCTTCATTTGGTTGTCCATATGCGGAGTTGGTTTCTATCCTAAGGAGACAAAATTCTATCAGCTGATCGCCTGTTGGTCAAAAGAACGGAGCAAACGGAACATATGTGTGAGGCTAGGAGCGATTGGGTGAGGGAAGCATAGTTTGAAGCGCCCAGGCCCTGATACGCGCGAGATCGGTCGATGAGAGGTCAGTGAACTGAATATCGACATGCCAGGTGCGGCTCCCGCTTGATGGCTCACCGGGCTCTGCCCCCGGAACTCCGCTGGTCAGGACTGTTCCACGAATGGTTAAGGGGGTGTTTTGACCGGAAATGGAAAACGCCAGTACGACGTTCGTTCCTGTCAGGATCTTCACGGTTGACTCGACCAACGCTCCGACATGGCTCAGCTGGGTAATCATGGCGTTAAAGTTGAGCCCCTGCGACGAGGCTCGTCCGACCACACTCACGACGACGGGGATCTTCGTGCCACGTCGGGGCGGCGTGAGCATCAGGTCTTGTGCTGTGAGCACGCCAACTGGTTGATTTTGTTTGGTGACAATTAAGAGCGAAGCACCTGTCGCTATCATGAGTGTCGAGGCCTCTGCCAAGGCCTCATCGTATTCGATGAACTGAACCGGGCGTGTCATGATCGTGCGGACTTCGATATCGTGCGGTTCGAGCCCCTGAGCGACGACTTTCTTCACAATGTCGGACGGCGTCATGAGGCCGAACCGCGTGTCGGTATCCTTCACGAGCAAGCAGGGCGCCTGTTCCCGTTCGAGCAGCAGTGCCGCTTCGCTGACAGATATGTCTCCCGGAACTTGCACGACCCCTGGTGTCATCATATGGGCAACCATAGTGTGTATGAGAGGTGTTGTCTTGACGGGCTTGCCATCGTCGTTCGGCATGGGCTCGAAACCTTCCCCGATTCGCGCCTGCACGACTCGTGAGGGTTCCGCCTCCAGCGACGTACGCCAAGTATAGCAGACGGGTCCCCCTGGTCAGTGACTGGGGCTTCCCTTGTCAAACAAGGGGTTCGGCGAATAGACTAGGCCAATTACTAGAGCAGCACAAGGGGTATCGATGGTTGATCCCGATTTGGTTCAACAGGACTTTCAGCATCGCCTCAGGGAAATTCCCCCACAGGGAATGGGGCTGTCAGTTGACGTCTATTCTCCCAATTTGCTTGAGCTGGTGAACAAGCTCAGGGAGCAAGGACTCCGTCCGGGCTATCTCGAAGTTTTTAAGGCGGCGACGACCGCACTGACAACGGTTCGACAGGCTGTGCCGGATATACCGCTCGCGTATCATGGAGAAGGCCTGTGGATTACCCAGCCGGACGTTCAAGAGTCTCCGTTCTTTCAGCAGGATGTCGGCGAGATGGTCACGCAACTCAACAGTATACAGAGTTTCTGGCTGAATCATGAATGTGCGATGAAGCAGATGGCGGGCTACTCGTTTGGCACGTATCTCCCCCCTTTATATACGTCGATGAGTGCAGAGGTGGTAGCCGAAAATATCGCGACGGTTCAGCAGGCAATGGATCGGCAGTGTGGTCGGCCAGACGGGGCGGCGCCGCTCTTTCTCCTGGAGATGCCGCCGCTCACATATTTCGCCGCCGGGACGATGGCGATTCCCCATTTTTTTCGGCTCGTCGCAGCGTTGGTACCCTGCGGTCTCGTGCTGGACATCGGACACCTCTGGACGGTCTATCGCTATACCGCCGCCTGTCGACGGATGTCCCTTGAGCAATTCGTCAAGGAGTTCCTCGACGAATTTCCTTTGGAGCGTGTCGTCGAAATTCACGTGGCGGGGTTGGCCTGCCATGAGTCGGTTGATGGGGCTGAGCGGGGAGAGGTGCTTCCTGCCTGGATCGATGCCCATGCTGCGCCGATTCCATCGATCCTCTTCACCATGCTCGAACAGGTTCTGGTCCATCCGAACCTCGTGAGCCTCAGGGCAGTGGCGCTCGAAGTGGACACCAAGCCGATCGACACGACTGTGGAGGAGTATGCAGAGGCCGTTCGGCGTTTCTCCCTTCTCGTTCAGCAAACGATGGTCAGAGGAATGGCCCCTGCACGGTCGATGGATCTGACTCGTCCTCCCCTCGCGGTCCAGGAGCCGATGTGCCAGTCTGATCGACAGCAGTTGCGCGACGAGTATACGCGCTATGCGCAAATCATCTCGGGACAAGCCCCCATTGCAGGCCCGGAGTGGCAGGAAGTGGCCGCGGAAGAGACCGGTTTAACACGGTACCGCATGTTCTATGTGCCGCACGAGATTCTCCATTGGGGAGGAGACCTTGCAGAGATGTTTCCGCAGACCTGCCTGGCTTTATTGGAGCGGGGCATCTGCCTAACAGAGTTCGTGGTCTTCTGGTTTCGGTTGCCACGACCGATCACGCAGTCGTATGATTTCTTCCTCCTCAAGATCGAACGGTTTCTTGAGTTCGTCACGGAGCGCGCGCCGGATGCACGTGTCTGCGTACAACAGGAATGCGACATGTTGCGTCTGGCCTATGCTCAGGCGAATGAAGTAGTGGAATCTGTGATGGAGATGGAGCGAATCCGATGAGTTTCTGGCAGTCACTCACCAGACCGATCATCGGCATGGCACCGATGGATGGGGTTACCGATGCGACGTTCCGCCATACCGTGGCCATGCACGGGAAGCCGGACGTCTCCTTTACGGAGTTCACGCATGTGCACGACGTCTGCCGGGGACCGGAGTTCCTGTTGGACTCCCTCATCTATCACGAGGCTGAACGACCGATTGTTGCGCAACTCTATGGAAAAGAGCCGGACCTCTTCTATCAGGCTGCCCAGGCCGTGTGTGAGCTGGGATTTGACGGATTGGATATCAACATGGGTTGTCCCTCGCGGAGTGTGGCCTCGTCTGGCTCGGGAGCGGGACTGATCCGAACGCCGGATGTGGCTCAGGCCATTATGCAAGCCGCTCGGCAGGGGATCGCAGATTGGGCGGCCGGTCAGACCCTTGAGGGAGCGGGTCTCAAGCCTGGCAGAGTGGCGGCGATCTGGCGGATGAACGAGCAACGCCAGGACGCCCGTCCGTTTGTCCGACACACGATCCCCCTGTCCGTCAAGACACGCCTCGGCTACGACGTGGTGGTCATCGACCGTTGGATCGAACACCTTCTCATGGAACAGCCGGCAGTGATTTCTCTGCATGGCCGCACGTTACAGCAAATGTATCGAGGGGAAGCGGATTGGAATGCCATCGCTCGGGCGGCGGAGATCGTGCGGGGGAGCGGGACCTTATTGTTTGGCAATGGTGACGTGCTCAGTTCCTACGACATCGTCCGTCGCGTGCGGGACACCGGAGTCGATGGCGTGTTAGTCGGACGAGCCGCGCTCGGAGCCCCGTGGTTCTTTCGGCAGAAAGAAGCGACGCGGCTCGTGCTGCAGCAACATCTGCTTGAAGAGGGGCTCGAACCATGGGTGCCGCCACTCGATGTTCGCTTCGAGATGTTGCTCGATCATGCCAGACGGTTTGAGGCGGCCTGTGGGCAAGGCCAGTTTAAGCGGATGCGCAAACATCTGGGATGGTACTGCAAAGGGTTTCCTTATGCCGCATCGCTCCGAGCCGATATGTTCCGAGTCTCGTCGGTCGCCGGCCTGGAGCAGGTGCTCGCCGATTTTCGCATGCACAGCACGAGTCTCCCCGAGGTCTCTGACCAGATCCTGCTCGAACCCCTTGCCTCCCCTGAACCCTCTCCGGCGTTGTAGTAGGATGCTGAAAAAGTCTGCCAGCACGGAGAAGGTTGATGTTAAGGCTGAGGCCAAGGCTGAGATGAAGAAAGTCAGATCTTCGCTCAACCTTGACCTCGACCTCAGCCTAGTTCACTCGCTGCGGAGCAGCGAAGTACTGGCCTGCCCAAATAGTTTTTCCACAGTCTGCTAGATGGCACTCATTCTGGCTTCCACCTCTCCGCGCCGTCACGAGTTGCTTGCCTTGTTGGGCATCCCATTCGACGTCAAAAGCCCGTCCTTCGAAGAGCGGCTGGTGTCTGGCCGCCCGGCGATCGAGCAGGTGCAGGGATTCGCGCGAGGAAAAGCTCAGTCTGTGGCGAGGCAAGAGCCGGAGGCGATCGTGCTGGGGAGCGACACGGTGATTGAGTTGGATCATGACGTGATCGGGAAACCAGCCGATCTGATGGAGGCCCGTGCGATGCTTCGGCGGCTGGCAGGCCGTGTTCATCACGTACGCACGGCGGTCGCGCTCGTCTGTTCAACTCGTGCGATAGACGTCGTCGCCCTGTCCACGGCCGTCGTTCGGATGAAGCCGTTCGATGAACGAGCGCATGAACGTTACCTCGCGACGGGAGAAAGTCTCGGCAAGGCCGGTGCGTACTCGATCCAAGGGGAAGGCGGCGACCTGGTCGATTCCATTGACGGAGATTTCCCGACGGTGGTCGGCCTGCCGCTCCGCCTGGTCGCTCAGCTGCTTACGCAAGCCGATGTGAGAGTGCCGGTCGATCTCGATGAACTCTATGCCACCAAGCCCTATGCCAACTGGGCCCGTTTCCCTGGCTGATTGCAAAGAGGTAGGGGATTCCGTACAATGTGGCCCCATCGTTCGCTGGTTTGTTTGGTCTGTCTGGTTTTTTGGTTGAACGAAACTAACCAGATGAACCAAATCAACCAGATAAACAAAACAAACCAGATCAACCAGATAACCAGACAGACCGGGCTTGGCCCAGACATGCGGGCTATCTACGTTCTGGCGTGTCTACATAGTTTTTCCACAGCCTGTTAGGGAAGGAGTGATGAGTGTGCGATGCCTGACATCAGTGGCGCGAGTTGGTGGCGTCGCCACCTGTGCGGTCGTGGGCCTGTTGACGGTCGTCGGTCTCCAGCCAGTCTTGGCGATCGATGTGAAGCTATCAGTGGAAGAGGCGAAGAAGGCTTTGGAAGATGGGCGGGCGCCGATGGAGAAGGCCAACACCCCGGAGGACGTCAAGAAGGTCCTTCAGCAAGCCTCCATGGTCACGCGGGTGGGAGCCGACCCAGAGAAGGATTCCTGCGGAGCCAGCGCCATCCTCCGGACCAAGCGCTATCGACTTGAAGCCTTTGGCCGGCAGGAAGCGGCGGAGTCAAAAAAAAGAAAAACGGATGTGCGCATGCCAGACGAGTTCATCAAGAAAGTCGTGGACATGCCCAATATGGAGATTGAAGTTCAGCTGTGTGGCGATGACGAATACTTTGCAGAGGGTGCCTTGATCGAGTTGCAACAGGGTTCCAAGAGGATCAAGCCCATCGACATCGGAAAATCCGAGCGTGGCCGCAAGAATGAAGGAAGCGGGGCGACCTACCGGTCGCGTTTTACCGCACTGTTTGCATATGAAACATTTGATCCCGCTGCGGCGTCCGTTTTCGTCGTGAATCTTCAGGACGGGAAAGAGGCGAGAATCGCTGCTGACCTCTCCAAGATCAAGTAGGCACATTTCTTCGATCCCGTCCCGTGCCAATCTGCGGCAATGATTCTTGTTATCTGGCGAGCGGTTGCCCGTGGCTGCTCCAAGTCTGGGACCCATGCACGTCTCTAACGAGATCACCTCCTGGATTGTTTAGTTGCATGAGACTCACCAGATGGACCAGATAGACCAGATAACCAGACAGACCGGGCTTGTCCAAGACGTGCGGGCTATCGAAGTTCTGCTGTGCAGAAATGGTTTTCCCCCGTACCCGCTAGTCGTCAAGTAAACCCCCAGGGCTTCTGACGAACACTGAGTGGTCATGAACCGCTCGCACTTACGTGCGGCTTATGGCTTTGCGTCCACTGACGCTGAAACTGCTCGTACGACACGGACAGCTTCTGTTGCATTGCCGTCTCAAGAGACTGTCCGGTCATGAGCGCGTGCATCAGCTGGCGAACGGTGAACATGCTATACCGATCGATGAGGTGCTGAGTGGCAGCATTTGCCGTGAGATATGCGGTCGGTAGTGACGCGGAGGGAAACTGAGCCCACGATTCTTGAAGGTCGGGCAGCGGCGTGAGGGGAAGGCTCTTTTGTCGGGACTCTTCCATGTCCGGCCAGGGGTCTTCCGTCAGATGGATGGCCAGACCTTCCACGAGCCATGTTGGAGGAGACGTACGGACATTCTTCGTCTGCTCATGAAAGAGCGCATGGACGAACTGATGACGGACCACACGACTGAATAATGCGAGATCGTCAAGCGCGCCTTGAGTGGGGAGGTGGATCGTACCCGAAGTGTGATCGAACAACGTATCGGCCCAATTGGGGATTCCCGCCGGACCGGAAAATTTCTGTCCTGTGTGTAGGACAACTGTTATGGGTCTGGCGGGCACGTGTCCGAATTTCGGAGGAATCTCCTCATAGGCGTATTCAAGCATGGCGCGGATGCGCACCCACGTCGCAGGATCGTCAGGCCCGTCGAACTGAACGACGAAATGAGCGGTGTTTCGCGGGATAAATGGTCTCGGCGGCGGTTCTTCCTGAGTCGCGATGGAGGAAGGCGGGGGGGGCGCGGATGGCGTTGAGGGAGGAGGCGTGCGGCCTTCACGGGGATTCGGGGCCGGGCTGGTGTCTATGGCTGCTGATGTGGATGTAGGGGCGAGTGCCACCGCGTGAGGCTGCACGGAGTTCCCTGCATCCGCCTGTGCGACCAGCTTATCTCGATAGGGTCTGAGATTGGGATCATATTGGGATTGTGGACGCGCGAGATCAAGATGGGTCATCGCTAAGGTCTTGTCGCCTTTCTCCAACAGCACTTCGGCGAGTGCAAGATGCGGGAACGGATCGGTGGGATTCAGCCGAATCACTGTCTTGAGGAACTGAGACGTCATCGCCGGATCGCGAAGTTCCCAGTACGCTTGCGTCAGGTTCATGTACGCCAGCGGATTGGTGGGATCGAATGCTACGGCTTTCTTAAAGGCTTTGACCGAGAGCGCACTCCCGCCGAATTTTTCTTGTTGCACGCCGAGATTGTTCCAGAGCGCTGCGATGTACCGTGTGGCCTGGGCCTTCTCCAGCCGTGTATGCGAGAGGGCCATTAACCGGCGTTCTGCTTCTCTGTAGTTCCCCTTTTCCACTTCGTCGCGAATGAGCCCGAGCGCATCAGTAGGCGCTAGTCCGAGATCGACCAGTCGCGTTTGCGGAACGTCCCAGGACGGATATTCCTGCGTTCCCGGTAACGTGAAGCTGGGGGTTGGTTGCAACGGAGGAGAATCCGAGGACTGCCGCGCTGCCGGCTCCTGAGTCAGGTACGTCGGTTTCAGCCACGCCTGGTATCCGATAAAGAGAACAAGCGCGAGGGCGAGGAGTGTGAGTGTGGATGAGATGTCGCGTCGATATTTCACAGTACCTTCCCTTGGAAGATCTCACACTGCCGGCTTGAGGCTACCGACCGCGAAAGATGCTGGTGCCTGGTTTAATCGTCTTCCAGAGCGTTGTTTCATGACAGCGCTCGCATTGTGGGCCGAAACTTCCGTCATGCTTGTCATCTTTCTTGTGACAACTGACACAGGAGGAGGAGGATTTGACCTTCTTGTCCATGCGCTCGGTGTGGCACGCATAACAATCGAGCCCTTTGTGTCCGCCATCGAGTTTGAAACGAGTGCGCGTATCGTGGTCAAAGTCCCAGATCTTCCAGTCTCTGATGCTGTGGCAGTCCTGGCACTCCGTGCCCAACCGGAGCCGGTGCACATCGTCCTTCTTGTGGCAGGCGTAGCAGGCCGTGGGCGTCTTGTCTTGATACAGCCGTCCCGTATGGCAGCTCTCGCACGTGGTGGTTCGGTGTTTCCCCCTCAGCGGATACGTCGTATCGTGGTCGTGCTCGAAGAGGAGCACTTTCCAATTCCGTTCCGTGTGACAGGTTTCACACTTCTCGGTAAATTGCCCCTTATGCTTGTCGTCCTTTTTGTGGCAGGCGTGGCAGTCGACCGGAGTCTTCTCCTTATACAAGTGCCCCTTATGGCAGGATTCGCACTTAGTCGTGATATGCCGTCCCCGTAGCTGGTACTTGGAGTGCAGGTCATGATCGAAGGTGACGGTCTTCCAATCGCTCTCCGCGTGGCAGGTCTCACATTTCTCTCCATATGTCCCTTTGTGCTTGTCGTCCTTCTTGTGGCAGGAATAGCAGGCCATCGGGGCGTCTTTGAAGGCCGGGGTCAAATGGCATTTCTTGCAGTCCACCTTGGCATGCTTTCCCATCAAGGGGAAGCGTGACTTGTTATGGTCGAATGGCGATGTCTTCCATGACCGGTCGTCATGGCATTCCTCGCACTTCGTGCCCTCCTGCCCTTTATGTTTGTCGACTTTCTTATGGCAGGAGTAACAATCCATCGGGGTTTCTTTATAGCGATCGTTCGCATGGCAGTCCTTGCACGGCACCTCGACATGCTTGTTACGGAGCTTGTAGCGGGTTTTGTCATGGTCGAACCGGATCTCCATCCAATTCCGATCCGTGTGACAGTCGGCGCAGGCGCTTCCCACTTTCCCTTTATGCTTATCGTCTTTCTTGTGGCAGCTGTAACAATCGGACGGCGCGTCCCGATACTTGATCTTGGGTTTGTGACAGGCCTTGCACTCGACCTTCATCGCGTTTGAATGGGCGCCCGTGAGCGGGAAGTCCGTCCGTTGATGATCGAAAGTCTGTTCCGTGATCGGTGCAATCTTCTCTGTCCTGCCTTTGTGGTCTGTGTGGCATTCCTTGCATGCGCGCTGCTCCTTGAATCGCCCATGCGATCCCTGCTTCTGCTCGACGTCCTTACGAATGTCTTTGTGACAATCTTGGCAGAGCGTATCCTGTGCCGCCTTGTCAAACCGCTTGTGACACTTCGTGCAGTCTTCTTCCCATTTCGCATGGCTTTCGATCACCTGCCCCGGCATCAACGCCGTCTCGACGTTGTCTGCCCAGGCCGGTGCGGCCATGACTATCAATAAGCTGAGTAGGAGTAGGGAAACGTAATTTCGTGAGACAAGCACAATAATAGTTGATCGGCGTCAGTACATGTAGACGGCCACGATGTGAAAGATCGTGCAGGCAGCCAGAATGTAGATCAATGGAACATGGAGCATGTGCCACAACGAGAAGAAGCGTTCGTAGGTACTAAACTGGGCGACGCGCTCGCTCTCTCTCAAATACGCTGACGCCAACCGGATCGCTTCCGTTGCCCCTCCACGGAACTCCGGAGGCCGTTCAGTCTTCAGAATGTTTCGCAGCTCGCGCGCGCAGCGAAAAGACAGGATCCTCCGTTTCAATCCGATCGTCAGGGGGCTGAAGAGGTGCGAGGTGAACGAACGATCGAGTTGCATCGAGTCGCGTTCGAAGGATTGGAGCCATCGTTCGACACGAGGGGCAAAGTGCAGTCGGGATTTGGCATCATTCGAATGGCCTGCAAATTCCGCCTGAATTTTCTCCAGCGTGGCGCGCCTGCCGTAGAGACCATAGTGAATCTTGGTGTAGATAAAGCGACCGATGATGCCGCTAATGACCACCCCCAGCATGCTGAAGAGAGCGATCGTTGCGTTCAGGGATCTCAGATGAAAGGTTGAGTGAAACAGGATGAGTGTGGGGCCCACGATACCCATGATCATGTGGATACGAAACCAGTTCTTGAGTGCGCCCCAGCGATGCATGAAGGGCACGTGTTTGCGCAGTGGATAGGCCAGCATCAAGAGCATCATCACTGAACCGACGACGCCCAGGTAAAAGCCAAAGTTCGAGCGTGGGGTGTAATACTTGCCGGTTGCCACATTGTAGGCCACCCACATCGATACGCCCACGAGCACGAAGACCAGCAGTCGTCCGGGCAGGGACGGAGAATCGGATGTCGTGTCTTCATCTGAATTTGAGGCGAGCCTGGTCGCCGGGCGAGGTGCCTTGGTTGTCCGTTCCCGAACTTGCTGGAGAGGTTCAGCTACCACCATGTTCGTTCATCCTTATGTTCAGGGAAGGCTGGTTCGTTGATCGGTTGTAGTCGCCCATCGAAGATCCTGATTGTTTAGAGCAACTCCCGCGCCTGCTTCTCGGCGCACAATCCTCGCGTAGTTTCGGACATTTGTGACCCGTGGAACAGAAATGCAATCTGTACACGACGTCGGCATTTGCATACAGGCTCGTTCTGAACCGTCAAATGTGCACGTGATTATCGGGTTCGTGACACCAGGCCTTCCTTGATAAATCGTGGTGTTAGGGAATCGCACCGCGGGGTATACCGATTGCTTAGCAGTCGGTCAATGAATTTGGGACTAATTTCCCATCATGCTACGGTAGCGTGCAATTCTGTATGTGGGAGTATATTCCCAATTGCAATAATCGAACAAGACTCAAGTCGTTGAGCAGCGAATGAATGTACATGTATTGGAATGCCGATGAACCAGGACAGATCACATAGCTCGTTGCGTGAGTGGAGGGTGATTGCCGCGATGCTCGTCGCAGCGGTCCTGTGGCTCGGAATCGTGTTGCCGAGCGACGCAGAGGCCCAGAGTCGTACAAGCCGTTCCGATATCGAGATCGATCACAGCAGCACCGGCTTCCCGCTCAGCGGCGGTCATGCGCAAGTTGTGTGCGAACGGTGTCACCTGCAGGGCATTTTTAGAGGAACGCCGACGCAGTGTATGCAATGCCATTCACCCGGTGGTCGAATCGTGTCCACCTTTAAGCCGACGAACCACCTGCCGACCTCGGTCAACTGCAACAGCTGTCACCGGACGTCAAATTGGACGCCTGCGTTCTTTACCCATAATGGTGTCGCACCGGGAACCTGCTCTAAATGCCATAACCAAACGACCGCGGTTGGCAAGCCTGCTACTCATATTCCGACGACCATGACCTGCGACAGTTGCCACCGGACCGTGGGCTGGACGGGAGCAGCCTTCAAACATCAGGGGGTCGGGTCAGGCACTTGCGTGACCTGCCATAACGGGATTCAGGCCCGCGGAAAGCCGGCTGGGCACATGTCGACAGCGGCTATGTGCGATAGTTGCCACCGCATGGGCGCGGCGAATTGGCTGCTTGTCTCCACGGGCTACAACCACGCGGGCGTGGTGCCGGGAACCTGCGTGTCTTGCCATAATGGTACTCAGGCAACAGGCAAGTCTGCGACGCACGTTCCCACGACGGCCAACTGCGACACCTGTCACCGGACGACCGCGTGGGTTCCGGCGACCTTCAGTCATACGGGGGTGACGCCGGGAAGCTGCGCGACCTGCCATAACGGGACGACCGCGCGTGGGAAGACCGCCACGCACATCTCAACCACGCAAGCCTGCGACACCTGTCACCGGACCACGGCCTGGATTCCCGCCACGTTCAGCCACACGGGGGTGACGCCGGGAAGCTGCGCGACCTGCCATAACGGAACGCAGGCGCGCGGCAAGACAGCAACGCACATCTCAACCACACAAGCCTGCGACACCTGTCACCGGACCACGGCCTGGATCCCGGCGACCTTCAGTCACACGGGGGTGACGCCAGGCAGTTGCGGCACCTGTCATAACGGAACGCAGGCGCGCGGTAAGACAGCAACGCACATCTCAACCACGCAAGCCTGCGATACTTGTCACCGGACCACGGCCTGGATTCCGGCGACCTTCAGTCACACGGGGGTGACGCCAGGAAGCTGCGCGACCTGCCATAACGGGACGACGGCCCGTGGAAAAACTGCGACGCACGTCCCGACGACGCAAGCCTGCGATACTTGTCACCGGACCACAGGATGGATTCCCGCCACGTTCAGCCATACGGGGGTGACGCCGGGAAGCTGCGCGACCTGCCATAACGGGACGCAGGCGCGCGGCAAGACGGCAACGCACATCTCAACCACACAAGCCTGCGACACCTGTCACCGGACCACGGCCTGGATTCCGGCCACGTTCAGCCATACGGGGGTGACGCCGGGAAGCTGCGCGACCTGCCATAACGGAACGACAGCGACAGGTAAATCCGCTGGCCACTTCGTCACCACGCAGTCGTGCGATTCCTGTCACCGCGCTGGGGTAGCCTGGACGCCGGTCACGACCTATACGCATAAGAGCGCTTTCTACAAAGCGCATCGGGCCGGTACGCTTTGTAGCTCCTGCCATACGAGTAACAACGAGGTCATTGCCTGGAGGTTTGCTGCGTACAAGCCTGACTGCGCCGGCTGTCACGCGGGCGACTTCAAGCAAGGTCCGCACAAGAAAGTGGATTCGCCGACGATTTATTACAACGTCTTGGAGTTGAAAGACTGTTCCGGCAGCTGCCACCTCTACACCAACTCCACCTTCACGACGATTTCGAAGAGCCGAACGGGGCAACATAGACCTACCGGCAGTTTCTAATTCACTGACAGGTGCTCGTCGTCACAGACGAGCACCCTCTGCGTTCATGCATCCAAACCGGACAGGAGTGTGCGGTGGGCCTCAGCCAGATAAGCAGGTTGCGTGTTGCGGTCGGGAGCCTCCTTCTGATGGGGATGGTCACACTTGGTGTCCTCTCCGCGCCAGGTTCAGCCTCGGCTCAGGTCCTCGACCGCATTGAGATCGTCGAGACCCCGACTGCGGCGGAGATTCATATTGTGTTCAATACACGGGCGCTCTATCTTCGTCATACTCCCTCCGAGCAGGGCGATCTCATTCGTGTGTTTCTCGACTTTCCAGACCTGGGTCGTTCTCGCCCATTCGCACGTGAATTGGCCTCGTCGCCACCCAGCGACTTGATTCCAAAATTTACCGTCACGTTTCCCGACCAAGCGACGAACGGTCTCTCGATCCGGTTCGCCAAGCCGGTGCGATTTCGCGTGAGCCAGCGGGAGATCACAAGTTACAGCCGGATTGTGATTTCGGTTAAGCGGGATAAGGCGGTGGTTCCTCCGCCGATCGTGCCAGAGGTGAAGGCGCCTCCGTCGGCAACGCCTCCTACGATCACGGGCATGAATGAACTGCTCGACATTCCTCCATTCCGTCCGGGCATGAGTACGGAAAAGTATGCGGATGATCTCATGAAGTTGGCGCGCGCAGCACTGACCTCGGGAGACAATGAGAAAGCCGTGCAAGTCTACAACGCCTTGCTCAACCTTCCACCGAACAAACAGTCGCAGGAGGCTCAGGAGCTGGTCGGAGTGGCGCGTGAGCGAAACGGAGAAACCTCCAAAGCCAAGGCCGAATATGAGCATTACTTGAAAGCCTACCCAGATGGTGAAGGCGCCGTGAGGGTGCAGCAGCGGCTGGCCGCCCTGGCCGAAGTCAATGCTCAAATTGCCCAAGGCAAGACCGGAGGGAAAGCGCGGAAGAAGATCGACGAAATGCGGGTCTACGGGAGTGTGTACGAGTACTATTATGGCGGGTATTCCCAGACGAAAATTACAGACAAAGTGGCGAATAGCACCACGAATATCAACAGCCACGACCAGTCCTTGCTGCAGTCGGCGTTCGATGTCACGGGGCGATACCGGAAAGATGAGTACGACAACAAGCTCGTGGTGCGTGGTACGCAATCGTACGATCTCTTGGCTACCTCGGATATACGGCGAAATGTCAGCCGCCTCAGAGCCCTCTACTACGAACACTCGAGTCAGGATTCGTATCTCGTCCGGGTCGGCCGCCAACCGGGGAACCAAGGCGGTGTGCTGGATTTCCGGTTCGACGGAGCCTGGGTGCGCTACACCGCCGTCCCTCAATTCTTGAATGTGAACCTCCTGGCAGGCCAGCCTCGGCAATTCAGCTTGAGTTCCAATTATGTGCCCGACGATCCCCGGAATTTTCGGGCTGACTTGAACCGCTACTTTTACGGAATGAATGTGGACATCGGTCCGATCGGACCGGCCTGGAGCGGCAATCTGTACTACATCAACCAGATGGTCAACGGCGTGGTGGACCGCCGGGCCGTGGGGACAGAATTACGGTATGCGGCCAACGGGAAGAATGCGTTCGGCCTGATCGACTATGACGTGTCATACAACGTCCTCAACGTGGCGATGCTCAACGGAACCTGGGTGACCGAAGGGACCACCTACACTGTACTGGCTGACCATCGCAGAACGCCCTATCTGCAAACCACGAATGCGCTCTTCGGAACCCCCAATGCCACTTTTGAAACCATTAACACAACGAATGAAAGTCTCTTGCGCGAACAAGCCAAGGCCGTGACGGCGACCAGCGACCTGTTTCTTGCCGGGGTACTCCATGCGGTGACCAAAGACTGGCAACTCGGTGGAGACGTCCGACTCAATCGAATTTCCGGTACGGGGGCCACGAACTGTTTGGTCATCTTGCCGGGGACTAGCACCCTTTTTCTCGATCCGAACGCCACGACCGATGCCGCTTGTTCCTTACAAGCGCTACCTGGGACCGGCAACATATGGACGTATACGGCTCAAGTGATCGGGGCGAACTTTCCATTTGAGAGTACGACCTTCGTGGCGAACGCCAGCTATATTACGAGCCCAGCGTACCGAGGACAATCGCTTACGCTTAATTCGTTGGCTCGTCTTGGACAACAATTACAGTTCGACACGTTTGTCCTGCTCTATCACCAGAAGGATAGTTTTGGCGTGGAGCTGTATCGCGTGACTCCGACGGTTCGCATAGACTATCGCTTCTTCGACAGTTGGACCTTCGAGGGCACAGGCGGGTATGAGAAAACGCTGACGGAGAGCTCGACACAAAAGGATTCGACGTCGAGACAATTCTTTTACTTTGGTATCCGGTGGGACTTCTCTTAGCATGCCTTATTCATGACGGTTCGTCGCGAAATCGCCCGAGCGCGCGTTCCTCGTGAAGCGTATCTCGTATCTCGCATGCGACGATACAGACACACTCATTCCACCCCGCGCTTCACGCTTCACGAACGACGAGCGACGAAGAACGCAGTAGCGGATCGGCGATTGCAGCAGAAGCGCTCACGAAGAATGTTGAGCACCTATTGTCACAAGGGGCGAGACGATCATGACCCTCGCATTTTGGTTTATCGCTTGGGCCATGACACTGCTCGTACTCGGCCTGCTCCTGTGGCCGCTGCTCAGGCGCCAGGAGTCATCGAAAACAGAAGAAGGAGAGAAAACGGTTTCGATCTATCGCCGGCAATTTGCTGAATTGGAACAAGACCATAAGAACGCCCTGTTGACTGATGAGCAGTATCAACAATCGAAACGAGAACTCGAACGACGGCTGCTTGAAGAGAGGAGGCCTGCCGAGGCCACGCCCCCGGCACGGGTGTGGCCGGTGAACAGCCGAGCGGTCGTCGTAGCGTTGGCTATCATCATTCCAACCATCAGCGGACTGCTGTACTGGACGTTGGGCAACCCGCAGGCGATTATGCTTTCCGCTGTGTCCTCGCCAGTAGCACAAGACTGGGTGGACAACACCCACCAAACATCCGAAGGGCTCGATGTCCTGTCCGAGCGGCTGAAGAAGAAGCTCGAGCAGAATCCCAACGATGGAGTGGAGTGGGCCCTTCTTGCGCGTTCGTATGTAGAGATTGGGCGGCATGCCGACGCGGTGCCGATCTATGAGAAGGCGATGAAGTTGACCCCCGACGATCCCCAGCTGCTCGTCGACTATGCCGATGCCCTCGGCATGCTGCATGGCCGCAAGCTGGCAGGGAAGTCAGAGGCCTTGATTCAGCAGGCGCTCAGGATCGATCCGAAGCATGTCAAAGCTCTGATGCTGGCCGGGACCGTGGCGTTCGACCGAAAAGAGTTCGGGCAGGCGGCGCAGTATTGGGAACGGGCCAGCACCAGCCTCCCGACAGATGCGGAGGTGGAGGTCCAACAAGAGTTGCTCTCGGGTATCGCCGAAGCCAAAGGGTTAGCCGGCGGAAAACCGGCGATGGTCAAGGCGGTCGGTGGGGCGGCACCTTCGACAATGCCCGGTGGTCAGGCTGCCGCAATCAGCGGCACGGTGAGACTAGCGCCGGGCCTCGCCGGGAAAGGTGCCCCAACGGACACGTTGTTCGTATTCGCGCGCGAGATGAACGGCCTGCCCATGCCGGTGTCGATCGTGCGGGCCACGAAACAGGATTTGCCCTTTACGTTCCGGCTCGATGACTCGACCAGCCCCATGCCGTCCAGGAAACTGTCCGACGTGGGTACGGTGGTGATTGTGGCCCGCCTGTCGAAATCCGGCGAGGCCATGCCGAAGAGCGGCGATCTGCAGGGCATGAGTCAGCCGGTCAAACCGGGAGCGAATAAGATCACGGTCGTTATCGATCGTGAAATTCTATAGTACTGAGAGTTCGAATGTTGCAATCATATCTCATCACGCTGCTCTACCTCCTGCCGGTAATCCTTGCACTGCTTCTGTATTACCGCCGTAATCATAAGAAGGAAACCCACTACCGCGCTCGCCTGGCTGAGACGGTGAAGTCTGCAATCGCCGAGCCGCTCACTTTGCACCCCGTCATCGATACCAACAAGTGCATCGGCTCGAGCGCCTGCGTCAAAGCCTGTCCAGAACAGGCGCTTGGAATCGTCAGGGGGAAGGCCGTGCTCATCCAACCCGATCACTGCATCGGTCACGGCGCCTGCGAGGCGGCCTGTCCCGTCGAGGCGATCACCCTGGTGTTCGGGACAGAGAAGCGCGGCATCGACATTCCACAAGTCAAGCCGACCTTCGAAACCAACGTCTCGGGCATCTACATCGCCGGCGAGCTGGGCGGCATGGGTCTCATTCGAAAAGGAGTCGAGCAGGGACAACGAGCGATTCAGACGATTCGGAAACACAAAAGCAAGGGGGGCGATTTGGATGTGGTGATCGTCGGCGCCGGACCGGCCGGTATCTCCGCCTCGCTGGCCGCCAAAGAGGCGGGATTGCGATTCGTGACAGTGGAGCAGGAAGACTCACTCGGTGGCTCCATCTACCACTATCCGCGTCGGAAGGTGGCCATGACGGCACCCATGACGCTGCCCATTGTCGGCAAGTTCAACAAGTACGAGATCAGCAAGGAAGAGCTGCTGACCTTTTGGAGCAGCATAACCCGTGATAACAGCATCAAGATCAATTTCTCGGAGCGTATGGATGCGATCACGAAAACGGGAAGCGGGTTCTTGGTGAAGACGTCAAAGAATAGCTACAAAACGAAAAACGTGCTCCTCGCCATTGGCCGGCGTGGCACACCCCGGAAACTCGGTGTGGTTGGTGAAGAGCAAGAGAAAGTTGTCTATCGCCTGATCGACGCCGAACAATACCGCGGGCTGCACGTGCTGGTGGTGGGTGGCGGAGACAGTGCGGCGGAAGCGGCGCTGTCCATCGCAGCTGAGCGAGGTACGACGGTCACCATATCCTGTCGCGGCGATGAAATTTTTACCCGTCCCAAAGACAAGAACCGGCAGCAGCTGAAACAGTGTGTGGAGAGAAAGAAGCTCACGGTGTATCTGAATGCCACTGTGAAGGAGATTGGGCCAGACACCGTGACGCTGATTCACGAGGGGAAAGACATCGAAATGAAGAACGACGCTGTGATCGTCTGTGCCGGCGGCACGTTGCCGACGCCCATGTTGAAAGAAATCGGTGTGATGGTCGATACCTACTACGGCACGGCTATGGCGAAATAACTCTCTTCAATGAGACACGTATGTGGAAGGGCGCGAATGTATTGGCCCGCGCGGGAAAGAAACGCCGGGAGGGAGAGAGCAAGATGTCCCATGATTAGTCGCTGCGCGAGGCCGATGACCACAGAACAGTATTGACCTGAGAGGTCCCACGGAGGACGACTTTCTTGCCGCTTGAGAGGCCGGCAAAGAAGCTTGTTCTCCCGACGGTGCCATACGGTCCACGAAACCCACCCTCGGGAATCAGCGATGTGTCGATGGAAGCCCCGAGCAGGACGACGATTGGATCTGTAGCCGACGTGACCAAGCCCTGTACCTGCACGTTTGACTTGGGGTCACTCCGCTCCACTTCTTTGGCCACGATGGTATTCCCGCCACGTAGTCGCCCATGTATCTGGAGATGGTCGTCGTCGCGGAGGTCGGCGAGTCGCCGTGGATTCCCCTGACCATGAAGCGCGGTCTGGCTATCGAACTGGATGACCAGACCTGCGAAGCCCGTCAGCGTCAAGGTGTTGTCGCTTGAATTGATCGTGGCTACATTTGCTTGCAGTTCCGTCTCTCCTTCAAACTCCACTTTCGTCGCGTTCACAATGCCGCCGACCAGCGGACCGTGCACCTCCAGATAGGCACCAACCAGGATGTCGTTGCGGGTTCCACCTTCGAAGGTCGTGCCGGCGCTCGTCAGCACATGCACATTGCCCAGGTAGAAATCACCCAGGGCGACAATCTGGGTCACGAACCCTCGAATTTCGGCATTCGCGCTGTCTTCAGTGCCTAGCCCTTCAGGTTTTACCTTCGTCGCGGTCATCCTGACGCCGTCTGGTGATACCTGGCTTCCGCGGACGTCTACCAACAGGCCGTCCCAGGGCTTGCTTGATTGGCTCGGCATGTCTTTCAGGTCTTCATCACGATAGTCGACGGTCAGGGAGCCGATCTCGAAGGTTTTGTGAGTAGTGTCGTGGTTCTTGATGAAACCTTTGACCTCATAGTCAGGAGTTTCGGTTGTCAGGTCGATGGTTTTCAATTCGATGAAGGTCCCGACGATCGTCCCGTCTCCCGTGACGAACCCACTTATCTCCACGAGGTCTCGACCTGGCACGAGGCTCAGAACATTCTGTCCTGGGATGGTGGCATCGAAGATCGTTGATGAGGTGATGGATACCGTCTGCCCCAGGACCACAAGACTCAACCCATCCGAGGCCACCGATTGGACGATCCCCTCGACCGTATCTTCATAGAAGAGTGTGTTGGCCGTTCGTTGTGGAGGATCGTTCGTCCCGTAGTTGTGGGTCACCGTGGCATTGACGAGCACCACCATCCCTTTCTTGAGGTCGTTTTGGCTGCCGGATGTCCCGTCGATCGTCATCGACGTCGTGCCGGTGCCGTATTCGTATCCGGACACAAAGACGCTGCCGAATCCGGTGATTGGGCCAGAGGCTATCGAAGCCGTATTGCCTGTTCCGCCGATTCCACCGCCAGCTTGTGGGTTGGGGCCGCAGGACGCCAGCAACAGGAACAGAGCGATGGCGGCAAGAACATTCTGATAGGTCTTGCGCCTCATGACGTGGGATTTTCCTGATCAGGATCCGATTGTTCCTCAAAATGATAGATCCCTAGCCCTACACGAACACGGCCCTTCCCCTTCGAGGCTGGATTCACATCACGATCTCGATGGGAAAGCCAACGGTCGATCGTCTCCAAGAGTTCCTGCCCCTGGGCGGCGGCGAGGATTTGAAATTCCTTCGCCGCCGCGACAGGTACGTTGTCATACATGACCTTGCGTTGGAAGCGGGGCTTAGATGGTTTCTGATACACGTTATGGTCAATGGTCGAGATGAGATCGGCGGTGTCAGTTCCAAGAACCTGCAATTTCTCGACCGGCCCTTTCTGCGGGATATAACCCCGAGAGAGAAGGCAAATCCGTCCATCTTTCAACTGTTTCACGGCGCCGACCCGTAGCAATTCGTCCCACATCGCGCGCACAGGGATGTCTCCACTGTAGCGTTTGACCAACTCACTGAATGATGCGCGCTTCCCTTCCATTCGAAGTGGATGAGGATGGCCTTTCCCATCCCCAAAATCAGGGTCCCGCACCCAGCCGGTGATGACCCGCGAAGCCCGGTGATACTCTTCCTCCACGACGGATTCGGTACCGGGCGGTTGCGCCAACAATCGTTGCACTTCTTTGCGCGTCAATCCGGTGAGGATGGCAATCCTCGATACCGTCTGTTTCTTGCCCGCGATTCCGAACTCAGCGTTCGCGACCTCCACATAGACCAGCTTGGCGAGTTCGGCGAACGTCCGGTGGGAGACATTGTTCCGCAGGAGGATTTTCACCAGAGGACGCAAAAGCCGGAGGGTGGCAGCGGACAGCGCTTGCAAGTGCTTAGGCTGAGCCATATTGGGAATATAGTCCCACAGTTTCATCAAAAGCAATGTGTCTTAGGAGCCTGTCCGACATTGACCTTCTACTGCGGCGAACGATCTGCGACCATCTGCGTCGTTCTCGGCCCGCTCCCAAGAACCGTGAAACGTGAGGCGTGAAACGAGGGTCAGCCTCGGGCCTGCGGCCTCGCAACTGACCGCACCTCCTTTGCCTCGTCACGAACGGCAATGTCGGACAGGCTCCTTAGCCCGTCTTATTCATGACGGTTCGTCGCGAAATCGCCCGAGCGCGCGTTCCTCGTGAAACGTATCTCGTACCTCGCATGCGACGATACAGACACACTCATTCCACCACGCGCTTCACGCTTCACGAACGACGAGCGACGAAGAACGCACCGAGGAATCCGCGATTGCAGCAGAAGTGTTCATGAATAATGAGAGTTAGGGGTGAAAGTCACTGATTTTATTTCCGGAGGGGCTTTAGAACGCCGAAAAATGGGAGACATTCAGTTTCAAAATTTACGTCCGTCCCAACGAAGGTGCCCATCTGATAAATCAGTGAGTTGCGAATTCAGCAGTCCAGAACTTTATCCTTGCCAACAGTGGTCCCGCCTTTGCACATCTATGCCTGTTAGTTGGCTGAAATCCCAATGATGAGGGAATATTGGGGCATTCCTCCTCAAGAGGGAGGTTTGTCTGTGGCCTTTCGCGCCAGAGCAGCCTTGACCCGTTCTAGGCAAAGAGCTAGCCTCTCGTTTGTGGTCTGTCTGGTTCATCTGGTTTGTTTTGTTTATCTGGTTGATTTGGTTCATCTGGTTAGTTTTGTCCAACCAAAAAACCAGACAAACCAGATAGACCAGATAAACCAGTTT
This sequence comes from Nitrospira sp., assembly GCA_005239475.1. Taxonomy (GTDB): domain Bacteria; phylum Nitrospirota; class Nitrospiria; order Nitrospirales; family Nitrospiraceae; genus Palsa-1315. The sequence continues at coordinate 4,799 of SPAX01000054.1, read as the reverse complement.
AGAGAAGGAGTACGACATGACCGAAGAGTGGGGCGCGATTCTCGTCGTCGATGACGATGCGGAAATGCGGGAGCTTGTCCACGATGTGCTCAAGGACCGCGGGCATCAGATCACGACGGCAGGGAATGGGCAAGAGGCCTTGAAGCTGTTGGCCGAGCAAGACCATGCCGTCGTGTTGACGGATTTGCGGATGAAAGGGATGCCGGGGACGGAGTTGTTGGCGGAGATCAGGCGTCTGTATCCGGACATCGGGGTCATTCTCATGACCGCCTTTGGGTCGGTGGATAATGCGGTCGAGGCCATGAAGAAGGGCGCCAGCGACTACTTGACCAAGCCGGTGAAAAACGATGAGTTGGTTCGCGTGGTGGAACGATCCATTCGCGAAGCGGCGCTACGGCGTGAGGTAAACCGGCTCCGGCGCGAGGTCCATAAGGAGTACAGCTTTCATCAGATCATCGGCAAGAGCAAACCGATGCAGGAGATATTCGATCTGATCCGGCGCGTGGCCGACAGCCCGACGAATCTGTTGATCACCGGCGAGAGCGGGACCGGCAAGGAGTTGGTGGCCAAGGCGATCCATTACAATAGCGATCGTCAGGATGCTCCGTTTATCCCCGTCAACTGTGCTGCTATCCCTGAACAGCTGCTCGAAAGCGAGCTATTCGGCCATATGCGAGGCGCCTTCACGGATGCAAAGATGGATAAACGGGGCCTCTTTGAAGAGGCCCAGAAGGGTACATTGCTCCTCGACGAGATCAGCGAACTGCCATTGATGCTGCAGGCGAAACTGTTGCGGGCGATTCAGGAAAAAGAAATCAGGCGTGTCGGCGCGACGAAACCGATTTCGGTGGATGTGCGTATCATTGCGGCGACGAATTTGAACCTGACGGATGAGGTCAAGGCCAAACGGTTCCGGGAGGATTTGTACTACCGGCTCAACGTGATCGAGTTGCGCCTCCCCCCCCTGCGTGAGCGCCGCGAAGATATTCCGTTGCTCGTGAACTCGTTCATGAAGAAGTGTGCGGAGTCTCGCGGGAAGCAGATACAGGGCGTGAGCGAATCCGCGCTGGCGATGCTGGTGGATTATGCCTGGCCGGGCAATGTGCGCGAATTGGAAAATGTGATTGAGCGGGCCGTCACGCTCAGCCGGAGCGAAATGATTGTTCCGGGAGATCTCCCGATGACGATTCAGGGCGCCCGTGGTGATCGGCGCGTGCTCGACGATGCGGCTGAACGAACCCTGCCGCTGGATGAAGTGGAGAAGGAATATATCCTCAAGATCCTCGAGAAGACCGGCGGCAACAAGTACCAGGCGGCCCACATGCTCGGGATCGATCGCAAGACGCTCTATCGGAAACTGGGCGAGATCGAAGGAAAGACGCCTGCGTGAGCCCAGATTTGTTTGACAGCGAACAACAGTTTCGTCTCATTGTGGAGGCTGCTCCCAATGGCATGCTGCTCGTTGACGAAAGTGGGACGATTGTGATGGTGAATGCCTCCGCGCTCCACCTATTCGGTTACAAGAGGGGAGAGTTACTGGGCAAGTCGGTCGAAATGCTCATCCCCGGGCCCTCTCGATCTGCTCACCAGCATCACCGTGCCGGGTTCATAAAGGCTCCCCAGATACGATCGATGGGGGAAGGGCGCGAGTTGTTTGGCTTGCGGAAGGACGGGAGTGAGTTTGCTGTTGAAATCGGACTCACGCCTATTCAGATGATCGAGGGGCCTGGGGTAGTGGCGTCGATCGTAGATATTTCCGAGCGCAAACGTCTGGAGATGCAACTCCGACGGACTGAGCGGTTGGCGGAGTTGGGCACACTGGCCTCCGGTATGGCGCATGAAATCGGTACGCCGATGAACGTGATCCTCGGGCGTGCGGAATATCTGCTCCAACGCGCCGCCGATGAAGGGATGAAGAAGGGCCTTGCCACGATCATCACGCAGGTCGAGCGAATCACCAAGGTGATGAACCAACTCCTTACCTTTGCCAGGAGGAGGATGCCGGAGTGGCGCGCAGTCGATTTCGGTGAGCTCCTGGACGATAGCCTGGAGATGTTCCAGGAACGGATCGCCCAAGGTCGCATCACGGTTGAAAAAACGATTGAACCATCAATGCCTCTAGTCCGTGCCGATCGGGACCAGCTCATCCAAGTGCTCATCAATCTTCTGATGAATAGCATCCATGCCATGCCGGAGGGAGGGCAGCTCAGGCTGAGCCTCGATCAAGAGAATAGTCACGCGCGCCTCGGGGTGTCCGATACCGGCCATGGGATACCGGAAGAGATCCGCTCGAAGGTATTCGAGCCCTTTTTCACGACGAAAGATTTTGGGAAGGGAACCGGTCTAGGCCTCACGGTCGTGAAAGGTATCATCGAGGAACATGGCGGGACCATCGCTGTGGAGAGTGCCATCGACAAGGGCACGACGGTTTGGGTCCGACTCCCTCTTGACGGAGCCCAGCCGAAAGCGTGAGGCGTGAAATGCGAGAAACGACTTCCAGATAGACCAGATGAACCAGATCAGCCTTTCTTCATCTCAGCCTTAACCTCAGCTTCAACCTTCCGATAATGCGGTCTGACGTTTCTGTCGCAATCTGCACCAGGAGCGGAGTGACTTCTGTCGCAATTTTCATCAGGCCTTAGTGCATTTCCGTCCCCAGTCTCGTTCATTCCGAGGAAATCTCAAGCAAGTTGGCGCAGTTCTGGAATCCATCACTTCCCGCCAGCGAGAGGGGCCGGCTTGCACGGGTTGTGCATTGTGTCCCACCAGGGAGTGGTGAAGAGGGCAGGATGTAGAGGGGGTAAGGGATGACACAGGAGAGGAAGCAGGCGGTGGTGCTTATCGCAGAAGATGACCATGAGATGCGGAGTCTCCTCTGCGATGAGCTGTACGATCTGGGGTTGTCCATCCGAGAAGCGGCTGATGGGGACGAAGCCCTGCGGTCGGTGCTTGAGGCTCGCCCATCACTGATCCTCACGGACCTTCGGATGCCGGCCGGGGGATTGGACTACATCGCCAGGCTCCGGACGTTTGCTCCTGGTGTGCCGCTGGTGCTGATCACCTCATTTGGAGATCCTCAGACGAAAGCCGATGCGTTGGCCATCGGCGTCGAGGCGTACTTCGATAAGCCGGTTCGCATCAGCGAGCTTAAAGGAGCAGTGCTGCGTCTCTTAGGCCCGGCATTGGATGGGAAAATCGACTAAAAGCTTGTATGTTTGTGACGCATTAGCCTGTGAGAGGTATGAGATGGCCGGATCTCAAAAAGACCGTACGACTGTTCCCGCCCCCACCGACCCCATCCTCGCAGCTCGACTGGAAGCCATCAAGCAGTTAGCCAGTGGGGTTTCCGAGCGAGTGGCGGTCATGGACCGCGATTTCAACGTGATCTACGCGAATGAATCCGCATGGTCTGAGGAAGCATTCCAATTGTCTGACCATCAGGCGAAATGCTATGAGGCCTTTGCGCACCGGCACGATCCCTGTGGCACCTGTCCGGCGACGAAGATGTATGAATCGCCCGAGGTCCAGTCCGTGGCCTGTTCCTCGGGAGGGGACGGCACGGCCTGTGGGATGCATCAGGCGTTTCCGCTTGTCTCGAGCAGTGGTGAGGTCGAGTCTGTGCTGGTGTTGTTCAAGGCGCCGCCGAAGCCTGCGAAGCAGACGAGCGGTGAGCGCATGGAGGCGAAATACGAATCGAAGCTGGGTGAGCTGATCGGTTCGAGCGCGCCGATGCGAGAAGTCCTCGACATGGTCCGGCTCGTGGCAGACAGTTCCGCGACCGTGCTGATTCAAGGGGAGAGCGGCACCGGCAAGGAACTGGTGGCCAAAACGATTCACCGCACCAGCTATCGACGGGATAAGCCGTTCGTCGTAGTCGATTGTGGTTCGCTGCCTGAAACGCTGTTGGAGAGTGAGTTGTTCGGCCATGTGAAGGGCGCGTTTACTGGAGCGCATGCCTCCAAACGTGGACTCTTCGAGGAGGCAGACGGCGGGACGATCTTCCTCGACGAGATTGCCGACACGACCCCGACGTTTCAGGCCAAGTTGCTGCGGGTGCTTCAGGAGGGGGAGATTAAACGGGTCGGAGGGACCCAACCGATCAAGATCGACGTGCGGGTCATTTCAGCGACGAACAAGGACCTCGTCGATCTCGTCAAGGCCAAGGCGTTTCGGCAAGACTTGTACTACCGGCTCGCGGTGTTGCCATTGTCTCTTCCTCCGCTCCGTGACCGGCAGGAAGACATCCCGCTCCTGGTGCAGCACTTCATCGCGGCCTCCTGTAAGCGCCACAGGCAGCCGGTCCGGCAGGTGTCGCCGGATGCGATGCAGGCGCTCACCCAGGCCTCATGGCCGGGCAATGTGCGAGAGTTGCAACACTACCTTGAACGAGTGGTCGTCACCACCACCAGTCCCGAGCTCAGCTGCCAAGACATCGTGGCGATGGGATCGGAAGAGGCAGAGCACGATCTCCGTACCGTTGTGCGTGGGGCCACTCGCCAGGCGGAACGTGCGCGGATTCTTCAGGCACTCCAGCAAACAGGAAGCAATCGTGCAAAAGCCGCCAAGCTCCTCAAGATCAGCCGGGCGAGCCTCTATAACAAGCTCCGCACCTATGGGATGCGTCAAGCGTGACGCATGACGCGAGAAATGCGAGACACGCGAGAAAGTCGCGATCCGAAGTTCGGGGTTTGAAGTTCTGAAAACCTCGAACTCCGGACCTCGAACACTCGCTCGTCTCGCCCGTTAGCCTGTTAGTACTCCTTCAGTTGTGACCCTGGGCCAACCCGCTAACTAGATGC